>NZ_CP017659.1:0-305909 GCF_015326965.1 Paenibacillus sp. JZ16
CCGGACCTTCTTCATGAGTTATGAAACTTGGTAATGGTGGGGGCTTAATTCGGTTCTATATGAACATGTACGTCATAAACGCCGTGTGTTTCTTTTAATTCATGTTCCACCTGGTCTGAAATATCATGGGCGACCCGGATATCCAGATTCGACCTGACCAGGATGACGATGTCAACAACCGTGTTGCTGCCGTAATTTCTTGCCCGGATGTCCTTGACTCCCTTAACGCCAACCACTTGCTTTACGGTTTCTTTGTAACTTTTGACAATGTTCTCATCAAAGCCATCGGTTAAATGATGTGAGGCATCCCGGAATATATCCCAAGCGGTTTTACATATCAGGAAGCCTACCAATACGGCGGTCAGCGGATCGAGCCATGGCAGATGAAATTGGGCGCCGATGATACCAACGACCGTGCCGATGCTGACCCAGGCATCCGAAAGATTGTCCTTGGCCGCTGCCATAACGGCTTGACTGTTTATTTTGGTAGCCAGGCGTTTGTTGTAGCGGTAGACCAAGAACATCACGATGGCGCAGCCAATACCGGTCCACGCGGATAGAAGATCAGGCGATTCATGGTTGCCTTCAAACATGGAAGAAACGGCCCCGAACAGGACTTGGATCCCGACGGCCATCATAATAAAAGAGGCGATCAAGGAGGCTACCGTTTCCGCTTTCCAGTGGCCGTATGGATGATCCCGATCCGCAGGTTTTTGCGATAAACGCAGTCCGATCAATACAGCAATGGACGCCACGATATCTGTAGCATTATTTAATCCGTCCGCCCGCAGAGCCTCGGAGTTCGCGGTGTAACCTATCAATAATTTGATTGCAGATAAACAGATATAAGCAATGATACTGATGATGGCACCTTTTTCACCCAATTTTAAATCATGATAACGTTGTTGTTCCAAATCTAGCCGACTCCTTCCACACGCCCCAAAAAATAGTACCTGACTATATTACCAAGCCGAGTTGGGGTGGGTCTAGAGCAACGTTTTTTCCTATCACTTAATAAGTGACAAGGGGCAAAAAGAGTTGCACTGGACTAAGAAAGATAGTTCGAGGCTAAGGTCTTGGCATATAAAACTGAATACTGGATGGATGATAGCATTAAGCATGACGCTTGACATCAATATCCAAGGAGGGTAACATTGATTATATACTAGTTGGTACATAACTGAGGTGAGAGTGGTTGGCGCGTCCGCGGGAATTCGATATGCAGAAAGCATTGAACAATGCGTTGGAGTTATTTTGGGAAAAGGGTTACGAAGCGACCTCCATTACAGATTTAACGACCAGGATGGAGATTAGCCGGCCGAGCCTATACATGGCTTTTGGAGATAAACGTGCGTTATTTATGAAGGTATTGGACATTTATATGGACCAGTTTCTTCGGAAACTCGAGTCTATTCTTGCTGCTAATGGATCGGGGTACAAGGGGATTGAGGCATTATTTCGAGATATTGTTGAACCGGTCGATGACCGTGGAATAAAGCGCGGTTGCTTGTTCGTAAACACAATGACGGAGCTTGCCGCACATGATGAGCAAATCGCGTTAAAAGGCCGTGAGTATCAGGACAAGGTATCACAGTTTCTGGAAAACGCGTTGACCGAAGGAAAGGAAGCGGGAGACATTGCGCAGACCATCGACGTTCATTCCACGGCACACTTTCTAATGCTGGCATTGGTTGGACTTTACGTGGTCATAAAAATAGAACCCGCCCCGGTTGTTTTGAAACACAGTATAGAAGTTACTTTGGGTGTATTGAGGTAATTTTTTTTGATCATTATATACCAATTGGTATATAAAAGTGCGAGCGCATATTATAACTTTTGTAAGGAGATGGTTGGAATGCGATGGAAGCAGCTGACACGTCACGTGTGGGGCGGATATGTATATTGGCCATTGCCTGTCATGGTATGGATCGTTGAAGATCGAGACGGATTAACGCTGGTTGACGCAGGGATACCGTCCATGTGGAATTCGTTGTATCAAGCGTTAAACGTCCGCTTCAAGAATAAGCCCTTAGTACAGGTGCTGCTTACGCACAGTCATGGGGACCATGTGGGGATGCTGCCGAACCTGACTCGGACCTTGCAGGTTCCGATAGTAGTACACCCATTAGAAGCGGACCGGATATCTGATATCTCCTCTAATCCAACCAAATCCCTGGATTTGGACAATGCGTATGGCGGGTTAATCCCTTATCATACACCGGGACATAGTCCGGGGCATGTGGTATTCTATCATCCTGACGACAAAATTCTTCTCGCAGGCGATCTGTTCACAGCATTCTTCGGCAAACTCCGCAGACCCATTGCGAAATTTACGCCTGATATGGAAGAGTCACTTCGGAGCGGGAGGATTCTTGAACGACTGGACCCTAAGCTTACGGCTTGCGCCCATTGCGGTGTTGTTAAACATGCGTCATCGCAATATCCCAAGCTGCTTCGTAAAGGTCATGGCAGTCGGTAGTCTTTGATTGCTTACACTGTAAACAACCACATGATAACGGCTTTACAGCCCTTATCCCCGGTATATACCTCCAGTTCGGAAGCATTGAATGCCAGAGACTATCCTTTAGAAGGAAAACGGATCGAACAAAAAAATAGCGGGCGAGATCATCTCTCGACACCGCTATGGATTGACACGTACGTTCTTTACATGATCTTGTTCAAATAAAGCATATATTCACCGCGGTTCAGCGGGTTGACTTGTCGCCGTTTGTTCACAGGGACGGTGGCTTGCACCTTCACGTAGCCTCCTGGTTTAACGGAGAGCATGCCCTCACCGCTTGTCAGGGAATGGACTTCGGCTTTCAGCAAGTCGGTTGTCCGCACGGGGATGGTACCATGAACGTGGACAGCATGGTTGTGGAATGTTGGTTCCTGATAGGTCCCCTCTAGCGCTGCCAACTTGGATAACACTTTGCTTAAACTGGTTTCCGGCAGAATGAATTGGATGACATTGATAGGCTCGTATACTTCCGTTCCGGCTTTGCCCAGCGCAGACATGAGGACGAGTGGGGTCAGGCTGCGAAAATCCTTTGCCGTCGACACCGGACTTGCGTAACCGGTATGCGTCAGCGTCACGATAATATCGGTCACGGTCCATCCATACAAACCTTCCTGGAGCACCTCAATCACCGTGTCTTTAATCGCTTTCTGAAAGGCTAAGGGGAGAGAGCCCAGTTCCACTTCCAGACGATACTGAATTCCGGTTCCTCTCTCGCCAGGCTCAACCCGTAAGCCAACCGTTGCATAAAAAGGACATTCGCCAATAAATTCAACAGCCTCTCCGGTCGCAACCGGCTTCTCGATACAAATGACCCGCGGAGCAGAAAATGCAGCTTCGATGCCATATTGCTGCTGGATCGTTTCCAGCAGAATTTCCTGCTGGACTTTACCGAATACGTGGATGATGTTTTCTTTGGTTTTCATATCCTGGATATATTGCAGGAATGGATCCTCTTCGGTGAGATCGCATAAGGCCGTGTGTAGTTGATGCTCCTCCGCGGGATTCTTGGCCGAAACCTGGACTTGAATCGGCGGCTTCTGAAAGTGGACCCTCTTCATCCTGTCGGAAACAGCACCGATGACGTCGCCCACCTTGAGTTCATCGGTCATGAGAATCGCAATGTCTCCGGCATCGATCTGATTCACCGGCATGGATTTGCCATGGTGCAGAGCATGGAGGTGTTTTACCTTGAACATGTTGATGTTTCCGTTCTGCATTATCACCGTAATCTCGTCTCGCGCCTGGATACTGCCGGCGAACAGCCGGAGGTATACGTTCCGTTCTCCGTTCGGAAGTTTGATCACTTTGAACACCAGGCCGGATAACGATTCATGCTGAAGCTCCGAGGCGTCATTAACGGGGAACAACTCACCAAGCGCTTGAAGCAGCGGCTCGATGCCGATCCCTTTGGCTGCTGATCCTGCAAATAGAGGGTAAGCTTTACCTTGCTGGGTTTGCCTGCGTAATTCTTCCTGCAGCCGCTCGCGTGATATGGGAATATCCTGGGCATAGTCGTTCAGCAGATCGTCATTGGTCAGTGCCAACATTTCGACCCATCCGGCGTTATGGGGATCGGCGATGTCTACCCGAACGGTTGCGCTGCCCTCATGAGATACAGAGCTCATCTCGCAAATATGTTCATCCAGCAGATTTCGTATCATGGTATAGACATTGTGGTAATTCGCGCCCATTCGATCGATCTTGTTCATGAATAGAAGGGTGGGAATCCGTTGTTCTTTCAGCGTCTGCATGAGCACCCGCGTCTGAGCCTGTACGCCCTCAACCGCGGAAATCACCAGAATGACGCCATCCAGCACACTCAGTGAATGCTCGACCTCCGAGATGAAATCGGCATGTCCCGGCGTATCGATCAGATTGATTTTTAGATCGCCCAGCATGAAGGATACGGCAGCGGATTTTATCGTGATGCCCCGTCTTCGCTCAATCTCCAGCGAATCCGTGATGGTATTGCCTTGGTCAACGGAACCCGCTTGATCAATAATGCCGGATCTGAACAGGATTTGCTCCGTTAGTGTGGTTTTACCGGCATCAACATGGGCCAAAACTCCAATATTCAATATGTTCTTCATATATCATAACCCTCATTCGTTTCATAGTTAGTTGTCCTTTCGGTTGGAAGTTATGGTTCAATTGCCGCATGTATATCGCCTCCGTGTAAAATAAAGTTACTTCTAGTTTATCCATTGAGAGATGATCGGAATATGTAATAAATACTTATAATCGTTCATTATCTTGCTCTAAATATGGCAACGTGCAGCGTCTTATTTGAATTTACATATTTAATACCGTGAAAAATGGTCGGCATTGGATTAGGATAAAGGCATACACCATATATGAAGGAGTCTTGCATTTGATAACACTTCATGCCATAGATAAGGACAATTGGGAGGATTGCATCCGTCTTAAACCAAGACCTGAACAGGAGAAGTGGATTGCCCCCAATCTATACTCGATAGCGGAAGCTCAATTCATGGAGGGCTTCAAAACGCGTGCGATCTACCATGATGAAGAGATGATCGGATTTGTGATGTATGGCCTGCACCCGCACGATGATAACTTCTGGATCTACCGGTTTATGATCGACGGCAAGTTTCAGGGACTACATTATGCCAAACCTGCGATTCGTTTGGTTCTCGAGGAGATTCGGAACTCGCCGGATACAACAAACGATGTTATGCTCTGTTATAAATCCGAGAATGTACATGCAAAAAGGCTATATTCCCAAATCGGGTTTAAAGAAGCCGGGATTGCTCCATGGGGAGATGTGATGGCTAAATATCGTTTTATATGATTAGCGTAGGGAGGGAACGGCAATTCGAATATTAGCGATTAGCGACATTCATGGCTGCTACGATGAGTTCAATCAGTTACTGTATGATGTGCAGTACAATCCCGCTAAGGACAAGCTGATCTTGCTCGGGGATTATGTGGATCGCGGATTCAAAAGCAGGGAAGTCATTGAACAAGTGATGAAACTGCGGGATGAAGGTGCCATCACTCTTCGCGGAAATCATGACCAGATGATGCTGGATGCCATTTTGCTTGATACGGATGAAGCGAACTCGCGCTGGATTCGCAATGGAGCTCGACATACGATTGAAAGCTACTGCGGCGCCGATTTTTTTGAGGGTGAAATGGATCGTGCCAGATATAACGAAGGAAAAGCCTATATTAAGAAGGGGTATGAGCATCATCTATCCTTTCTTGATACGCTGGCTCTCTTCTATGAAACAGACACTCACATATTCGTGCATGCAGGGATCAATCCGGGTGTTGAAGACTGGAAGTTGCAGCCTCAGGATGATTTCATCTGGATACGGGAACCATTCTTCAATTATCCTACAGGCATCAACAAAACCGTGGTGTTCGGGCATACGCCAGCGGTCAACCTGCACGACTCGGAGCAGATCTGGTTCTGTGGAGAAGGGGACAAAATCGGTATTGATGGAGCGTGCGTGTACGGTAAACAGCTGAACTGTCTGGAAATCACGGAAGAGCAGGAATACCGAACCCATTCTGTTCGGTTCATGCACCATGATGTGAACGCAAAGGCAGAGCAATGAACGAACACCTACTTTTAATAGGAGGATCTATCCATGTTAATGATGAATGAAAAGATAAAAGCACGCGAAGTAGAGCTGACCGGCTTAAACGGCGAAGATCTGGGAGTCGTCTCCAGGGATGAGGCACTTGTGCTGGCGAAAAGTCACAAAGCCGATTTGGTGTGTACCTCCCTATTCAGCAGTCCCCCGCCATGCAAACTCGTAAGCCGGGGGCAGGCGAAGCAGGAGGCTGTGAAAGAGAAGAAGGGCCAGCAAGCTTCAGCCGGTCCGATGAAAGTAAAGGAATTCCGCTTGTCCGTCCATATCGAAGAGCATGATTATGACACCAAGCTGTCGCAAATGCATAAGCTGCTGGCAGCGGGCAAAGCTGTCCAGCCCGTTATTCGCATTCAAGGCAGGGAGGGCGAAGCCGCCCGCAAACTGCTGGAGCGACTCGTGCAGGATCTGGCTGAGGTAGGCAAGAAGGAGACGGGTATACAAGTCAGCGGCAAGCAGGCTACGGTGAAGCTGCTGCCTATCTAACAGAACGGGACAAATTTTTCATTGCATCGGCGTTTCATTGCAGTCGACGTTTTACGGTTTACTTTTTATTTTTTTGATGATACTATGGATCAAATTGTAAACGCCATGAAGAGAAGAGTAGATGAACAGGAATCCCTACAGAGAGCTCCGGTAAGCTGAAAAGGAGTTGGATGCCATTCATTGAACCAAGCCTCTGAGCGGCGCATCGGAACTTATGGATAAGGGATGGTGCGACAGGAGCTCCTGTTACAGAGCTAGGGTATAAGCGATCGCGTGATGGCCGTACCTGATAAGGCCTGATATCGTGAGATATCGGCGAATAGGGGTGGCACCGCGAAACCAATCTCGTCCCCAAGACTTATGTCTTGGAGACGGGATTTTTTTGTTTTTCATGGAATTACGGCAGATCCAACAACGTAAGGAGGAGTCAGGTATGAGCGACGACAAAAACAAAGGAGAAGAAACGGTGGATTTCTTGACCAAGATGATCAAGGAGGATGTAGAGAACAGCGTGTATCACAGGCCGGTGGCTACGCGATTTCCGCCGGAGCCCAACGGCTATCTGCACATCGGCAGCGCCTATGCGATTTACATTAATCACTCCATCGCCAGCCGGTTTCATGGAACATTCAATCTTCGGTTCGACGATACGAATCCACTGAAGGAAGATATCAAATATGTGCATGCGATTCAGGAGGATATCGAGTGGCTTGGACTTAAGCCGAGTGTATATTTCGGGTCGGATTATGCGGATCAAATCGCTGAAGCGGCCAAGAAACTCATTGCCAAAGGGAAGGCTTATGTCTGCGATCTCTCGCCCGAACAAATGACGGAATACAGGGGGACGCTGACCGAAGCCGGCATCAACAGCCCGTTTCGGGAGCGCAGCATTGAGGAGAATATGGCATTATTTGAGCAAATGATCGCGGGAGCATTCCATACGTCGGAAAAAGTACTCCGAGCCAAAATCGATATGTCGTCCCCCAACATGAACCTGAGAGATCCCGTCCTGTATCGTATCATTCATGCGAAGCATTATCGGACCGGAACAACTTGGTGTGTGTATCCGATGTACGATTTCGCCCATCCGATCCAGGACTGGATCGAAGGAATTACCCATTCGCTATGCTCAGCCGAATTTAAAGATCATCGACCGCTATACGAGTGGGTACTTACGGAGCTGGAAGTAACCGAGCCGCCGAAACAGCGGGAATTCGGAAGATTGAATATCTCGGGATACGTTACGAGCAAGCGATACCTGAGGGAATTGGTAGAGGGGGGCTTTGTCGACGGATGGGATGACCCTAGACTGCCAACGTTGAAAGGATTACGGCGGCGAGGCGTGACACCTGAGGGCATTCGGCGTTTTCTGGGCGAACTCGGGGTGTTTCGCGGCAACAGTCTGGTGGATTCAGGCATGCTCGATCATTATATCCGTCAAGACTTGAAGGAACGGTGTTATAACGCAATGGCTGTCATGAAGCCGCTGAAGGTGATCATCACGAATCTTTCAGAAGATTGCACCGAGATGCTTGCTATACCGAATCATGAAAATGATGATACGTTGGGTGAGCGGGAGGTTCCTTTTTCACGGGAGTTGTACATCGAGCGTGAGGACTTTATGGAGGAGCCCGTTCCTGGATTTCACCGGTTATCTCCTGGCAAGGAAGTGCGTTTGAAAGGAGCCTACTTCATCAAATGCGAACATGTCGTGAAAGCTCCAGACACGGGGGACATCATGGAGATCCACTGCACGTATGATCCATTAACGAAGAGCGGGAGCGGATTTAATGAGCGGAAGGTGAAAGCAACGCTGCATTGGGTGTCTGCGAAGCACGGGATCCCGGCGGAACTTCACTTGTATGATAAGCTGCTGAAGGAATCTGCCGAGTTATCTGAATCGGGGAACATATGGGAGGAGCTAATGAATCCCGCATCGTTGATTCGCATCGAAAATGCTATATTGGAGCCTTCCATGCAGGAGGCGACCCAAAACCGAACGTACCAATTCATCAGACACGGCTATTTCTGCGTGGATTCCAAATATACGACCGAACGGAGACTGGTGTTTAACCGTATCGTTCCTTTGAAGGATTCATGGAAGAAGCCTATGTGAAATTAAAATACAATTCCATAACTGAAGCGTTTACAGGCGTTAAGTGTAGGCGATTCGGCCATTACCAAAAAGCCGGCTGCAAGTTAGCTGCCGGCTTTTTGGTGTTGGTAGTAAATCTTCAGCTGTTCTACCCGATATATTCAGCGTTAACGCGTCCAATGGTCCGGTCGAGATAAGGATGGAGGCAGTTTGGTATTGGCGTCCCCTTTTGCCGCGTTAACCTGGAATTGAGTAAGGAAAAGGCTGTTCGCCAGATTGGCTCCTCTCAGGTCTGCGTCCCTGAAATCGGCACCGATCAGGTCGGCAGCCCGCAGATCGGCTCCTCTGAGGTCCGAGGCAATAAGATAAGCTCCTCTCAGATTGGCGTATCTTAGGTCTGCTCCTTTAAGTTTAGCTCCCATCAGATCAGCACCGCGGCCCCCGATCTTTTGACGCACGGGCGGTCCCTTATGCTTCTTGCGCGCATCATCCCGCACAAGCTCACTGGTCCGAAGAAGCAGCTGATTCACGTCTGCCCGATGAGCTGCCACATCCAATCTTAACAGGGATTCGGGAGGAAGCTGAGTCATCCGTCGTGTCTCTTCCAGCGACAATCTCAAGTCGGTATGAATGACTTGAGCCGGTTGCAAAGTCAGGGCTTCGTTCAAATACCATAACAGCTCGTGAAGCTGCCGCATGATCGGGAATACGTCATACATTTCTTTTGCCGTCCCAGGGGCCTGCCGCCAGTCGTGTCCGTTATAGGTAACCTGTGAAACCATTTGTCCCGCTCCGAAGCAGTCGTATACGGTGCAGCCTCTCATACCTCGCTGCCTCAAGCTGCTGTGCACACCGCAGCGGAAATCGGATTGCAGATGGTGACAAGGGGTTCCGCTGTCTTTGTCTATGGCAAAATCCGTGGAGGCGGCGAAAGGTAAAGCGACGCAGCATAATCCAAAGCAGCGTTCGCAATCCGCTTGTAATTGTAATCCACCCTGTTCATCGGGACCTTGCTCTTGTTTGTCTGGCATCATGTTAGAGGAGCTCCTTCCAGTCGGTGTTACGTCAATAATGTGACATCTATTTATATTTTAAAACAAAATGATCATAGAGTCATAGATGAAATGTTGGTTTAAACGGTTTTATACCTGGTGAAGGGATTAAAATCAGAAGCCCCGGATGCTATAATGCACCTTAAGCATTTGAACGAATAGATAAAGGGGAATAGCATGACAACAAACTAACTTGCCTTGGAGGCAATTGAATCGAATGATTACGAGCGTGCATTGTTACTGTTTCAACAGGCTGTCAGGGAGTCGAGAGATGTTCAATCTCTTCATAACTTGGCGTTTTTCTATGTTCACGAGGGAATACCGGACGATCAGGGCTGCTGGGAAGCGGCCGAGGATCTAGCGATTGAGCTTTTGAAGGAGTGCATCGAGCTTCAGCCTCGCTCTCATTTTCCTTACCAATTGCTAGGAGAAGCGTACCTGAATCTTGAACAGTGGGAAGAGGCGCTTGTGGCGTTAGAACGCGCAGTTCGTGTTCATCCAACGCCTGTAGCTATGCATAATGCAGCCGTGGCAGCCTACCGGCTGGAGAACGTAGAATTGGCCGTCTCCTACTTTGGACAATCTGTAGCTGTAGGCGAGAACGAGTATACGAAATATGAATATGCGGCCTGTTTAGTTGAAACGAAACGATATGACGAAGCGCTTGCGATGATCGAGAAATTGATGAGCGAGACAGACGACTATATCGGAGATGTCGAGATCGCGGAATTGTATCTGGAGATGGGGCAATACCATTCTGCCGTTACCTTTTACGAGAAAGGCTGGCGCGAATTCGCGAAGGATCCTCGTTGGGTGAATCGGTTTATCTATTCGCTGATTCGTACTGAACAGAATCAAAGAGCAGAAGAAATCGCAGCTGAGGCAGTACAAGAAAACAGGGCATGGATTGCCGATATTCAGCATGATCCGGAAGAAGATGAGTTTGATGAGGAAAACCAGGCAAGCATCCGCTTCGCCTTGGACGATATTGAAAATTACCAAACGATCAATTCTCGTTTCACAGAAGGAGTAAATCCCGTCATGGATCATCGTCCATCCATACTGACCGCTTGTTATTGGTTCGGCTGCAAAAGGCATGGGCATCCTGAATATGTATAAGTCACTGCATCGTGGCAATCCGTTAAGCTGCCAAGGGAAATCCGGCAGCTTTTTTGTATGTTACATGCCAAGCCGACCGATAGTATATAATGAAATTCGTGTCTTTGGGCATCGCTTTATTTGGAATTCCCTTCATTTCAGGACATATGTCCTTTCCCGAGTTTGGGGAATTCACTTTTAATAGTATACAGACCTATAGAAAAAGGAGTATGTATCGTGAGAGGAATCTTATTTGCATTCATTGGCGGTGCCTGCATTACGCTGCAGGGGGTGGCCAATGCCCGGATTAGCCAGGATATGGGCACATGGCAGGCTGCCACCGTTACGCAGTTGACCGGATTTATTATGGCTTTGGTCATTTTGCTGTTCGTCCGGGACGGAAGCAGACAAGGATTTGGACAAGTGAAGCCGCTCTATCTAATCGGGGGAGCCTTGGGGGCACCCATTATATTCAGTGAGGTGACAGCGATTCAGAATATCGGTGTCACATTAACGATATCCGCATTGTTGATTGCCCAGTTATTCTTAACGTTCCTGATTGACAGCAACGGATGGTTCGGCGTGGTGAAGAAGAGAATGAGCTTGCCTCACTTCATCGGGATTGGGATGATGATCGCCGGTGTCGTGATAATCAAATTATGATATGGAAGCAAGTGATCCATTGAAATGTTCGGGAAAGGAGAGAGAGACGTGAAGGAAATTCATAATGCGGAGCTCATGCAGCATTTTTTGCTGAGCAACCAGATCCAGTCCGTATTTCACGATGATTTAATGCCATATCTGGTGTTATATCACTTCGATCAGGGCGACATCGTCTGCACGCAAGGCGAGCCGGCCGAGATGCTGTATATCCTGGTTCAAGGGAAGATTAAAATCTTCACGACCTCCGCAGAAGGCAAGGCGCTTGTTCTATCTTTTAAAACACCGCTTGAGGTGATCGGAGATATTGAATACATTCAAGGCAATCCGTTGATCAATACGGTACAGGCCATATCATCTGTGTATATGATCGGCGTGCATTATCGCTGGCTTCGCAAATACGGACAGGAGCATCCGCCGCTGCTGCAATTTTTGCTGCGGATCATTACGCGGAAGTTTTATATTAAATCCAATTTCTTGAGTTTTAATTTGCTGCATCCGGTTGAGGTGCGACTGGCCAGCTATCTATTATCCGTATCTGACGAAGAGTCAGGCACGTTCGCTGCCAACGATCCGGCCGCTTACAATCTGACGGATATCGCGAATCTGCTCGGCACCAGCTACCGGCATTTAAACCGGGTGATTCTGAAGTTCAGTCAAGAAGGGCTGATCGAGCGCCGCAAGGGGTTCATTCTGATTAAAGATCGGGAAGCGTTGACGAGTGTAGCGGGAGGCAACATCTACGAAGAATGACGCTTGGTGAGGATGAATCAATGAAGTGAGGAGATGGAACATGATAGCAGGATTGGTATTGGCACTAATCGCGGGTTCATTGGTTAGTTTGCAGAATATTTTCAATAACAGAGTGAATGAGAAAACAGGCTCCTGGTCTACAACGACGTTGGTGTTAGGCATGGGCTTCGTGGCTTCGTTTGGCATGAGTCTTGTTGTAGAAGGCAAAGGGACGTTCTCCCTACATAACATGGAGCCTTGGTACTGGATTAGCGGGTTGATTGGGGTCGGCGTGGTGATTTGCCTGGTGCAGGCGACAAGGCTGCTCGGTGCCACATTCGCCATTTCGATTGTCATGACCTCGCAGCTCGGTTTTGCGTTGTTGTGGGACTCCCTGGGATGGTTAGGGTTAGAGAAGGTTCCGTTTACCATGAATCAGCTGATCGGTGTTCTTGTTATTGTTGGCGGGATTCTGGTATTTAAATTAGGCGGGAAACGGGAACAACAAGAGACGGCTTAGCGTTAAGCTTATCTGATGAGAGGAGGAATCCATATGATAACGGAGATTGACAAAATCGCCTGGATCCACATCGCGGAAGGACGCATATTGGGCGCTCGTTCCAAAGGAAAGGATACGTACTACTTGCCGGGAGGAAAGCGAGAACCTGGGGAATCCGATATCGACACGCTGGTGCGGGAAATCCAGGAGGAACTGTCCGTTCGTATCAATCCGGAGACCGCGGCGCATGCTGGCAGCTTCCGCGCTGGCGCTCACGGCAAATCGGAGGGCGTTCGAGTAACGATGTCCTGTTACACGGCGGAGTATGAAGGAGAGTTAAGCCCGGCTTCGGAAATTGATGAATTGGCTTGGCTAACGTACAAGGATCGGGAGCGGGTCTCTGAGGTCTGCCAGATGATCTTCGATCATCTGCATGAATTGAAGAAGCTGGCTGATTAAGTCCCGTTGGAGAAGCAGCCTGCATCCAGCTCCATGCATCAAAAAAGACGCTCCCGCGGGAGCGTCTTGTCATATATGGAACAAATGTTCGTTTTGTGGGTCATCTAAATTAAATCGGACGATATTCGGCTTTCATATTATTAGTATAGCTCAGCGCTTAATATAAGTCTATATTTTGCCAGGGAAATGTTTTATAGTTTGTAATACCCGGCCGGGGGACGTGGTATATCGCATTTTTTACTTGTGCTGTTCGGATAGAAAGAGGGAGTCCTGTGCAAATTCGATTATGGGATAACAACTTAAAGGTTCGATTATTGGGTGAAGCGCTGTTCAATATGCTGTTTTGGATGTACTTTCCCTTCATAACGGTTTATTTCGGAGCGGCTTTAGGCAATCATATCGCGGGAATCCTCATGACGGTTCCGCCGATATTCAGCATCATCGGCAGCTTGCTCGGCGGCGCATTAGCCGATCGGCTGGGACGCCGCCCCATCATGCTGCTTGGCGCCTCGCTGCAGACGGTCATGTTTGCGCTGTTCGCGCTGTCGCCTTCGCACTGGATCGATTATGCCGCATTTATCGGCATCGGATTCGGGGGCGCCATCTATAGGCCTGCCAGCTCCGCGATGGTAGCCGATCTGGTTCCGGTTGAAGAACGCCGGCAGGTATTTGCAACGTTCATGACGGCGAACAACTTGGGAGCCGTGCTTGGTCCGGCGCTTGGGGCCATTTTCTTTTTTCAGTATCGGCAAGAGCTTCTGTGGTCTTGTTCCTTCGTCTTACTGATCTATTTTATCGCCATTTACTTCATCGTTCAGGAAACCCTGCCGGCGCCTGCAAAACGCACGAAGCCGACAGGTTCGATTCTTCAGGTATTCAAGGAACAGTGGAAGGGATATGGCGTCATTTTTCGAGATAAGGTGTTTTTGGTGTACATACTGGCGGGGATTTTTGCTCTTGTGGCCATCATGCAGCTGGATCTGTATTTGGCTGTATATGTGATCGATTATGTACCATCCCAGGCGCTGTTCTCCTGGAATGGGCATTCGCTTATGCTTTCGAGCACGGAGATATTAGGGTGGGTGCTGGGGCTTAACGGGCTCTTGTTCGTTCTCTTTATTCTCCCGGTCACCAAGTGGTTTCGGGATTGGAAGGAGCGTGACGTATTCGTACTGTCTTCCCTGTTATCCGGAGTAGGCACTTTTGCACTCGGGCTGAACACAAACATCTGGTTCCTATTCTTTGTAACCATTATTTTCACTTTCGGCGAAATGGTCCGTTCCCCCGTGACGCAAAGCTTTATCAGCCGTTATGCTCCGGAGCATGCAAGAGGACAGTATATGGGAGCTGACAGCTTACAGTTTACGATCGGAAGATTTCTGGCACCAGTGACGGTCTTTCTGTCCTCTTGGCTGCAGCCTATGGGTATATTCAGCATTATCTTGCTATCGGCATTAATCAGTGTGGTGCTGTATATCCTGCTATTTCGAATGTATGAAGAAAAAAAAGACGCAGCATAATAGGCCAGACCTATGATAAGAGAGTAGAAATGAGAGCAAGCCCGGTTGGAACGCAGCCGCAGGCTTGCTTTCTTTTTTATTCGACGCTGAACGTGACTGAAGTCTTTAAAGGAATAAATTTGAAATTCATATTTACAAACCGCTGGTCGGTATATATAATAAAGCTACAAATATACGGAGGGTTGGTGAAGGTCATGATTCCGTTTATAGCCATGTTGGTTTCGCTTCTTTTGTTTCGGACGCTCGGCTTTGCAGGCTGGGAGTATATGAATGACTGGGTCATCTCACTCAGATTTGCGGTTGCGGTCCTGTTACTGCTAACGGCTTCTGCCCACTGGGGAAAACGAAGACCCGATTTAATCGCCATGATCCCGCCAGGAATACCGAAGGCTGCGCTCATGGTTACCATCACCGGTGTGCTGGAGCTTGCAGGCGCGATGCTCATCCTTATTCCGGCTACAACAGCATGGGCCTCTGCCGGTCTGGCGCTGATGCTGATCGCCATGTTTCCCGCCAATGTATACGCAGCAAATCACCATTTGTCACTTGGCGGTAAGCCGGTCACTCCAATCGTACCGAGAACGTTTCTCCAAATCGTGTTTCTGGCAGCGGTTCTCATGGCGGGCTGGCTTCCACCTCAAGGGTAATCAACTTATCATCAAGGAGGAATTAATAAGTGAAGCAGGAAGAAAGGCGAGAGCAAACCAAGCGAATACTGCTTGAAGCCACGGAAGACCTGATTAGGGAGCAAGGCTGCAGCCAAACCACCCTTAATGACATCATGAAGCGTTCCGGTTTGTCTAAAGGCGCCATATTTCATTATGTTTCAAGTAAGGATGAGTTGTTTGTGCACGTATTACGGGCTAAGCTTGCCGAGCAGAACGAGCAGTTCATGAGCGAAGTGAACAAGCAAGGGGATATCAAACAGTTTGACGGACCGATGAATACCATTACCAACAGCATGTCGAGACTGGAAAGTCGTGATGATGTCAGCAACCTGATCTTCATGTACCTGATTGGCAAAAGCGATCAGCCCGAAATCGCCGACATTGTGGCTGGCTTCTATAGGGAAGCGACAGCCACTTCGAAGCTATGGATTGTCACAGGCCAGGAAGCAGGGGTTATACCGGAATCCATCGATGCGGAACGCACCGCCGAGCTGTTCGAGCTGTTGTCGTTCGGACTGCGGATGCGGGGGCTTATCGGTGTAAATAGTCATGCATTCAGCACGAAGGATTATGCCGAATTCATCATCGATATTCTCCGGCCCGGGCACCGGAAAGAGGGGAAGGATGGCTTATGACGCTGTGGTTATTTCTGCACATCGCCGGATGCGTATTATTTCTCGGTAATATCATTACGGCGGCATTCTGGAAAATAAGAGCTGACCTGAAAGGGGATCCGGCCGAAGTCCATAATACGGTTAAGAATGTTATGTTAGCCGATATGGTATTTACCCTGCCAGGTTTGCTGCTAATTATCGTCTCAGGCGTTATGATGGCTGTTCAAGCCGGATATGCAATGGGCGGAATGAACTGGCTGATGGCCTCATTGATTCTGTTTGGCGTTACGGGGATCCTGTGGGCAGGTTTTTTGATTCCGCTGCAAAAAGGAATGATTCGGCATAGCATGCAATCCATTAGGGATGGGGTCATTTCAGCCGGTTATAAAAGAGCTTCGACGTATTGGGCTTTAGGCGGGACAATAGCCACCCTGCTGCCCATTGTTATTTTATACTTCATGGTCAGCAAACCATTTTGAAGTGAAGAGAACGATCTGATTGCCTAACGTGATCAGGTCGGTTTTTTAACTTGCGTTCATCCGACAATGGAACACAGGGGTGAGACGTGCCATTTCAACCTGCCTGCAGGTGCATATTTGACCATCCTCTGCATACAGTTAGGCGAGAAAGCTCTGAATAAGGGAGGATGCCCAAATGTCCGTTAATGATCAGCATTTGGCACAAATCGCTAAGGCTTATCTGCCAAGCGGTGCTGAACTTGTACGAATCGATAAACCTATAGAACATCCTGCGGTTATCGCAGCCGACGTAACGGGAGATCACATACTGGAGATTGCTGGTGTGTCCCGATTCAATGAAGCACTATATTTATTTGTGCTGCAGTACCGCAACGGCGGATATGAGGTCGTAGCCAATGTCTTGGGGCAGGGATATGCGGTTCATTTATTGACCGCGGCCCCGGTGTTGAACCCTCATATGAATCAATTGATCGTGGGATGGCAGCTCGGTTCCATCTGGTCAAAATTGTCGATATACGCTTGGACACCAGAGGGCCTCCAAGATATCGCACCTGCCGATATATATTACAGTTATATCGAAATTGCCGACATGCCAGGTGCTTCGGGTCCGGATGGTCAGGCTGAAATTGCGCTTTGGATTCACGATACAGGCGAAGCTTATCGAGTCGAGGTCGTCAGGTGGAGCCAAGGGGCCTTAGTCACTGCACCGGATGTATACCCCTATTATTATCCTGTCGTTGTTAGGTACTACGAGAGACTGACGCAAGAACATCCGGATTACTCATATTATTGGTATTACCTGGCGGAGGCACAGTATCGGGCCGGAATGCCGGAAGCAGCCCTTGTGTCGGTCCGCAAAGCACTTACGTTCGCAGAACCTTACCCGGCGCGCGAAACGCTGCTTGAACTTGAGAAACGGATCAAGGAGATGCTGGCAAGCAGAGGGCAGTCTCAGCAGCATGTCGGGTTATTTCCGGCATCCGTGAAAACGACGAACGGAACGAAATGGGGATACATTGATCGCAGCGGAAATATGGTCATTGAGCCGAAGTACGATGATGCACAGGATTTTCAGGACAATGGTCTCGCGATCGTAGGCGTGAAGGGGAAGTATGGCCTCATCGACAGGTCTGACCGTTTTGTAGTGAAGCCTATATATCAGTTCATCAGCCCGTTCTCGGAGCATCGAGCGACCGTGATCGATGAACAAGGTTTTAAGATGATTAACGAACAAGGAGTAGTTCTGACACGACGAGGTTATCCGTATATCGCAGAACTTAAAGAAGGAAGAGCGGTTTATTATGTAACCGATAATGGCAGTGGCGATGGCGCGAACAGCAGATACGGCTATTTAGATTCCGCAGGCCAAGAGGTAATCCCGGCGCAATATGAGGAAGCGAATGATTTTGTCGATGGCAAAGCTGTTGTGAAAATCCAAGACCGTCATTACGCGCTCGTTGATCTCCATGGCCGCCGATTGGCCAATTATCCATTCGTCTACGTCGGACCGCCCGGCGATGGCTTGCTTGCTTATCAGAAGGATAGCACTGGCAAATACGGCTATATCGACGAGCAGGGGAACATCGTCATTCCGCCGACCTATACTTCGGCATTTCCTTTTCATCATGACAGAGCCATCGTCAACACGGCTGAAGATTACAAGTCGAAGTATGGCGTCATTAATAAACAGGGCGAGTGGGTCATCCAACCGGAATATAACGATATTCGGGATTTGAATGGAGACCGGTTTGCGCTTGGACGTGCGATCGATCCTGCACAGCCGTATATCGGTTCGATCTATGCCATTGCGGATTGGGATGGAAAGAGGTTATCCGATTTTGTATACCGTGAAGTATCGGAATACAAGCACGGATTGGCATCTGTTTATGATGCACAGCAGACGTATTTTATTGATCGAACCGGCAGACCGGCGCCGGGGTATCCTCAAGTGAACGGCAGCGGTTCGCTCACGCTCGAACCAGGCGGGCTAATTAAGGCATTGGTCGATCAGCGGCTGTCTTACGTAGACCGGTCGGGTCACGTCATCTGGAAGCAGAACACGGTGATTCCGCTGCAACCACCTTATAAGGTAATGGAAGAAAAGTACAAACCCAATCCGGATTACTTGGTCTACTATCCACAGATCGAAGGTATGAGGGATCAGGCAGCTCAGCAAACGCTGAATACGAAGCTTAAAGAAATGTCACAGGTGAAATTCATTCCTGAGAATCAACAGCTTGATTACACGTATACAGGTGATTTTGACGTCATTTTCTACAAGCAGAAGCTCCTCGAACTAGAATTGAACGGCTATAACTATCCCTTCGGTGCCGCACATGGCATGCCAACCAAAGTTTACGCTGTGATCAACCTGGAGAACGGCAGGATGTATGAATTGAAGGACTTGTTTAAGCCTGGCATCGATTATGTGAAGGAGCTCAGCCGTATCGTTGGCAAGCAGATACAAGAGGATCCGCAGTATTCGTACGTATTCCCTGATAGCTACAAGGGAATTGCAGCAAACCAGCCCTTCTATGTAACCGAGGACGCGTTGCATCTGGTGTTTGCACCGTATGAGATCGCTCCTTACGCAGCGGGTTTTCCGACATTCACAATTCCTTTCGCTGAGATCAAGGACATGATCAATACGGAGAGTGAATTTTGGAGTGCGTTTCATTCCTGAGCTTTCATTTTGGGAATAAAAGCCATACCTAACCTTTCCATATTTCCGAACAAGGATTAGAATAGATGAAAACTCCCCTTACATACGAAGCTGGGCTTGGAGGTTTGGTTATGGCAGATAGTGTCACAGGCAAAAAAGATTTCGTTATCACATGCGCTGAGGATTGCGGGAACGCACCGAAGAAGGAGCTGCTTAAGAAACTCCACATCGCTATGGCTGGCATGGACGCACAATTTATGAATGAGAATTTCACGGATGGGATTCAGCTGAATTACGTTGGGGAAAGAATCGTTCAAGGGAAGGAACAAGTGATTGAATCGTTATGTCAGGTGAAGTATGGCAAGACAGTCGAACTGCATATTCATCATCTGATTACACATGGCAGTACCGGCGCAGCGGAAGGGATCCTTGTATTCGATGACCGGAAGCGCCTGGCATTTTGTAACGTGTACCGGTTTAGCAGCGGTAAAGCTGCCAAAATTAAGGAGATCACTTCCTATACAATCCCATTATCTGAATGATCACGTCGTAGAAAGGACCTTAATTTGTGGTAACTTTTTTTCTTCTTATTATTTATTTGGCCTTTATTAGTTTAGGGCTTCCCGATTCCTTGCTTGGGGTCGCCTGGCCGGCCATGCAGCCGGAGATCGGCGCAGCCTTCGAATCCGCAGGGCTGCTATCCATGGTCGTAACCGGAGGCACCATTGTATCCAGCTTGGTCAGCGGAAGTTTGATTGAACGCTTCGGAACGGGTATCGTTACGTTTGTCAGCTGTTTGTTGACGGCGAGCGCGCTCCTCGGATTTTCGTTTGCGCCATCGCTGTTCTGGCTGATTTTGCTGGCGATTCCGCTTGGATTAGGTGCAGGGGCAGTCGATTCGGGGTTGAACAACTACGTGGCGAACCATTATAAGGCCCATCATATGAGCTGGCTGCACTGTTTCTGGGGCGTAGGCGCAACGTTAGGACCCATCATCATGTCTTATTCGATGGGGACCAACGATGCATGGAGAGACGGATATTATACCGTATCGATGCTGCAATTCGTGCTGGTCTTCATCCTGCTGCTCACGCTTCCGCTTTGGAGGATCGTGGCGGGCAAACATCAGCCCCAAGGCATGGAGGAACTTCATACGAGAAACGAATCAACGAGCGGTGATGAGGCTGCCGCACGCAAACAAGGAAACCCGCTTCAAATGAAAGGGGTTAAGTTTACTTTGATGGCCTTCTTGTTTTACTGCGGAGCGGAAATGACCGTCGGTTTATGGGGAGCGAGCTTTCTGGTCGGGACCAGAGGTTTACCGTTAGAAACAGCAGCAGTGTGGGTTTCCATGTATTATGGAGGCATCACGGTCGGCCGATTTATTACAGGATTCGTAACGCTGAAGTTCAACAACCTCACGCTTATCCGGGCCGGGCAGATGACAGCCATTGCAGGGGCCATCCTGTTATTGCTGCCGCTGCATCCCTATTTGTCCCTAATCGGTTTGGTTGTCATCGGACTCGGGCTTGCGCCTATATTTCCTTGTTTGCTGCATGAAACGCCGGCCCGCTTCGGCAGAGCCCACTCATCCAGAATTATGGGCTATCAGATGGCTGTAGCTTATACGGGCACCACGATACTGCCTCCGTTGTTTGGCATCGTTGCGGCTCAAATATCGATAGGTTTGTTCCCTGTCGTCATTCTATTGTTTGCCGTGATGATGCTGCTGAGCTCCGAGAAAGTTAACCGTATCCTTTATAAAAACGGGAAGAGCGCGGTTTGATTAGAACCGGGCTCTTCTTTTGTCCGGAATTATACGTATACCGTATAAACCTTGCGGGCGCACTATTCTATTTTGGACAAACCTGATACATTATAGGAATACAAAAAAATAGTAGAGTAGAGGTGTTTGACACATATGCTTCATAACCCGACAGGAAAAGAACGCCTCGGATTAGCCTTGCTCCTCAGCTTGCTTGGCATATTAGGACCGTTCAATATCGATATGTATTTGCCGAGCTTTCCCGACATTGCCGATGATTTAAGCGCGCGGGCGTCGCTCGTACAGCTTAGCTTGACATCCTGTCTGATCGGCCTTGCGGCTGGCCAAATCATTGTGGGACCGATCAGCGATGCGCAAGGAAGAAGAAGACCGCTGCTCATATCGCTTGCCTTGTTTGCTCTTTCTTCCTTATTCTGTGCATTGGCACCCGATATTACGACCCTTATCATCGCCAGATTCTTGCAGGGATTTACGGCAGCTGCCGGCCTTGTCATCTCGCGCGCCGTAGTAAGGGATGTGTTCAGCGGTCGCGAGCTTACGAAGTTTTTTGCCTTATTATCCGTCATTAATGCGGTTGCCCCTATGGTTGCACCGATGTCCGGTGGAGCCATTTTGCTTATGCCGGGTGCAAGTTGGCATTCGATCTTTTATTTTTTAAGCTTGTTCGGTGCAGTCATCGTATTGATCGTCGCTTTTCGGTTGAAGGAAACCTTGCCGCGGGAGAGAAGAACGCCAAGCTCCCTTACCCATTCCGTGCGTACGATGGGAAGCTTGTTCAAAGATCGATCCTTTATCGGATATGCGTTGACAGTGGGCTTTATTCACGGAGGGAGCTTTGCTTACGTTTCGGGGACGCCGTTTGTATACCAAGGAATTTACGGTGTGTCACCGCAGGTATTTAGCGTGCTGTTCGGAATCAATGGAATCGCCATTATTTCGGGGAGCTTTATTATTGGTCGTTTTGGCGGCATCATCCATGAGCGGAATTTGCTTCGAATCGGGGTCATCGTCTCCGTAAGTGCAACCTTCCTGCTCCTGATCATGACGATGCTCAGAGGGCCTCTCGCGATCATTGTCATCTTGATCTTTATGTATATGGTTACAATCGGCATGGTGGCTACCAGCACATTTACGCTGGCCATGGAGAAACAAGGTCATCGGGCAGGAAGCGCAAGTGCTGTCATTGGTTTGCTGCCCTTGATGCTTGGTTCGATTTTGTCACCGCTGGTCGGTATTGACGAATCCACAGCTGTGCCGATGGGGGCCATATTGTTCTTCACTTCCGTGTTGGGCGCGGCATCATTCTTCAAATTGACGAAACCACAGGGGAGTCCAGTGGAAAGCTGATTTTGTGATTGGTGAGAGGGCGACAAGCCCTCTCTTTTTTAGGACAAACAGGCATAAAGAAATATGCAAAATATCCCTCGAATGACATTCCCATCTCCGTGACAAAATGTACTAAGGTGGTGAATGGAAATGCAGATAAAGAGAATTATAACCATAATGCTGTCGCTTGTATTGATCACGATTGTGGGCTGCCAGCATCAAAAACCTGCCGAACAGGATTTGCTGCGGGTTAAATCCGAACAAGGGGCCACACATAAGAAAGTCATATTCCTGATGGTCGACTCACTCATGGCACAGGCGATCGATAAGGGCATTTCACAAAAACAGCTGCCCACCATACAGTATTTGATTGAACATGGACAATACCATAAGGATATGGTTAGCTCATTTCCTACGATGTCCGTTACGATTGACAGCACGATGTTAACCGGGAAAAATCCGAATGACCATGGTATACCGGGTCTCCTATGGTATTCTTCCGACGATAAAAAAATGATCAACTACGGTACCGGACCGATGGAAATCCTCAGACAAGGCATCAATCCGGTCCTGACCGATGCATTAATCCATTTGAACGGGAAACATTTAAACTCGAATTCACGAACGATCTATGAAGATTTAGCCCGTGCTGGCTTGAAATCAGGATCGATTAACGGCTTGATATATCGGGGAGCGACCGAGCATACGCTGACGATACCGGATTGGATTCAAGGTCCGACAACACTGCAGAAAAAAATAAAAGTCAAGGGGCCGGATTTTCTAACTTTGGGAGCCTTGTCTAATCCCTTAGAAGGTGCGGAGAATTTGCCTGATCATCTCACCGACCGGATGGGGCTAAACAATAAGTATGCAATAGAAGCTTTGAACTATTTAATTCAAGCGAACAAGCTGCCGGATTTTTTGTATGTTTATTTACCGGATATGGACCAGGAGCTTCACAAGAAGGGTCCGTCTTCGCTTGAAGGAGTCAAAGAGCTGGATCAGCAGCTCCAATCCGTATTGAATTCCTTCGGTTCGCGGGAAAAAGCGTTAAATGAAGCTATTTTCGTCATCGCCGGGGACAGCGGAATGACACAGCTTCTTCCAGCAAATCAGCGTTCCGTGATTGATATGCCAGCTATGTTGAGAGGCATCTCCGTTCTAAAGCCGGGCGAAGAGGTAGAAGCTGAAACCGAGGTCGCCCTTGCAGTCAATGAAACGATGGCTTATGTATATAATTTCAAACCCAATCGTTCCCTGCGAAGCTTGGCGGAAATCCTGAGCAAGGATGACCGTATCGACTTTGTTGCTTGGAAAGAAAACGAATGGATGCATGTCCTTCAAGGGTCCACTTTGAAAGAACTCCGATATAAGGCGAAAGGTAACCTGATCGATCGCTATAAACAAACGTGGACCGTGAAGCAGGATGCCGAGGTGCTGGACCTTACATTAAATGCCGATCATCGAACCTTGGATTACGGACAATATCCCGATGTGCTGGAGAGGTTGTCCGGTTCGCTGAATTCTCATAAAGGTAAATTTTTGGTCGTGACGGCTAAACCGGGATACGAATTGGCAGACCGAAGTTCACCAACACATGAGGGGGGCGGGGGTCATGGCTCGCTCCGTCGAACCGAGTCGCTTGTCCCGCTTATCATTGTTGGAACTGACGAAAAGCCTGAGCATCTACGAATGGTTGATCTAAAAGCCTATTTACTTGATCTGCTGACAAATCACGTTAAGAAGACAAAATAATTTGCAGAGGCTATACCATCATGTTCTACGACTTGGCCGGTGTAGTGTAGTTTGCTTGATATTAGGCACCTTTTTCCGATTTTATGGAAAAGGGTGCCTTTTTTATAGCGATTTATTTGAATTTTGCCGTTATAATATGATGTAACTCTTAGCTGTACAAGATGATCTCAACCTTATAAGAATTTTAATAAAGGAGCTGTACGAACATGACGACCAACCGAATCATTCATTCCGTTATTTTTTCGCTTAAACATGAGAAAGGCTCAGCGGAGGAGCAGCGTTTCCTGGAGGATGGACGATCTGCCCTCAGCACGATTCCAACGGTTCAAGACTTTAAGATATTCAAGCAAATCAGTCCTAAAAATACATATGATTTCGGCTTCTCGATGGTGTTTGAGAACGAAGCCGATTATGATGCCTATAATGTGCACCCGCAGCATGTGGACTTCGTCGAGAACCGCTGGAAGAAGGAAGTCGAACAGTTTTTGGAGATCGATTACAGCGAAGTGTAGAAGATGAATTCACATGAATAAGCTGCTGGAGCGGGGGATCATCGTCCGCTACGCCAAAGGTTGGGGACTGCCTGAGCATATTCGGATTTCGGTAGGAACCGCGGAAGAAAATCAAGCGCTGCTTGATGCTTTGGGTGAAATCCTAGGGCATATCACGTAACCTATGGATCGCCGGTTGAACTGCACCTCCCACTGTTAGACATGATCTAACAATGGGAGGTGCAGTTTTTTTTGATGAATATTGATGCAGTCTAATCCGTTATCCTGAATTTATAGGTTCTTCAGATTACCCCGATTCTCAATGATGGTTGTTACATGCAGTTTGAAATCCAGATTCGGGTAGTAAGTGGTTCTCCAATCCCGCAGCTGTTCACGATTCAGGTGATTTCTGAAATATTGGCCCAAGGCAAAGATATCGGCTTGTTCTTTTTGCGTTTTCTTGAACATTTGATCCAGACGAGAGGTCAACAGCGCCTCCAGCCTCTCCTTAATTTGTTCTTCCGTTAGATGCCCCCTGGAATCTAGAATGGTGACCTTCAGCCTGAGATGGCTGCGGAGGTAAGGCTTATCATTCTTCATCCAGCTGTGATGGGTAAGCCTGTTGCTAATGATTTGTACGGTGGTGCTGTCCATAATCTCCACCTTGCCGAATGCGCTTTTTCCATAAAAGGCATTGGCTACTAACGTTTCATCGGATCCGATTTGACCCGTCATTCTGCCATTCTTGATGATGGCCGAACCCATGCATTCGATACTTGTGGATCTTCCTGAACGTATGATCGGGACGATGACATCATGCGTATAGGAATGAATGCTGCGAAACATTTGCCATATCCGGGTATCCGCCAATTGAGGGTTCCAGCCGGCGTTTTCTTCAAAAAAATCATAAATGATATTGCCGCTGTGCTCCGATTTGGCTGCCATATCCGAAAAGAATTGATCCAGCCCTTGATCACTGATGGCAAATAGCGTTTTGGAGGAGATGTCTCTGGAACGATTAAACGCGGAGATAATGTCTTCCATGCCGTTACGGGCAAAATTTTTATCCACGATGACGATTTTCAAATGCAGCAAATCGACCTGAGTCTCCATATTCATGCTAATATGATCAATAATTTTATTGATGGTGTCACCCGTTTCCGAAACGATATTTACGGTGCTCGTTTCATTGGTTGCCGGAATATCCAGAAACACCTTGTATTGATTCTCCTCGGTTAACGAAATGCCCATAATGACCGGAAGCGAGCGATGGTTAATGTCTTTGATATCCCAGCAACCGGTTACGAAGGGAACCATCGCAACCAGCAGGAGAACGAATTTAAAGGTAATTCGGATGGTGGCAAGCTTGTCCATATTAAGTTACCTCCGTCGTACGGTTCGCTTTATGCTTGTGCCGCCAACCGATGATAAACGTGATCAGCGGAATCACCAGGAACATATACAGCCTCAGTGGAATTATCCACCCTTGCAGCGTCTTAAGGTAGTCCCAGTTGGGGATGGCGATGGATATGGCAAACAATCCGATGGTCAGCGCAATCAGGAGAACGTTTTGAGGAATGAACGGGACGGCCCGCTTCGCAAGCGTGACGAGAACCCATAACGTCACACCCAGGTACAGAAATGCAAAAGCCATCAAACTCAATAAAAAGAAGATTGTGACCCGATCAAATAAAAGCCATGTAATGTTCACGGTGTCTATCGTCATTAGCATGGGGAATTCATATAATTCGGCGGTTGCGTGACCAAAGGTCAGAAGCGGCAAATATACGGACAATAAGAACATGGGAAACAGCAAGAGACAGCCTAGCATCATTTTTTTGGTGCTGATCTGTATAGAGGGCGGCAACAGCCCCAGGAAAAAGAAGCCGCCCGCATATACGAATAAACTGACCAGAAAATCAGGTTTCGCAAGAAAATGGAACGATTGACCAGGGTCAATGATCGGCAGCAAGTAATACCAATCCACATTTTGAAAGCTAAAGCAGAGAACAAAAAGGATGGGGATTGTGAACAGGATAACCAGCAGGACACTGGTTCGGGCCATGCTGCTCATTCCTTGCCAAGCCATGAGGAAAGCAATGGATATCAGTAACAACTGGATCGCCCACAGCGGCGTGCTCGATAAGAATACTAAGGTGAGCATCTCGGAATAAGCTCGGATCGTTATGATAATGGCTACGCCGAAGTAGAGCAAGGCAGGCAGCAGGAGTAGCCACGGAAGAAATTTGCCGACGCTCCCGAAAATATCCACGACATTCCGATGCGCGGCCCATTGCAGTCCTTTGACATACATGTAGAGGGCTATCGCATGCAGTGCATAGCTTATGGAAATTCCGATCCAATGCCCCATGTCCATGGCTGAAAACAAATCGGAAGGATAGAGAAAAAAGATAAGACCCATATGACAAACCACATACACGATGGCTGCTTGATAACCACTCTTATCCATTGCGATCATCCTTCTGATTTAATGTTGGAAATGACAAGTAAGGAATGCCCATGCTTTTTTGATGACCCATATAGGCACAGATGACCACGATTCCAGCAAGGAGCCCCAACATCCCATAGATGGCGGATAAAATGATCAGCAGGTATTTGAACACGCGAACAGATACAGCGTTCTGAAACCCCACTACAGTAGAAGAAGCGATCGTGGTACCCGCCAGCACGATAATCAGAAGGTTGCTGACAAGTTTAGCGGACACGGCTGCCTGGCCCAGTATAATACCGCCAACCATCGTAATCGTGGGTCCCACGCTTTTTGGAAGTCGAACACTTGCTTCAAGAATGAGCTCTAGAACGATGAGGAGCAGCAGCGTTTCGACAAAGGCGGGATAAGGTACGTCCTGCCGGCTGTTAGCAATCGACAAGGCCAGCTGAAGCCGCAGTACTTCAGGATTAATGGACACTAAGGCCACATATAACCCAGGAATAATCGTTGCGATCAAGACGCCCACAATTCGCAAAAGACGGATAAGGTACATGAAGGTGCGAGGGTAATTATGATCGTCCTTCATGCAGAACATATCCATGACGAGACTGGGTAAAATGATTGCAAAAGGATGACGGTCAATCATAAATACCACTTTACCTTGTTGAAGGGCGTGAGCTGCATTTTGCGGTAATTCCGTCATGTTGAAGTTGGTTACGAACGACCACTTGTTTAATCCCAGCATGTTCTCAAGCTGTTGGATATGTTGAACATCCTGGTGTAATCCTGCTCTGATCTTCGCTTGAATGGATTGCAGTAACTGGGGTTTGATCCTGTCCTCTTGATAAATTAGCATTAACGACTTGGGGTGACTTGACCCTGCCGTGTACGCTTCTACCTGAAGGCTGGATCCGGTGCAGTGTTTTCGGAGGATGCCGATATTCGTATGGATATCCTCCAGAAAAGAGCTGCTGGAGCCGTATACCGTACTTTCCGTTTCAGGCGCTGAGACCGAGCGGGTGACATTTTTCGATATCGGAAGAACGGCACAGCATGTCCCTGACAGAGGCTCCAGCAGGATCAGGTGGCCCTTCATGATGTCAGGTATAATCGATGCCAGATTAGGTTCTACAAGCTCGCCCAAAATTTTAAGAAGCTTAGCGGGCGGCAGGGAGGTTTTGACCAGATTTGAGGTTTGAGTTTGAAGGGATGCGATACTCTGGGGCAGATCAACTAACGAATCTAAACCAATCACTTGAACTTGATACTGCTGCAATCGAATTTCTACATTGAAATAATCAGCATTCGCTTTGAAATACTCAGCAAGGCTTTCTTTGAGATCCATATATTCACTCCCACGCGCCGGTATATTAGATATCATTTCCATTACAGCCATTGATTTATGCAAAAAAGCTTAATTGATGTCACACTTGGCGTGCCTTATTTGTCTACATTATGAAATAGACGAAAAAGGAGAGATATACGATGGAGAACATGCTCATCATCAACGCACATCCGAGGGTGGAGTCAGCGACATCGGTCAGCCTGCAGGTGCTTCAGCATTTTTTGGAGGCGTACACGAAATGGAGCCCAGTAGGAGCAATAGAACAAATCGATTTATACCGTGATTCTATACCTGCCATAGATCATATGATTCTAGAGCTACGGAGCAAACAGGGAAGAGGGGAGCTGCTTAGCGAAGAGGAACAACAGCTAACGGTCCGCACGTCCGCCATTCTACAGCAATTTAAGGCGGCACGGAAATATGTCATCGTCTTGCCGATGCACAATTTCAACGTTCCTTCGAAGCTTAAGGATTATATCGATAACATCCTCATTGCACGAGAGACGTTCCAATATACGGAGAAGGGTTCGGAAGGTTTGCTAACCGATGGCCGCAGTCTGCTGGTCATTCAGGCGAGTGACGCCATTTATACAAATAATGATTGGTATACCGAGGTGGAATATTCGCATAAATACCTAAAATCCATGTTTAACTTTATGGGGGTTATGGATTATCAGATCATCCGGGCTCAAGGAAATGCATTTTTCGATAGGGATCAAATTCTAGAACAGGCTTATAAGGAAGCCGAAGAAGCTGCGAAACGTCTTGCAGGTAAGAAAATTGAGACATCAAGTAAGTAAGGGAAGATAGAGTTCTGCTCTGTATATCAATTAAACAAGGCTGCCAACCCGGCAGCCTTTCCTTCGTTCATTCATAGTGGCCCTGCTCCTTCAAATAGGTGAGCAATGACGCCATGTTTATGCGGATCTCATCAGGGTTCAGATGACCGTAACCCAAAAGCAGCTTGTTTACATGCATGCCCTTCTGAATACTGTGATGCTCCACAGGCGTAATGCGTATTCTGTTTAACCGGCTTTTTTCTCTGAACGACTCATCAAAATGAATTCCGGGAAACTCAACGGCAAGATGCAGTCCTGCCGCATCTCCCCAGGGGTGCCAGGCCTCCCCGAAACACTCTTTAAGTGATGATAGAAGCACCTCTCTACGCTCACCATATAACCTCCGCATTTTCCTAATATGTCTGTCGAATTTTCGAGTATGTAAAAACTCAGCCAGTGTTGCTTGCTCAAACGGCGGATTCTGGACATCCGTATAAGTGCGGAGAAAACGCCAGCGTTGCTGAAGCTTAGGTGGAAGTATCGCATAACCAATTCGAAGAGCAGGAAAGAGTACTTTACTAAAAGTACCGATATAGATTACCCGCTCTGAGTCCATGGCATATAACGGCGATACCGGATCACCATAATACCGGAATTCGCTGTCATAATCATCCTCGATAATATAGCTTTGGTTCTCTCGTGCGAAACGGATTAACGCGGCACGTCGGTCAGCGGGCAGGATTCCGCCTAGAGGAAATTGATGCGAAGGCGTGATATAGACGGGTGAAGATGATTTTCCTTTCAGCTTGTCTGGCTGTATTCCATGTTCATCCACTGAAATAGGCTGGACGTTGTAGCCCTTATTAATAAATGTCTGCAGCATCTCGATGTTGCAGGGGTCTTCAACCATAATTTCCATTCCATCCTCATACAACAAGTCAGCAATGACGTGCAGTGCATGGGTAGCTCCTGCCGTTATAAAGACGTCTTCAGGATCTACGGAGAGCCCTTTGCTCCTGTAAAGCCATGAAACGATTTCCATGCGCAGTCGCGGCAAACCTTGGGGGCCCGTATAACCTAGCAGATCATGAGGCATCTCGCTTAAAGTTTTCTGCGAGATCTGCTGCCACAGATACCGTGGAAATTGCCTTAATTCCGGCTGGCCCGTCCGGAAATCAACTAAAAAAGATAGGGGACTCTCTACTCGCTTCGGCGGTTCTTCGACTGGAGGCACCTCCAGAGACAAACCTTCGGCAATCCGGGTCGGTGCTCCCTGGCGGCTTACGACAAAGCCTTCGACGAGCAGCATCTCAATAGCTTCATTTACGGTGTTTCGTGAAACATGCAGCACATTTGCCAAAACACGAGTAGATGGCAGTGCTTCGCCTTCCTTGAGTTTCCCGTTAATAATCTGGTCCCGGACGGCAAGATAAATCTGGCGTTTCAGCGGAATTTCGCTGCTCCGTATCAGTTCAATTCCCCACATTAGGGCATGACCTCCAACTGGTCTGTATAAATTCTAGTTTAACTGGCACTTTTTCCATACCAGTTCACACTCTATGATTGTAGCATATATCAATGTCTATTAGTCCTAGGATGGTTGGGGGATGTGATTGTTTGGAGCGTTGGAAAGGGATGTTGTATCTGTTGGGCGCATTTTCACTTGCGGGCACTTCGGTTATTACCGGTTGGTTTTTGAACGAAAGATTAGGGGTTTTCACCATTACCGCAGTCAGCTTGTTCTTTGCGCTTCTGTGTTTGCTGCCGCTGTGCCTGAGGAACCTGATGAAGACGGTCCGTCGTTTATCGATAAGAGAGTGGAGGATTCTATTCTTCCAGGCGTTATTTGGAATGTTTCTGTTTCGGATGTTTTTACTGTACGGCCTACAACATACAAGTTCTGCTGAAGCCGGAATCTTAACGGGTGCCACGCCTGCCTTTACCGTTATTCTGGCCGGCATGCTGCTGAAAGAATCGATGAACCGCACCAAGCTAGTAGGTGTTCTAAGTACGGTGGGAGGCGTTATCGTGATCCAGGGGTTATTTTCATCGGATGTTTCATTTTCCCTTCATCATATACGGGGTAACGCGCTAGTCCTCTGCGCAGCAGCGAGTGAATCTTACTTTAACATCCTGTCTCGGATCAGTTCAGTCAAGCAAAACAAGACATACGATGAGAATATTCATCCTATAGTCCAAACGACATTGGTCTCTGCACTTGCCCTCATGCTCTGCCTGGTTCCTTCATGGTTTGAGAACCCCGCAGCTTCACTATCAGCGATCGGGCTAAAGGAGTGGTTGGCTCTGGTATGGTATGGACCTATTGTAACGGCGCTGGCTTTTATTTGTTGGTATGCCGGCATCAAGCGGTGCCAGGCTTCAACGGCCGCAGCTTTTTCGGGGATGATGCCATTCACCGCTTTAATGCTCTCGGTCATCCTATTAAAGGAATCGGCCGGCTGGGAGCAGTGGTGCGGGGGACTCCTGGTCATTATAGGTATGATTCTGATTGGGAGAAATCAAGCACAAACCGGTAAATTGTCCATGCAGCCTGTCTCTGACCATGGAATGATATCTGGAGTTCGAAATGAACGCATGGATCCAGACGGAGGGAAACGTAGAACAGATAAAATTGGGTAATAAATGATAAGAGGGATAACATTAAGGATAAGGAGAGTGATCCGAATGGAGAAATTACTAGTTAAGCTTCTGGTGCATGGTGTTATGATTACGGCAATCCTAGTCGGTCTATCGAATGCTACGTTTGCATCAGCGGTTATTGCTGCTTTGGGTATCGGGATTGTTGCTTATCTGGTGGGTGATCTTTTAATTTTGCCGAGGACGAATAACATGATGGCTACCATTGGAGATGCGGGACTGGTATTCGTCATGCTGTGGATTATCAGCGAATCGGCGAACTGGACCTTGACCTTACCGGAGATCTTGCTGATTACGGTGTTAGCCGGTATCTTTGAATATTTCTACCACATGTGGCTCCTTCGGGACCACGAGCCTGTTCAAAAACAACGGGCTTGAGTTTCGGCAAGGTCAATCTGTGATTAACAAATTTTAAACAAAGAAAAAACACGCTGACCTCATCGGAGATCAGCGTGTTTTTGTGCTTTGGGCTATTTTTCTTCAGGTCTCTTGATTTGAAGAGGAGGAGGAATGAGCCAGCCTTTTTCCTTATTCATCTGGAGGATCCGCACACCCAGCGCCGTCTTGGTGAGATGATATTTAGCGAATAAGGCTCCAATATCCTCCCGGATGGACATCCCCATGGTTTTACTGCATGATACGAGTCCGAGTGATGTATCAGCAGCGATTTTGGCTGCAATTTCAGGATCTGTGAATCTTGCACCTACTGGAATATCCTCAAGTTTGGCCGGGGGTCTTTCGGGAAGTCCCGGTGCAGGGGCGATTCCGTTATCTGTAAGCAGTTCATCACATTCTTTAATCTCAAGTTTTGCTTGATCCAGCAGATCTTTTAGCATATTTTTGAGATCTTTATCGCCTGCGTGACTCATATAAGCCTCGTAGCAGGAAACCATGCCTTTTGCCATCATGGACGTTTCCCATACACTGAAGATTTCACCATAATGCATAGGCTCATTTTTAGGATTGCCGCTTAGAATTCCCAAGTTGTTCTCTCCTTTTGTGTTTAATACAAACAGAGTCATTATGTGCAGGAGAGTATCTTTTAATTCTTTCGAAGCAGGTACAGGCATTTTTCGAGGAAATCATTGTCTGAAGGTGCGGATGCATGGGAAATGGGACATTAACGCAAACTGGATTCGTGACAATATTGAGGAAGCGGGAGGACGTTACATGTATTTTTACAAAGAGGATCTGATCAATCTGATCGTTCCGGATAAACCCGATCCAGCAGCTGCAAAAGTGCTGCAGGAAACGTTAGGCGGCCGATTCGGCGAAATGCGGACGTTGATGCAGTTCTTTTTCCAAAGCAATAATTTCAGAGGGAACGCAACTCAATACCGTGACTTGATCCGTGGCGTTTTCTTGGAGGAGATAAGCCATGTTGAGTTGGTTCAACATACAATAAACCAGCTGCTGACAGGCGCGGGCGCAGAAGGCGCAGGTAATGCCGGAGCGGACGGTGCTCCGCTGAATGAAGCGATTAAGCATGCGAATCCGCATCACTTCATTATGGGGGCCCAAAGTTCTTTGCCTGTTGATGCCGCAGGAAACCCATGGCAGGGTAATTACGTGTACGATCACGGAAATTTGGTTAGTAATTTACTTGATAATGTCGTGCTCGAATCAACGGGAGTGCTCCAAAAAACGCGAATCTATGAGATGAGCACAAACAAAACCTTCCGTGAAACGTTGGCTTTCCTGATTGTACGGGATAACGCGCATCAAAATGCGTTTGCCAAAGCGCTGGAGACGCTGGGCGTTGAATGGGGTAAAATATTCCCCGTTCCGAATTATGACATCCATAAATATCCGGAGTGTCAAAAATACGTAGATATGGGCTTCCATAACGCACAATTCAACTTCAGGCTGGATGATACACGAATCGGCGAAATCTTTAGCGGTCAAACCCCAAGCAGAAATGGCGGGGAACTGCAAGTGGTTCAACCTCCGGAGGGGTTCCCGTTACCTGTGATGCCTGAGCTGGCCAACGAGCATGCACCTGGGTTATACGATTTAAATCAGTAATTCATCTGTTTGGATATGCAGGCTATTGAACCAAAAGAGGCAGTCATCGGACTGCTTTTTTTGTTTGTTTTTATTTATTTATCTTTTGAATTTAGAGATAAGTATAGTAAGATAGAACACAATCCGAAAGATCGGGATATCTTTAAGATCATATAGAGTGACAAGGACGGGGGAGGATGGCTTTTGAAAAAAGTGCTTTTGCTGTTGGCGGATGGATTTGAAGCTGTGGAAGCGAGTGTATTTACGGATGTACTGGGGTGGAACAACCTGGAGGGAGACGGGACAACCCAGGTAGTGACCGCGGGACTGCATGACAGATTGAAATGCACGTGGAATTTTACCGTCATTCCCGAGGTCACGCTGGACTCGGTGAAGGTGGAGGATTACGATGCTCTGGCGATTCCTGGCGGGTTCGAGGAAGCGGGCTTTTATAACGATGGATACGACTCCAGGTTCTCCAAGATCATTCGGGAATTTCATGAGCAGGGCAAGTGGATTGCCACAATCTGCGTTGCAGCTCTTACGCTTGGCAAAGCCGGCGTGCTGGAGGGACGAAAAGCCACGACGTATGATCACCCGACCAGCGTCCGAAAATCGCAGCTGCGGGAATTCGGTGCCCATGTCGTGGATGAGCAGATCGTTGTGGATGGAAACCTGATCACCTCATGCAACCCGGCAACGGCTTTTGAAGTGGCATTCACTTTACTGGAAAAGCTGACATCCTTGGAAAATACAATGCATGTGAAAGAGCTTATGGGATTTACAAAGAAATCATGATTAGAGACGAAATGGATTTTAAGCAGTAAGCCTGTCGGAAGAAGACAGAGCTTATTGCTTTTTTTTTGTGATGACGACGTACCGCGGTTTATATAAAAAATAATTATAATCATACAGCCTATATGTAAGCGTTGGTTGAGGATGATACCCTTGAGTGCAAGGAGGGATATGATTTGAGTTTATTTCCTGTCACCTACTCGCTTCTATCCAAGCAAGCGGTAGGGTTACATATCCAACATCATTATGATATCGGCAGCGTTGTGAAAATTATTAGATCCCTCAGCGAAAATGATCTTGCCGCTGTCCCGTTTTTTGTTGCCATTCGGCAGCTTTGGCTTTTTGGATTATGTTTTCAAGATTCGGAGTTTGCAGGCATTGCCGACTATGATGAAGGTTTTATAGATCGCAAAATGCAGTATTTCAAGAGTTTGGGTTATGTCTAGAACGGAGGAGAGCATATGAAAGTTACCGTGGAGTTAACCGATTCTTCCACCAAATTTATCATTAATAATATATATCCGCTGTATTTGCATGATTTATCAGGGATATGGGGATGGCATTCGAGTGGATGGCATCCCGGCAGGATTTGCTCTGGTAGCAACCCCGCCATATACATATGGCAGTGAATTTTACATGAATGAGTTTTTAGTTTTGAAGCCCTTTCGAGGCAAACATGTTGCGGAGAATGCTGCATCACAAGTGTTCCGCAAGCATGCCGGCAGCTGGGAAGTCCAGACGAATGCCATGGATCGCAATACGCGGGCGCAGGCATTCTGGAGAAAGACGATGAGCAACTATGTTTCGGACTCACGCGTGCAGGAATTTGTGGCTGCGAGGGACGACAATGAGAAGCTGATCTTCCAGTTTGACTCATCGCTGGCATCATTGAAGTAAAGTTTGAGGGAAAGTCCAACCGGTCGATTACGATCGGTTGTTTTTTTGTTACCTTGTCAGGCATTCTTCAGCTTTTAAACTTTTATTTTGCCATTGATGTAGCGGAATGGAGAGTTTAGCCGTCTAAAGGGTATGGAGGTGGTCAACAGATGGCAAGGCCGGCCGGCCCTAACGACAAATCAAGATTTCCGTCTGAGCCCTCCCTGGCGCTGGAGCAATTCATGATGGAGTATGGCACTTCCATACTGCGTACAGCCTACTTCTACCTAGGTGATCGACATTTAGCGGAGGACGTTAGCCAGGAGGTTTTCCTGCGGGCTTTTCGCCATTGGACATCATTCCGGGGGGAGAGCAGTGTGAAGACGTGGCTGACGAAGATTGCAATTAATGCATGCCGGGATAAACTGGGTTTAAAAATGACACAAGAGCAACCGACGGACCCGCTGCTGCTGGAAAGCTCCGCACTCCGCAGTGTGGAGGAGGAAGCCATGGAGCGCCTAGATCAAACAACTATTCTTAAATATATTGCCGAACTGCCGGTTCATTATCATGAGGTTATTTACTTGTATTACTATCTTGACCTGGGAACTCGTGAAATCGCGGAAGCTACCGGAGCACCGGAAGGGACCGTTCGCCCGAAGGCTTCACCGGGCAAGAGAGCTTCTTGGCGAATACCTGGCAAAGGAGGGACTCGCACAATGACATTCCAGGACGACCAACTTCGGGACCTTATAAAAAACGAAGCGGATGACCTCCTGTTAGGAACCCTTCACTTCGATACGGATATGCAAGAGAAGGTAAAGCAGCTTGCAGAACGAGAACGAAAGCAGCTGGAGAATCAGGAGCGAAGAACGAAAAAAAGACGGTATCCATGGTTCGCCGGAGCAGCAGTCGCTGCTGCGCTCATCGGATTACTCCTCATTTTCGCTGAGCCTAACTTCATTAAAACTCCGGGAGCGCCTCCTGTGCAGGAGCCACCTGCGCTCCTAAAAGATCCTGGTCCTGATGCCCCGATCGAGAATCCGCCGGGTATTTCGAATAACGAACTACGAATTCTCGGCAGCTATGATGAGGCAAGGCAAGCCTTTGGTGATAAGCTTCGTATTCCGTCCTATCTTCCGGAGGGCTTCTCCCTTCATCAAATTTCGGTAACAGGTCCGAAAGAAGAGGCAGCTACGGAAGCGGTAATCAGTTACACAGCAGGCGACCGTTCATTCGGTCTGTTTGTAAACAAAGATGACAAAGTGAATATGCCCCAGTATTTCGATGAAAAAGTGGACTTGAACGGTGTCGAAGGCTATTTGATCAGAGGCGAGCCGATTCAAGACAACGGAGGGATGGTTCCTAATGTTCAGCTCCATTGGTACACAGATCATATTCACTTTATGATCTCAGGTCTTGTGAGTCAAGAGGAAGCCCTTCAAATTGCCCGGTCCATGGAACCGGTTATGAATCCAGATCCATAATCGATCATACAGAAAAATCAGGAGGTAATGAGATATGAAAAAGATAAATATGAAGCATTGGGGCAAGATACTGCTGTTGGGGAGCGCTTTGCTCGTAGTTGGGGCCGGTTCTGCCTTGGCTGCGCCGGATAGCGCGGTATCAACATCCTCGCACTTGGCTTCCGCGGCGGAAGATCGTCTGACTAACAAACAAGCGGAGATTGACGAATATGTTGCCGGTGCAGGTCAAGAAGAGCTTTCCGCACAGGGTTTTACTGTGACTCACACGGGGGTGGTCGGTGATAAGGTTGAGGTTGGCATTACACCATACAATGAACAGCATGCAGAATTCCTTTATGCGAAGTTTGGACGTGATATCGTTCAGGTGGTGGAAGGAGAGCAAGCGATTCTCTATGGAGCGAATGCGGCTGAAGCCGATGTGGTTGCAGCGGAAGAAGCGGGTCCGAGTCCATGGATCTGGGTCGGCGCGGCGGTTGTCATTATTGCGGGTGGACTGCTTATCGCCGGAAAAAAACGATCTCCACGGAGTTAAGAAATTGCACGGTTTAACCGTTCAAAACCGTATGAACCAATAGATGGACTAAATGAACCCAGGTTCCCGATCCTATCATCGGGAACCTGGGTTTTAATATGGGAAATGTTGTTTAAGCTGCATGGTTGATAGACTCAAGCTTATTGTGGTTATCCTTTACGGTGCGACTGGATTAAAGTATTCTGACCCGCAGCAAGGAGCCATGTGTCTTGATCCTTGACCATCACATAGATTGCCAAGCTACCTTGCCCGTCTTCGATGAGTTCCCCCTTCGATGTAGCCGGATACTGTCGTATATGCGCGATGGCCACATCCTGGCGTAAGAATACAAGTTTCTCAACGAAATACTTTGCGTATGAATGAAGAAGCGGCCCTTTTAAAACAACTTTATGTGCGTTATTTATTTGCTCCCAGCCTGAGAGCATCTCCCCCATCACATTGACCCAGGTGGAGTCTTGGGTAAAGTGACGGTCCAAGGCATCGGCATCATGTTGATTAAATGCCGATTCCAAATCGGCAATCGTTTGTCTAATGAAGCGACCTTCCTGCTCCTCTAATACCTTGTGATTTTCCTGGATGTTGGACATTGCGAATAACCTCCTTTTATTTTTACTGCATTATGGGCCGATACCTCTTCGGCCTTAACCATTGATTTCTGTGATTTCATCTTAGATGATAAGATATATAATTAAAAATATATTTTATGGCAGGAGCATATGCCTTCAGGTATATAAGCGAGAAGGGGATCATCCAGACGTTCGAAGACCTCGTTATTGATACAAGAAAAGATCGACATTACATCAAAACAATTCATACTTGGGGTATGGGTTGTTTTTTTATTTATGTTACAGGTGTCCCTTTTTTGGCAGAAGAGGTGTTATACAAACGTAAATAAGATTTACGCGGAGGTGCGTCTTCGAATTGGATTCGATAGAGGAGTGCGTGAGGCGCGTTAAGGCCGGTGAGGTGGATAGTTTCGAGCCTATCGTCGATACGTATAAAAAACAGATCTACATATATTGCTGCCGGATGCTCGGCTGCAAGCAGGACGCGCAGGATGCCGTCCAGGATATCTTCATCAAGGCGTTCACCAAGCTTCATACCTATCAAGCGAAGGTATCGTTCACATCATGGTTATACAAGATTGCCTATCATCATTGTCTTAATCTGCTTCGCAAGAGACAAGTTCGTATGCGAGTGAACCGACTCATCAAACCGGCAGGTTATGCTGATAGCGTGGAGCAGATGCTGGAGCGCAGGTGGTTCAGCGAACCGCTGGAATATGCCATGACCAAGCTTTCGGTTGAAGAGCGAAATCTGCTCGTGCTGCGGGTGTTCGAAGATAAGCCATTCACGGAGATTGCGCAGATTCTGGATAAGAATCTCAGTGCAGTGAAGAAAAAGTATGCTCGGATGAAACAGAAAGTCATCAAGCTGATTCAGGAGAAGGAGGGGACGGAGTTATGCGAGATTCGGGACAGCCGGAGCAAGATCGAATTCTGAGAGGCATGGAACTGCACTCCGTGGAAGAAGAGGTGGACGTGACCCCCGCCATCATGCACAGGGTGCGTCAAATTCACCAGAAGAAACAAGGAAGAAATGCCGGAAATCGTAAGAAAACCTTGATTATTGCGATGCTTACTGCGATTTTGATTCTTTCGTCTATTAGCGTTTATGCAAGCCAATACCTGATTCAGATCAAGAACAAGGAAGGCAAAGTTATTCTGTCTACCATAAAGCCATGGAAATACTCCGAGTCGGAATATAATTCCAAACGTAAAAAAGAGACGGAAGAAGAGCTGAGCAAGAGGTTAAAGCCCGGAGAACAGGCTGTATATTATATCAAGGATCAGCATCTGACTTCATCTACCAAAAAATATCCACTGAACTATTTTTATATGGCGACAAAGCATCCGAATTATCAAGAACTCGCAAAAGAAATTGAGGAGAAGGATGCGCCCCTACTTCGGAAACCTGATTATGTACCCGAAGGGTACCGATTTGATTTTGGACGGATTCAAATTAGAAACGAACCCGTGTGGGGAACACCGGGGTACGAAAGTCTTCTAAATGAACTTAAAGAGCAGGCGGAGAAGTCGGATGAAGAACAGGGACTGTACTATAAAATTGTTCCTTGGTCCAAGATTGCCTCTACAGGAATGGAATATCGTAAAGGCGATAATCGGATCAGGATTTTAGCTTTTGCACGAGAGAAGGGCCCAAAAGCTGGAGTGCTCACAAATCAAGCCGTAAAACTGACGGTAAATGGGAAAGAAATGATTTTTTCTGCCGATCAGACAAATGAAACGCGCAGCTTGACTTGGTTAAGCGACAGTGAAGAGGTGCTATATATAATTACGGATGATCCAAAGGATCCGCTATCCAAGGATGAGTTTGCGAAGATTGCAGCCGGTCTTGTTTCGGAATAAACGCTTTTCCATTATTTTTTACAAAATGTCCCTTTTGTTGTCGGCAAGGTGTTATATGAGATGAAATTCAACACTATTTTAAAAGGCCTTACCGCCGAAAGGAGCACGAATTTTACCATGATGAAAAACAAGATGAAGGTCGCTTTATTTCTCGCAGCAACGATGATGATCGGTTCCGCGAATGGTTATGCAGCAAGCACTGCAAGCATGTCTGTTCCGCAGACGAAGGCAGCGGCTTCTACTGCTATACCGGAGAAGACATCCGTATCGTATGATGATCGTATCAAGGAGCTCAGTAACAAACTTAAAGCAGGGCAGATGGTTGCGTATTATGTTGCGGACCAGGAATATAACCGGTTAGATGGATTTTACTTTACGTCTATAGGCTTTGTTCATACCAAGTATGCGGACTATGTGGCGAAGGCAAAGGCATTGAACGCTCCTACGCTTACCAAGCCTGCTGACTTGCCGAAGAGTTATTCATACCAGAACGCGATTTTATACTTAAAGAGTCCTGAAAGAACGTCTAGCTTGTACAAAGAAATTGAGCAGGAATTAAAAGCGAAGGCAGCAAACGGCGAGAAATTCGTATATTCCGACATCATGAAGTCGAATGAAGCGTCCGCGGCGGTTATGAATTTTGATAAAGGAAACGTAAAGCTTCAAGTCGTTGCGAGTTATATTGTCCCTGAACAGCCAATGGGTGGAACGCCTGTGCCGCAGAAGAAACCGAACGAGAAGAAGGAAACCATCGTCATTAACGGAGTGGAATGTGTCTACACAGCCGATTCCAAGGGAAGGGATCACCTGGATTGGGTGGATGAAGAGCAGCAGATCCGGTATAGCATTTGGGCGGAGAGCGCCAAATCGGATGTGCTGAACTATGCCAAGAAAATGATTGCGAAATAAGTTATTCTTAAGAGTCCATATTCATATTGACTCAACGCCAGTCTGTTTTTATTTTATTTCTCTATAGTCTAAGCTCTTTGAAATATCGAGCATAGGATGTTGTGTTCGGAAAAGTAAAGGAGGTTAGAACAATGGGTGAAGTTGGTGGATATGGCGGAGGATATGGTTCCGTTGGAGCAGTACTGGTACTCTTCATTCTCTTGGTCATCATCGTTTCTGCATTCGGATTTGGATTTGGAGTTTAATAGGTATTAAATGAAACCCGCACCGCTTGCCCGGTGCGGGTTTCTTCTGTATTAATGAGAAACCTGTCTGACGATTGGCGAGGTCCAACCATCATGTGGGACAGGCTCTAAAAGCAGGGACAACCATTTGTCGTATAACTCCCACGGTTTACCCGAATCCAGCAGTGCCTTGCAAGTATAGATCCCTTCCTCAACGGATCTGACCTTATCCGCCAACTGTAAACGTACAGCTCCATTCAGCAGAACCTGGTACATAAAAGCGATGTCCGCTTTGCCCTGCAGAACCTGTTCTGTAACATCAGCCTGTTCGGCGGGTGTCCAGCTTATGTCCGGAACGGGCGTATCAAGTCCGTAAGTTTCCGGATCGATGATATGGAGGCTGGCTTCACCGTTCTCAACCCGGTAAGTCCGCGTGGGCCGGTGAATGAACAGTTCATCGGAGCCTTCACTTCCCTGAATGATGATCGCTTTCCGATAACCGAGTTTTAGGATCAGTCGGCTTAAACGGTCAAAGACCGTGTTATGGTATACGCCGAAAGTTAGGAAAGGGGAATGGGCGTAATCCACAAACTTTTCGGCCGTATTGAGCACGGTCCGCATACCGAGCTCCTCCCGGATCGGGCGAAGATTCTTAAGCGGGGGACACCATTCCTCAGCATGTACATATAATACGCCAGATTGATGGGCTGCACGGATGCATGATTCTTTTGCCAGTAACGATCCGGATATCCCCTTCTCCGCGAGTATATCTGATAATGTGATCCCCCACTTCGGGGCAGTGATGCGGTTCCATGCAGAGTGACAGGCAGATCAGCAGCAGCCAGTACAAACGCGGTGGCTAACGTAGAGAAAAAAGAGGACTTTCTGCCATCATAAGGTCCTGCACAGTCTACACCCTCATGTACAAACGAACGGTCCGCATATTCACGGCAAACCTGCACAAATGCCTCCAATTCTTCCACGCTTTCCATTTTGATGCGTTCCGCAATGAAAAAGGCACCGATCTGAGCAGGGGTTGCCTGCAATCCGAGAATCGATTCTGCAGCCTGCAGCGCTTCCTCGTAAGTTAGGTCACGCGCGCCCCGCTTGCCGCGGCCGACTTCTTTTAATAAGTGGATCATGATTTTTTTGCACCTCCTGAACCGGTCTCCTGCAGCAATTGATACAACTTGACGATCGAGGTTGCGACATCCACCATTCTTTTTCTTTCATTCATCGCCTGTTTGCGCAGGACATCGTATGCTTCGGATTCCGAAATATTTTTCATCTTGCATAGAATGCCTTTGGCCATATCAATCCATTTACGCTCTTCAATGCGAGCAAGGAGCTGCGTTCTTTCGTTATGCCACTGCTCTCGTTCGTAAAAATGCTTGGAGCTAAAATGCAGCGTCCAATGCAGCTCATGCTCCTTCATGGCGGGAAATAAAAGTCCATCAATGATAACATCATCCTCACATGCTTCGAGAGATTGCGAAGCGGCATGATCGCTGCACCACCACAGAACCGGAACGCGCTTTTGTTGTTCAAGGGTATTGGACCACGATTTGATTGCGGCAACCGGGAGGTGGAGAACCGTTCCGTCTGCTTCCACGATTCCAGCCAGCGCTTGCTTCTCACTTCGGGCAAGGAGGACCTTGTATCCATAAGAACGAAGGATAAACTCCGGAAGAAGCGCCCTGGCATCTGTGTCACTTCGCTCTGAAGCAGGGACCGGATGGTGGATAACCAGCAATGAACGCATGGATTGACGCTCCTTTCATAAATGATATCCGTCAGATATAAGCTGTCAGTAAAAATAGATATTATGTTAAATTATATAACATATATCACAGGTGGATGTCGATATTTAATTAATTTTCTTCTTTTCATGTCAAATATGTTGACAGTTGGCACGAGGGTATTGTATATTTCCCTCAAGAACTTTAAATTTCGGATACAACGGTGTATCCCATTAGCGGCAAAGAAGCCTGCTTTCGTTCCGGTAAGAGTATGCCTACTCTACTGGAGCGAATGCAGGCTATTTTGGTTTCTGTAAGGCTTCTGATGAATCAACAAGTATATTCAAAGGTGTTAGACGGAGGGGAGCGCAAACCATGACAAAAAAGAAGTTAGTAATGATCGGGAATGGTATGGCAGGGGTACGGGCAATCGAGCATTTGATTAAGCTTACGCCTGAGGCGTATGAAATCACGATATTCGGATCTGAGCCGCATCCGAATTACAACCGGATTATGCTGTCTTCCGTTCTTGCAGGCGGAGCCGACATGCAGGAAATTATAATCAACGATTGGGATTGGTACAAAGAGAATAACATCCATCTATATAGCGGCCACACCGTAACCCGGATCGATACCAAGAACCGTAAAGTGTACTCCGATCAAGGAGCTGCGGCCGAGTATGATTCATTGATCATCGCAACCGGTTCGAATCCGTTTATGCTTCCTCTGCCTGGCGCAGACAAGGAGGGAGTTATTGCCTTCCGGGATATTAAGGATTGCGAGATTATGGTGGAGACTTCCAAAAAATATAAGAAAGCCGTGGTCATCGGCGGAGGATTGCTTGGTCTTGAAGCAGCAAGAGGACTGCTCCATCTCGGGATGGATGTTTCAGTGGTTCACCTTAGTCCCTATATCATGGAACGGCAATTAGATGAGACCGCTGCGAAAATGCTGCAGCTGGAATTGGAAGCCCAAGGCATGAAGTTCCTGCTTAGTAAAAATTCAGAGGCCATTATGGGCCGAAAGCGGGTCAAGGAGCTCCGCTTCACGGATGGGACGCGCGTTGAAACGGATCTGGTTGTCATGGCTGTCGGGATCAAGCCCAACGTCATGCTGGCACAATCCGCGGGAATTGAAGTCAACCGGGGAATTATCGTGAACGACTATATGGAGACGAGCATCCCGGGGATCTACGCGGTCGGTGAATGCGCCGAGCATCGTGGGATTGCGTATGGGCTTGTCGCTCCGCTCTACGAGCAGGGAGCCGTGCTCGCCAAGCATCTGGCAGGTGTGGAGACAAGTGGTTATGGCGGGTCCGTACTATCTACTAAATTGAAGATCTCCGGTGTAGATGTATTCTCGGCAGGTCATTTTGCAGACCCGGAAGGATCCAGGTCGATGCGGTACCAGGACGAAGTTGAAGGTGTATATAAAAAAATTGTCATCCGCGATGACCAGCTCATCGGAGCTGTTATGTTCGGCGATACGGGAGACGGGCCAAAGCTGTTCTCGCTCATGAAAAGCGGCGAATCCATCAAGGGCCGGGAGAAGGAGCTTCTGTTAGGCTTTACGGGTAACGCCGGTGCAGTATCGGCGGAACAGCGGCTGGCTCAGCTAGCGGATGATGAGATCATTTGCGGTTGTAACGGTGTGTCGAAAGAAACGATAAAAGATGCCATTCTCACGAAAAATTGCAACACCGTTGCTTCCGTTAAAGCTTGTACAAAAGCATCGGGATCCTGCGGCGGCTGCAAACCTCTTGTTGAGGGACTGGTTCAGTTATACGCCGGAGATGCAGCAGGGGAACCCGTAAAAGAAGGGATATGCGGGTGTACTTCGCTAGGACGGGATGAAATTATCGCAGAAATTACCCGTCTTGGACTTGGAACCGTCAAAGAAGTGATGAATGTGCTGGGATGGGAGAATCCGGAGGGATGTTCTAAATGCCGGCCATCGTTGAACTACTATCTGGGCATGCTGTTTCCGGAAACCTACGTCGATGAGAAGGAATCCCGCTTCACGAACGAGCGTTATCATGCCAACATTCAGAAGGACGGCACGTATTCCGTCGTTCCCAGAATATATGGCGGGGTGACGTCGCCTTCGGAGCTAAAGAAAATCGCGGAGATTGCGGAAAAATTCGATGTGCCGATGGTAAAGATTACAGGCGGACAGCGGATCGACCTGCTTGGCGTCAAGAAGGAGGATCTGCCGAAGATGTGGGAGGAGCTCGATATGCCTTCCGGGTATGCTTACGGTAAAGCGCTCCGTACGGTTAAAACTTGCGTGGGGTCCACGTTTTGCCGATTCGGCACCCAGGATTCCATAGGCATGGGCGTACGCTTGGAGAAAGAGTTTGAGCGGCTGAGCACCCCAGCCAAAGTGAAACTTGCGGTTTCCGGATGTCCTAGAAATTGCGCAGAAGCGACCATCAAGGATTTTGGAGTCGTAGCGATTGATGGTGGATGGGAACTGCACGTCGGCGGCAATGGAGGCGTTCATGTTCGGGCTACGGAGTTATTGTGCATCGTGAAGACGGAAGATGAGGTGCTCGAATGGGCCGGGGCATTTATCCAATACTATCGGGAAAACGCGCAGTGGAATGAGCGTACATCGGTTTGGATCGAGCGAGTAGGCCTGGATCATGTGAAAAAGGCATTAGAGAAGAAAGAGGACCGCGTCGCGCTCTTCTCGAGAATAAAGCTGGCTTTAAGCAAGCAGCAGGATCCATGGAAGGAAATTACGGCGGACAGCGGACTTCGTAAAAACTTCGTGCCTTTGCCTGATGCTGAACCAGTGACGAAATAGGGGGAATCCAAGGATGACGAAGCTTCATGTAGGATATGTAAACGAAATTGATCATAAGGGCTCAAGGACCATTGAGGTCGGCGGAACGGAAATCGCGCTGTTCCGTTTATCGGATGGGGATATTCTGGCTGTGGAGAACAAGTGCCCGCATAAAGGAGGAAAGCTTTCGGAGGGAATGGTGTGCGGGAAGCAGGTGCATTGTCCGCTGCATGATTGGAAGATCGATCTATGCAGCGGGCGGGTTCAAGAGCCGGATACGGGAAATGTTAACACCTATCAGGTTGAAGTTGATCCGGTAAGCGGCGCGATTTACCTGCAGGATCTTACGGCTTGACGCGAACCAGTTACCGAATTGCTGTAATTTCAGAGGCATTTCAATAGGTGAGTGATTGATTCATTAGAGGGGGTGCACGATATGGATTATGTGAAACCGAATCAGGTAATGGATGACTTGATCGAGGCCGGAGCCGCGAAAGCCCGGCTGAAGACTTCGCAGATGCTCATCCGCGGCATGTTATCGGGCGCCATCCTGGCGTGCGCCACCACGCTAGCTTTTACCGCTTCGGACCAAACGAATATCCCGATGGTAGGCGCGCTCCTGTTTCCGGTTGGCTTTGTGATGATTGTACTGCTGGGCTTAGAGCTGGTAACTGGAAGCTTTGCACTCTTACCATTAGCCGTCCTGCAAAAGAAGGCTTCAGGTTCCTCTATGGTTGCGAATTACGGATGGGTCATTCTCGGACATGTGATAGGCTGTCTGATTTATGGGGGCTCTATACACTTACCGCGACCAGGATGGGGACGGATATGAGTCATCCGCTTGTTCAGATGATCATCGACACCAGTGAAACAAAGACACTCGGTTATAAGGCACTGGGCGTGAGCGGCATGCTGCTGGTGGTGATCAAAGCTATGCTCTGCAACTGGATGGTGACGCTAGGCGTTGTCATGGCGTTTACGTCAAGTTCAACGATAGGGAAAATCGTTGCGATGTGGCTGCCCATCCTGGTCTTTTTCGGTCAAGGCTTCGAGCATGCCGTGGTAAATATGTTTGTGATACCGGCGGGCATGATGCTCGGGGCGGATGTCAGCTTGGCCGATTGGTGGCTCTGGAACCAAATTCCCGTATTAATAGGTAATTTTATTGGCGGAGCGGTATTTACCGGGGCGATGTTGTACTTATCCCATTTCGGATTCGGAAACCGCAGCGAGGTTAACCCGATTGGAAAGGTCCATCATGGACTCAGAGTTATGGAGGCGACAGCGGTTCCGGTCGATAAAAGACGATGAGGGCGGGCATGGTGTATATTGTTGGCGCAGGTCCGGGAGATCCGGAGCTGATCACGCTGAAAGCCCTTCGGCGTATTCAGGAAGCGGACGTCATTATGTACGATCGACTGGTGAACGATGAGCTGTTGAGTTACGCGAAGAAGGATGCTTTGCTCGTATACTGCGGTAAGGCACCCGGCAGCCATTCCGTTCCGCAGGAGAGGATTAACGAGAACATGATAGACTTTGCCCTTGCAGGTCATGATGTCGTCCGGCTCAAGGGAGGTGATCCGCTGATCTTCGGACGAGGCGGCGAAGAGGCGTGCGAATTGGCTGCACGAGGCATTCCCTTCGAGATCGTGCCCGGCATTACCTCGGCTTTGGGCGCAGCCTCCTCCACTAGGATACCTCTGACCCACCGTGGAGCCAGCACTTCGGTAGCTTTTGTCAGCGGAACGAGCTGCCATGGAAATGAGCGGGGCGTCAGGTGGGACTTGCTGACTCACAGTGTGGATACGCTAGTGGTATACATGGGCGTTAGCAGAATGAACGATATCTGCAAGGAGATGCTCGCTCATGGCAAGCCGTCGTCGACTCCCGTAGCTATCGTTGAACAAGGGACTCGGGCAGAGGAGCGAACCATAACGGGAACGCTCGGAACCATCCACAAGATCGCTCTTCTTATGAACGTGAAGAATCCGGCGCTTCTGATCATTGGCGAAGTTGTGCGAGTGAGGGATCAGCTCCTGAAACTGGCTTCGGAGGCGGAGGAACGAACAGGATAATAGGAACGAAACGCAAATACGCTGACAATAGGAGTGAACCCTTATCCACATGGGGTTCACTTTTTTTGATGTGAAACAGGTTTGCAGCACAGGGAAGGCATACACTATATGAAAGCGGAAAGTGTTATACGCCGCGGGATTCGAGGGGGAGGCGTTCACGGATACCGCGCATTGGAGGGAACGTTTCTGGGAGGCTGCATGTTCACGGGGAGACAGACGGGGCGGAGCATTGCGAAGCCCTGATAATACGTTCTTGTTTCGGTTACCGCACGGCAGATTGCACGTTGGTTGGCAGATTCTATATGGACAGACAAATGAAATTTTCCTCTTATCGTAGGAAGGTTTATGGTATTCTGTTTGGTAGCACATGAAAGGAGAATGTCCATGTCCCATGATCATGATATTGCCGAAACCAACACGAAGCGGCAATCCCATATTCAATCTTACATCGATTCGCCCGACTTGCAGAACAAGCTGTATAAGAAGACCCTCATCGTTGTGATCCTCTCGCAAATATTCGGTGGGGCTGGTCTGGCCGCAGGATTGACGGTCGGTGCGCTTCTGGCACAGGATATGCTCAAGACGGACAGCTTTGCAGGAATCCCTGCTGCTCTTATAACGGTCGGTTCTGCACTGGGTGCCTGGTATATTGGACGGCTTACCCAGCGATATGGAAGAGGGCCGGGTTTGGCAGCCGGATTCCTGGCGGGTGGAATTGCCGCGATCGGAGTCATATTGGCTGCCGTTTATGACAATATTTATCTGTTATTCGCTTCGTTGTTGATATACGGTGCAGGTACCGCAACGAATATGCAGGCTCGTTATGCAGGTACGGATTTGGCTAAACCTTCCCAGCGTGCAGGAGCGGTCAGCATGGCGATGGTTTCCACCACCTTCGGTGCCGTTGCGGGTCCGAATCTGGTGGAGGTTATGGGGAACGTTGCCGAATCCTTCGGGATTCCTGCCTTGGCCGGACCGTTTATTTTGGCGGCGGTGGCTTTTATTGTGGCAGGACTGATCCTGCTATTATTCCTGCGCCCGGATCCTTATGCGATAGCCCAAGCAATTGAGGAAGTTAAAATGAAAATTTCCGGTGATTCTTCTGCCGGCACGGTGAACGGATCACAACGAAACAAACGGGGGATCATGGTTGGAGCCTGCGTGATGATATTGACTCAGGTGGTCATGGTCTCAATCATGACCATGACGCCTGTCCATATGAAACATCACGGACATGATCTAGGAGCAGTAGGTTTGGTGATTGGCATTCATATCGGAGCGATGTACCTGCCCTCGTTAATCACAGGTTTTCTTGTGGATAAAATCGGCCGCATCAGCATGTCCATCGCTTCGGGCGTCGTGCTCTTGAGCTCCGGGATTCTAGCTGCTGCGGCTCCCGCCGAATCCATGGCGCTGATCATAACGGCGCTGGCTCTGCTGGGGCTGGGCTGGAACCTTGGATTTATCAGCGGAACGGCGCTCATCATCGATGCAACCCATCCATCCGCCCGCGCCAGAACGCAGGGAACAGTGGATGTCTTGATTGCTTTGGCGGGAGCATCGGGCGGCGCTTTATCCGGTATGGTGGTTGCCAATACCAGTTACGGTACGCTTTCCATTGCTGGAGGTTTACTGTCACTGGTGATGATCCCTATTTGTCTAAGCGCGGTGAACAAGCGCAAACCATCATCATCTTCAAAAAACGCGGCAATATAATGAAAACAGCCTCCTATCATAGACGATAGGAGGCTGTTTTGAAGTGGCCTTAAGGAAGGATGTTGCCCGCCGCACGGTAAATGGCATACCATTCTTCGCGGGTGAGCGTTACATCGCCGGCTTTAATACAGTCATGCAAGCGACTGATATTCATCGTCCCGATGATCGGCTGCATGTGTGCAGGGTGACGAAGAAGCCATGCGATGGCAATCGTAGTGTTGGTTATGTTGTATTTTTCCGCAATCTCGTCGATCTTCTCATTAAGCTCAGGGAACTTGTCGCTACCAAGGAATACGCCTTCAAAGAACCCGTATTGGAAAGGAGACCAAGGCTGAATCGTAATATCGTGAAGTCGGCAGAAATCGAGTACGCTGCCATCACGGTTAACTGCGGCCTCATTCTCCATATTGACGTTGATCCCGCTTTGAATCATGGTGGTGTTCGTGATGCTAAGCTGCAGCTGGTTGGCCACGAGCGGCTGCTTCACTGCTTTTTTCAGCAGCTGGATCTGCATCGGATTCTGGTTGGATACGCCGAAATGACGCACTTTACCGGAGCTTTCGAGTTTATCGAATGCCTCAGCCACCTCTTCAGGCTCAACCAGCGCATCCGGACGGTGCAGAAGGAGTACATCGAGATACTCGGTTTTGAGTCTTTTCAGGATCCCATCAACGGAATTCAAGATATGCTCTTTGGAAAAATCGAACATGCCCTGGCGAATCCCGCATTTGGATTGCAGAATGATCTTCTCGCGGACTTGTGCATTCATATGTATCGCGTCTGCGAAAATTTCCTCGCAAGCTCCGCCGCCGTATATGTCGGCATGGTCGAAGAAGTTAGCGCCTTCTTCCAGTGCGGATAACACGAAACGCTCGGCTTCCGCTTTTTCCAGCGAATTTATACGCATGCAACCCACGGCTACAACAGGTACTTCCAGTGAACTGCTTCCAAGCTTCATCGTTTTCATGATTACGGTCCTCCAATTCAAAAATAGGTTGATTGTGCGACCACCTCGCTGTAGTTGCAGGGGCAGCTGAGAACTTGTAAGCGAAACTACATAGATGCATAGGTCCATGCTGACAGTCTCTAGTTTATTGTGACATGCAGATGGCAAGGTGTACAAGCTTAAATTTGCGAAGAGAGCTTGGGAATCATGGAGCAAGGGAAAAGGTTTGTGAAAATTTGATAAAGGGGATCTATACCATTGCGATATAAAAGCTGCGGCAGCCGGGTCAGGCGTATTGAATCACTTGCCACCTGACTACCGCATAACCTTGCCGTTTTAATGCAGCGGTTTGACTTTCCGAATGACGATACGGCTGTGAGGAAGGGACGGCATATCGTGAAAGCTGAAGCTTACGTCCTGCACAGGCACTTCATAACTCATCTTGTTTGCGAGAAAGTCGAGACTTTCCTTCATGATCTCAAGCGTAATCCACTCCCCGGCACAGCGGTGTCCCGTATGATGGTCTCCGCCTCCTTGAGGGATAAAGCTAAAGGGGCTGCCGTTCCAATCGTCGAAACGATCCGGCTTGAACAGCTCCGGCTGATCCCACAGACCGGGATGATGATTCGTTCCGTATAAATCGAGGATCGTGAGCACGCCTTTGTCAAATGCATATCCGTTCCAGGTGAAATCCTTCCGTGCACGGGCAGGCGCAAAGGGGAAGAAGGGATAGAATCGCCGGACTTCCTGGACAAATTTCTTGAGTTGCTTCTCGTCAGACGTTATCAATTTGTCACGCTCTTCGGGCTGCTGAATGACAGCTAAGGCAGTAAAGCACACGTAAATGGCGACCGCTACGATGGGGCGAAGAATGTTCAGAATCTCTACCGCTGCGGTTTTCTTGTCCAGGAGCTCGCCCCTAAGATCGCGATGCCAGGATATTGTATGCAGGGTGCTGCCCTGTTGCGGGTCTATTGCTCCACTGCGTACCTCAACTACGAGATGCTGTATCCATTTTTCCGCTTTAGCCCGGGCATTTCTTCCTTTCCTGTGCTTGATACCAAAGGCTGCCGTAGCCTCAATCATGTCAGCTAGCCAGCCCGTTTTCTCTTTCACTTCCGCTTCGGGAAGCGGCACAGCCGCCCATTCACAGGCCACTCGGCACAGAATTTCCTGAGCCTCTTTATAGATCTCGACTTTATCCCTGGACTCCCATCGACACACGGCAAGCTCCCAATGTTTATGGGTGATTTCCCTCATGCAGCCAAGAGCTTCTCTGGACATCAAGGACATAAACATCGCTTTGCGATGATGATGCTCTTCGTCATCCAGCGTCTGGACTCCGTCTTCACCGAACAGGGTCTTGAGCACGCGTTTCGGGGCTGCACCGCTACGAACAAACTTCGCCTGATCGTAAAATAGTCTGGCCGCATCTTCTCCGCGCATGCAGATGGCGCGTTCCCCCAATAGACGCGTCTCGAAGAGATCAGATTGAAAGCCGATCGTTCTGTTGGTAATGAACAAATAACCTTCGCGCAGCACATTTAAGCTGTGATCGAGCCCCTCTTCCTTGGGCATCGGTTTGATATTTTCCATAGTGATTGCCTCCTGATTGTTCAAGATTAGAGATGAAAACGTGCTTCCAACACAATACTTCTTAAATACCCGTTCTCATCCGATCTGAACAAATCAAGCTTTTACCACAATGTCAAAAGACAACACGCCAGTACCTGATCGCCAAACGACCGGATATCCTCCAGATAGTCGTAGCGGGGCGGGTTCGTTAAGGTGCTTGTATTTATTTGGTGACTGCGGATGTTAACCCTTTATTCGGCGTGGCCTGCATGCTTGATTACACCTCGTTTACTGGATATGTATGAATGACTCGAGCTCTCCGTTTCTATGGGAAGGCTCGAGTCACCATTCTTCAGCTTCGGTATATTAAATAGGAATGCTGGGTCTAACCTTTGCTTACGAAATTCTTAGCGTTGTCTACTTTCAGCTTTTTTACATGTTGAGTTAATAGATTCTTGTCACTTACGATCCAGGTGTGATTCTTGGAGTTCCGTCTTCGGTTCGCTATGAAATGGTAGGGACTACCAGAGTATATTTTAAAGTTACGAGTTATACAATCAGCACAAAATTTGACGCACTCGCTCCGATTTTGGTTCGGAAACGATACTTGATCGAATACGTGCCGTTTAACCAAAATGGTCGCCCCTTGAACAAGGGGGGCCCATCGATTGGCCATGTTGGGGTAACGGTACAGAAGATCCTTTTGACCGGCAAGCTGCATGAAGTGAGCCCTTTTTCCTACAATATCAGCACGAGTCTTGATCATGAGATCGACGCTATCCTTCAGATAATCGCGAGCGTAATAATCATCGTCGTCAAATTTGGCAATGATGCTGTGTTTAGCGACCTTTACACCAAAATTGAGGCAGCTGCCGAGCGATAATTCAGCAGGCTTCCTATATATTCTCACGTTACGATATGGCTTGGCTGCCTGTTGAACTTCCGATAGTTTCAGGCTGCCATGATTTAATATGATGATTAACTCTTTGTGCCTGTAATTCTGTCTGGCGTAATTTTCTAGCAGATTGTGCAGGCATTCCGGTCTTTTGGTACAGGTGATGATCGAAACAGCAGGCTGTGAGGGAGATAATGACGTTCTCGTCAAGTTCGGTCGCCTCCGGATTTCCTCTGAACGAATGTTTTGTAGTCTTTTACATTCGGAACTTTAGGGTGCTTGTCGGTAAGTTCTTTATCGCTGATCACCCAGGTATGGCTTGATGAATTCTTCCTTCGTACTGCTGCAAAATTATACTTATCACCGGAATAGATCCTGTAGCCCTTACGCTTGCTTCTCATGCAAAAAAGATCGTCTTCACCGATGTTTCGATTCGGAAATCGCACTTGGTTAAGGACGTTCTTTTTAAACATGAGCGTAGCACCCGGCAGTTGGGTTACGGGGCGATTTTCATCGTTAGGAAAACGTAGAATTAGAGTTTTGGAGCCTTTTAAATACATATAATGTGCGAGTTTTCCTATAATATCAGCATTCGATCTTCTTAATGACTTCAGGCAGTCCGACAAGTAATGAGGGGCGTAATAGTCGTCGTCATCGAATTTGGCAATGATGCCGTATCTCGTTTTGCTAACGGCGTAATTTAGACACGCACCTAGAGTGACATGTTCGGGCATGCGATAAATTTGTATGTTTCGATGCTTATTGGCCAGCTGTTGGTAAGGAGAGAGTGCGATTGAACTATCGTTGATAACGATAATAAGCTCTTTTTTTGGGTGAGATTGTCTGGTGAAATTATGGAACAGGTTTTTAATATAATTGGGGCGATTGGTGCAGGTAATAACGGATACGCCTTGTGCTTTAGATGAATGGTTAAAGCTTGCTGCCATTACATCACTCTCCTTATCTATGAAGATAATTCCTATATCACATTAGAATATGTAAACTATAAATAGTGGTAACGGCATTACTGCATGGTCAACTCAAAAAAATTAATAATAGGAGGGCATCGAGATGAAAGAGGGATGGGAACGCACAGTGCCGCCGATGCAACTAGACATCACACAAATTCATGACATGATTACACCCGTATTTCCCCGTGAAAAAGTAGTAGCCGCTGAACGGATCGGTACCGGACTTAGCAATACCAACTACAAAATTCGTCTGGAAGGCAGTGCAGAACCTTACGTGCTGCGTTTGTTCAGGAAAGGCCTGGAGATTGCGGAAAAAGAACTGGCTATCATTCAAAGGGTTCGTCAAACCGTACCTGTTGCCGATTATATCTATGCGGATACGAGCTGCAGGGTATTCGATAAGCCTTGGGCGCTAATGGAGTGGAAGGCAGGCGATCTTCTACGTGACGTGATGCTGGGCGGAAGCGAGCAGGATCTCATCGCAGCTGCAGCCTCCGCCGGACGCATTCTCGCCAACATTCACGAGTACACATTTACGGAATCCGGTTTCTTCAGCGGTGACATGGAAGTCCAGGATCCGATCAGGATGGACGGGGAACGCTTCCTCGCATTTATTGAACAAAGCCTCTTTCAGGATCCATGCGGCCAATGGCTTGGGGAAGAGCTAGCTCAATCGGTGTGGTCCTTCAGTCAAACATACAGTCATTTATTGTCAGAGATTGAAGAGACGCCCGTGCTTGTTCACTCGGACTATAATGGCTTAAATATATTAATGCAGCATGGTCCAGAAGGATGTGCGGTTTCCGCAGTGCTTGATTGGGAGGAAGCTTTTTCATGGAACAGATACGTAGATATAGCCAATATGCTTCGATACGAACCCGACGGATCTGTATTTGAAAAGAACTTCGTTCGAGCATATCGTGAGGAAGGAGCGGTTCTGAATGATCATTGGAGAATCCTATCCAAGCTTGAAGATCTTGTTGCCTTGTGCGATATGTTAACTCATTCCAACTTAGCTACGCCAACTCGAATGCGTGATCTTCAGCGTTTGGTTGCAGAAACCGTTCAGGTTACGAATGGCTGAGCTTTATTTGATTCGTATATCAAAATAACAAATCGAGTTGCAATATGGACTTTGTTTATCTATAATAGATATCACAAGTCTATAATAATATTTGTCCGTGGCAATCTTCCTTGAGCGTGGTGAATTTTCCAGAGGTCAGGATTTCTTATTTTATTATTATGGACATTAAAGATCCAGAAGGGTGATGGTATAGATGACGGAGCAATTGCATGATGTCCTTATTGTTGGCGGAGGTCCGGCAGGCTTGAATGCTGCGCTGGTATTGGGAAGAGCGAGAAAAGATGTGGTGTTGATTGACGAAGGGAAGCCGCGAAATAAGGTTACCCGTGAGACTCATGGTTTTCTTACCCGAGACGGTGTCAGCCCATCGGAATTTCGCCGCATTGCAAGGGAACAGATTAGCGCGTATCCTTCTGTCCGTTTCGTAGAGGGTACGGCTGCCGCCGTTGCAGGCGTGGACGGTGATTTTCGGATCACAACGGGAGAAGGGACGATCTACCGCAGTAAAAAGCTGCTTTTTGCCGTTGGCAAGAAAGATAGCCCCTTGGATATTAACGGTTTGGCGGACGTATATGGCAAGAGTGCTTTCGTCTGTCCATATTGCGATGGATGGGAACTGCGGGATCAGCCGCTTGTTGTCATTGCCAAGGGGGCGGGGGCCGTGCACTTTGCCAAAGTCATTGCAGGTTGGAGTGATCGTTATACGATTTGTACGAACGGACCGGATGAACTGACGGATGAACAGCGCCAAGAGTTGAAGGAGCATGAAATCCCCGTATTCAGCTCCCCGATTCATCGCATTGAATCGAACGAGGGTATGGTCCGGGAAGTCGTGCTGGAGGATGGAGAGATCATTCCTTGCACGGGCATCTTTTTCGCGCCTAAACTGGTCTCCGGCTCAGTATTGCCGGCCGCCATCGGATGTGATATCAATGAAGCCGGAAGCGTGGTCATTGACGCCTTCGGTAAAACGAGCGTGCCTGGCGTCTACAGTGCCGGTGATGCAGCCACGGAAATGTATCAGGCCATAGCCGCCGCTTCGATGGGAGCCATGTCAGCGGCTGCCATCAATGGTGAGCTGCTTAACGAACGTTGGAATCGGTAAAGCATGAATATGCGAAAAAGCAAGCTTGGTTATGAACCAAGCTTGCTTTTTTTATGCCCTTAGGGGATTTTTTGAGTATAAATGATTCTTACACTCCGCGGTCGTGACGTTTTGGGTATGATGGAATCATCAAGTAAAAGGAAGGGTGTTTGGGATGAGAAAAACGATGGACTACACCATGAATCAAGTTTGGAGGGATAAGAACATCTAACCCTCCGACATTATGGAGGAGATTGATTTGAATTCACGAACCAAGAAATTTTTGTCCTATTATAAACCGTATCTGGGATTATTATTTGCAGACTTGGCATGCGCTTTTGTTGTCTCGGCTATTACGCTAATGCTTCCTCTATGTATACGGTATATCACCATCAACGTGTTGGAAGGGAATTCCCCGAATCCACTGAACCAAATCTATGCGGTTGGTGCAATCATGCTGGCCATGGTCCTCATCCACACCTTCTGCGACATGTTCATCTCCTATAAAGGACATATGATGGGGGCTTATATGGAGAGTGACATGAGACGGGAGCTGTTTGATCATCTTCAGAAGCTGTCGTTTGGTTTCTACGATGAGAACAAAACAGGGCAGCTCATGACACGCACTACCAATGACATTCTGTCGTTAACCGAGTTGTATCACCATGGACCCGAAGATATTGTCATTTCCGTTCTGAAGTTCCTGGGTGCATTCATTATCTTAATGTATATTGACGTGAAGCTGACCCTGATCGTGTTTCTCTTTCTGCCGGTCATGGCCGTGTTTGCTTTTTATTTTAATAAGAAGATGAATTTGGCGCTGCGTGTTAGCAAGGACCGAATCGGGGATATCAACGCGCAGGTGGAGGATTCTCTATCGGGTATCCGCGTGGTGAAGTCGTTTACAAACGAACACGTAGAGAGGAAAAAGTTCGCCTACGCTAACGGGCGATTCGTTGACAGCAGAAGGGAAGGGTATAAGAGTGAAACCTACTTTCACGAAGGGCTGGTTGGGTTTACCCAGCTCATTACCATAACGGTCATTGTGTTTGGCGGAGCCGCCATCGTGGATGCCTCGCTGGAACTGGCGGATTTGCTGACTTTTTTCTTGTGTATTGGCATTCTGATCGAACCGATCCAGAGACTCGTTAATTTCGCCAGACTGTACCAGGAGGGTATCACGGGATTCGACCGGTTCATGGAGATTCTGGAGGTAGAGCCGGATATTGAGGATTCCGTTGATGCTGCGGTGATCACGCAGGTTCAGGGGAATATCACATTTCAGAACGTCAGCTTCAGATATAAAGATAACTACGGATATGTGCTGAAACAGGTATCGCTGGACATCAAGCCTGGCGAGTATGTGGCATTGGTAGGTCCCTCCGGCGTTGGCAAGACGACGTTGTGCTCGTTGATTCCGCGTTTCTATGAAGTAAGTGAAGGACGCATCATGCTGGATGGACGCGATATCCGGGATATCACGCAGCACTCGTTAAGAAGACATATTGGGATTGTTCAGCAGGATGTATATTTGTTTGCGGGAACCGTCTTCGATAACATCCGGTATGGCAAAATGGAGGCCAGCGAGGAGGAAATCATCGAAGCTGCGAAAAGAGCGAATGCCCATGATTTCATCATGGCACTGCCGGAAGGTTACGATACGGATATCGGGCAGCGCGGCGTCAAGCTGTCCGGAGGACAGAAGCAGCGGCTCAGCATTGCACGTGTGTTCCTGAAGAATCCGCCGATCCTTATATTTGATGAAGCGACCAGCTCCCTGGATAATGAAAGCGAGAGAGCCGTCCAGGAATCGCTGGAACGGTTGAGCAATAATCGCACAACGCTTGTCATCGCGCATCGCCTGACTACGGTACGGAATGCGCAGCGAATCGTCGTGTTATCCGAGGATGGAATTGAGGAACAGGGCACGCATGATGATTTAATTGCCCGTCAAGGCGCGTATGCGAATTTATACAATATGCAATTAACCATATAAGAGGAAAGGCGATTTGCGAACGGTTTATGCACCGTCAGCAAATCGCCTTTTCCTATTGTTGGATCAATCTATTGATTGCGTTTGTTACGTTGTCCTGTTCCAATCGAAAATCGGAATTTAACCTTGAAGCGTTTTTCCAGGCTGCTGGTCTTCCACTTCCTTGATTGCATTGTCCTCGTCTTGGACTTTCCCCTTCGAAGAACTAAACCATCCGATAACGGCAATCAGCACAAGAACAATATAGAAGGATGCCTTCCAAATCGAGCTCTCAGGGAAGTGATGGTCGATGAGGGCAACATCGGGATGCGCAAGGGTAATGACGGCAAGTTTGACCCCTACCCAACCGACAATGAGGAATGCCGCCACTTCAAGCCCAGGGCGCTGCTGCAGCAGCTTCACGAAGTAGGATGCCGCAAAACGCATGATGATCAGACCAATGAATCCTCCCAGGAAGATGACGATGAATTGACCTCCATCCAGGCCGCCGATGTTCGCCAGACCGCTTGGAGGCAGTGCCACAGCCAGTGCTACGGCTGCGAGTATCGAGTCTACCGCAAACGCGATGTCTGCAACCTCGACTTTGAAGACGGTCATCCAGAAGCCGGATTGCTTCTTGGGTTTGTCCGGTAGAGGCTTGGCGTCTTCCGTCGGTTTCTTGCCCTTGATCACATGTTTCAATGTGTGATTGATCGAAATGTAGAGAAGATAGAGTGCGCCAATGGCTTGCACCTGCCATACGTCAACCAGAAACGAGATTAAGAACAGCGATCCGATGCGGAATACAAACGCTCCGAGCAATCCGTAAAATAAAGCTTTTTTACGCTGCTCCTCAGGTAAATGCTTTACCATAATGGCAAGGACCAGCGCATTATCTGCTGCGAGCAACCCTTCCAGTGCGATGAGCACCAACAGTACCCACCCATACTCCAATAAAAGCTCCATACCCATTCCTCCTAGTTGTTTAATTGAAGGCACAAAAGAAAAGGACCTCCACCGGCAGGTGAAGGCCCCTCATAATCAAAAAGAGACCTTCACCACAGAGTGTGTGGTAAAGGTCTCGCAAACAACGTATCGTTGCCAACAAAGCCGGGGAAATTTCCCGGAATGACGACTTTGTTGTGTCAGCTACTCCCCTTTAATCACGTTCCTGCATAACTGATATCGTTATCAGTTAAGCCGTGATATAAAGATATATATTTTTGGGGGATTAGTCAAGCTTTTTTTTACTTGAATTCAGCAGAATACGTCTCCATTGGAACGGGGCTATTCTTGATTGTGGAGCGTCTCCTCACATTTACATTAACGCTCGATATAACAACGCTAAGAAATACTAGGGCAGCACCCAAATATTGATTGGAATTCAGGACCTCGTGAGCAAACCAGAATCCAACCAGCGCCGCGAATACAGGCTCCAGAGAAAATACAAGTCCCGTCCGGGTAGCCGTCGTATATTGTTGGGCAATTGTCTGAAAGATGAACCCGACCGCGGTGCACACCACGCTAAGAACAAGGACGGCCACCCACGAGTGGGTCGTACTTGGCCATACCGGAGCTTCAAAGAGCAGAGACGAGATGAACGCGTACAATCCGGTGAATCCAAGTTGCAGGATGCCAAGGCTTAGCGTATCGACCTTCTGCGCGGCAGTGCTTACCATATTGATATGAAGCGCATAACATAATGCGGCCGCGATGCAGAACAGATCACCGATCTTAAATGTAAAAGGAAGCTGGATGGTTAACAGTGAAATGCCCGTTAAGGCCAGCACAATACTGACAACCGCTTTGTTCTCTATTTTTTTCTTAAATAGAAACGTATGTAATAAGGGGACAAACACCACCGTTAGACTGACCAGAAATCCGGCATTGGATGTTGTCGTGGTCTTGAGACCGAAGGTAAGCGCGGTGAACATGATAAATAATATAAAGCCTAGGAGCATGGCATATCGAATCGTCTTTACGTTAACCTGGCGCAAGCGGGGGAGAAAAATCAAGCCTGCAAGTATAAAGGCCAATCCAAAGCGTAGGGCTATCAAATTAAACTCCCCTAGCGAATCCAGTCCCATTTTCATAAAAAGATAGGACGAGCCCCAACAAATGGTGATGAATAAAATCATAAGATCGGCCTTCAGCGGTTTCAAGTTCTATTTCCTCCTTCAAGTGATTGAACAGAATCAGTATACTCACGTACAATAGACAAGTAAAACGAATGTTTCTAATGATAAACATGAGTAAAATTCATGTATAAATGAGCAGGAGGAATTCCCTTGAGCATAAATAAATTCAAAGTTCTATTGAAGGTCGTCGAGCTCGGAAGTTTGACCCAAGCCGCTGAAGTGATGGGTTTTACGCAGTCCGGTGTCAGCCATATGATCAGCAGCCTGGAAGATGAGTTTGGTTTCTCGTTGCTTATTCGGAATCGTTCAGGAGCGAAGCTGACAACCAATGGCGAAGAGATTCTGAAGACGATACGGGAAATATTGAAATGGAACGAACATTTGGAACAGCAGGTGGCTTCCATTCATGGAATCGAGCTGGGAACCATTCACATCGGTACCTTCACCAGTGTCGGTGTTCACTGGCTGCCGGGCATTATTCAGGACTTTCAGCGGGATTATCCCCATATCGAGATTCGTTTGGTCGAAGGAGATTACCGGGAAATCGAGGATTGGATCGCTGAGGGCAAGATCGATTGCGGGTTCCTGTCACTTCCAACGTCGGATACATTCGATGCGATTCCCCTGCATCAAGACCCGATGCTTGTATTGCTGCCCATGGAACATCCGCTTAGTTCTGAGGACTCTATTACATTGTCCCAGATTGAGAATGAACCGTTTATTATGCCAAGCAAAGGTTCCGATTATGATGTGAACCGGATGCTGGAGAAAGCCCGGATCAAGCCGGATATCAAATATACACTTGGTGATGATTATGCCATTATGGCCATGGTGGAGAAGGGTCTCGGCATCAGCATTCTTCCAGAACTTGTGCTGCGAGGGCAGCAACGGAATATACGGCTGATCGAATTGAAGGAGAAGAGCTTCAGATCGCTTGGCATTGCCGTAAATTCCATGCGGGAGATATCTCCCGCTACGAAGCGATTCTTGGATTATGTTAAGAGTTACCCCAAGCTGTAGCTGCTATAAGGGCGCTAAATGAGACTCATACCCGGCATACAGACGCTATCACACGGCAGGAGCTTCGTTCATGAACTTCACTACATAAAATAATGGGTGTCACAAAATCACTTGTTGGGATTGTTATATAGGTAAACAAAGAAGGAGGTGAGCTCACTTGCAGCCAACCATCCCCGGGGAAGCGGAAGGAAGAAGAGAAGCCATTGAAGCGGTTGTAGAACAAGTCAAATCAGGAGATAAACACGCATACCAAGCGATCATCCTCCAGTTTGAGCGGCAGATGTACACGTACTGCTACTATATTCTGAAAAATCATACGGAGACTGAAGATGCGGTACAAGAAATTTTTATTCGTGCCTATGAACATCTTCATCAGTACAAGAGACAAGTGTCTTTCTCCGCCTGGTTGTATAAAATGGCCTATCATCATTTGATCAATATCAAAAAGAAGCAGAGCCGTTTTCTTAACCTGATCGAGCATTGCAAGGAACAGCAGCCGGATATGCAGATATCTCAGCACGAGCCGGTTGTGTACGAGCTGTTAACCTACCTGACAGCAGAAGAACGACACATTTTGCTGTTGAAGGCGGTTGAACAGTATACCTTTGAGGAAATCAGCGACATCATGGGACTCAAATCGGCAACGATACGAAAGAAGTATGAACGGTTACGACGTAAACTGATGGACCGAATAAGCAAAAAAGGAGAGGTAGCACGTGGGACAATCGCCGAAACAAACGGAATTCGCTGAAATGAATGTACTTGAAGAAATGATTCGAGAATCATCCTTACAGAAGAATAGCTTGAGCTATCAAATTATGAACAGGATTGGAGAACGTGAAATGACAAGGACAAGAACATCATCCAAACGGCAACCGAATGTTTTAAAAAGAACGATACTCGTTGCATCCGCAGCTGCTGTGCTGGGAGGAAGCGTAATCGGGTCAGGATTTGTATCGCCGGTCATGGCGGCAAACCTGAAGCAAATCCCAGTGATCGGCGTGCTATTCAAAGGAACCAGCGAAGAAGCAGTTCATACCGCTATAAAGCAAGGGATTCTATCCGAACCGAACTTGAGCGTGACTCACGATGGCGTGACTTTGAAGATAGCTAACCTTCTATACGATGGAACTCGGCTGTCCTTTATACTCGAACGCGAGGGAGTGGATTTACCGAGTACAGCTTCTCCGTATATAAGCGAAGATGCTAAATTCATCGGTAATCCAGATAGCGAGTATATTAAGTCGAGGACAGTAGCTAAGAAGGATCAGGAAAAAGGCTATATTGAAACGCCGCGAATTCTGGTGGACGGACAAGAAGTAGTGATGGGCGAAGGGACATTTGGAGATTACCCGCAACAGGACAATGCCTACATCGTTGAGCTTTCCAAGGATCTGAATCTGCCTGATCAATTCGAGCTGACCATTCAGGCCAACGTAACCCAAGTGAATGAAACCTTCGAGTTCAAGGTCCCTGTGAATGTCACTAATAAATCGGTTGTCGTGAAGCCGGACCAGGCTACAAAATCGGATGGACAATTCAGTTATACCGTGAAGCAATTGGATATTTCACCGGTATCGACCCGCCTGGTTCTGGATAGTAAAGGCGAGGTGCCTGCTTCTGCAGAGCAAACAGGCGATTACAGCGCCAGCATGGTATATTACGAACTTGTGGATGATCAAGGGAATGTGCTGAATCCTCGGATGTTTGGTTACTTTAACAGCAAGCCCAAGACTGAATATCATATCGACGAATTGTACAGTCCTGTAAACGGAACTCCGAAATCCATCACGATTAAACCGTTTACTCTGACCGTAAACAACAAGGATTGGAGCGTAGTTGGTCAAGGAAAGGACAGCATCGGAGATAAAACATATCTGACGGAACTGGAAATGACCATTCCGGTTCAACCGTAACAACGAGCGTAAGTATAAGAGAGGCCCGCATAAGCTGCGGGCCTCTCTCTCATTCTTCATCATTCTGGCTTATGTTTCGGCTCGAAATGTTTTGCCTAACGGGGTGCCAAGGCCATAATAATGCCGGAAATTATATATGATCGGGCTCCATTTGGCAGGATCAATGTGATGCTCATTCCACATGATGTTTCGATGGGCGTGTACATGGATCGCCTGTGTTTCGACAATGGCAAACATGGAAGAATAGTTAGGCATTGAATGTTTTTTACTGCGGCCTCAATTTGAATGGGGCACTCCATGATGCGAGTAGGCTTTACCGCGACAGAATCCGCTGGAGTTAAACCGCTAATCGCGTATTTATCTTTTTCATATGTAAAACCGTTCTTTGCCTTACCATCAGGAACCGGATATTTTCCTGTATGAGGGGCTAATTGTTCAACATTTTCCCATAAGGAAGGGTCTGGAAGGTTGATGACACATTCCGGATGCCTTTCCAAATTCTCCATCGCTTTACCGCCAAGTCCGATTCCTAAAACAATGTAATCTCCGAGCGCCCATGAAGAGGATATGGGACTTATATTTACGGTATCGTCTTCATTTAGCGTATTGAGTAAAATTACCGGGGTTCCATAGTACAGAATTTTCGGTTTAATGATGTCCGAGTTGATCATGCCTTTCATTTCCTTCATAAAATGTTCCTCCCATTAACTGTTTTATCCCAAATCATTGTAAAATAGAAAAGGTTCGATGCTCATCGAAATATGGATTACATCGGAGGGATCGAGATGAATGCGAATTCGAACATAGCACAAGTAGCCTCACTCGTAAGCGATGCTTCTAGAGCGGCTATTCTAACCGTCTTATTGGATGGGCGATATCATCCGGCAAGCGAGCTGGCGTACATGGCAAACATCAAACCGCAAACGGCAAGCTTCCATTTATCGAAAATGGTAGCGGCGAATCTGGTCACCGTTGAGCAGCAGGGAAGACATCGTTATTATGGGATACAGAATCAGGAGGTTGCCCAGATCATGGAGACACTTCTATCGATAACGCCTCCTGTCGAAATAAGATCATTAAACCAAGCTGCGGAGAATGAAGCCTTACGTCAGGCAAGGACTTGCTACGATCATCTTGCGGGGAAATTGGGAATCCAATTGACGAATTCACTGCTCAGCGCAGGGGTCCTATCCGAAGTGGAAGATCATTATACCGTTACAGAAAAAGGAGAGGACTTTTTCAAGGCATTTCAGGTCGATCTGGGCCGTGTTAAGCGCAAACGCCGCTCTTTCACACATCGATGCCTGGATTGGAGTGAAAGACGCCATCACCTAGCCGGGGCCTTGGGACATGCCCTGCTAGAAAGGTTGCTCGAGTTACATTGGATACAACGCGTTCCAAGCACAAGAGCCATAAAAATCACGCCAGAAGGCAAGAAGGGATTGCAGGAAATATTCCATATTGACGTGGAGTAGGAACGGGGCTACGGTATAGGACTAATGGTGAAGGTAGACGATGCAGATATACTTATGGATGCAGAAATATGGATGCAGAAATATGGATGCAGAAAAATGAATGCAGAAAAATAAAAAGGACTGCCCTCGCCTCATCGGAAGATGAAGAAAGGCAGTCCTTGAATTAGAGATTAGCGCAGTGTTTTTAAAGCTCCGCTCCATGCAAGCACTTGGTCAAGCATGCCATTCAGGTTGACGAGATGCAGATCAGCCGGTTTGAATACAGAGCCATTCTCGAAATCAGTGAATAACGAAAGCGCTGGGTGTACACGAACATCCGCTACGGACAATTCGCCCAGAATTCCACGCAGATGTTCGGCAGCACGAGCGCCGCCAACCGAACCGTAACTCACGATACCTGCAGCTTTGTTGTTCCATGGCTCACGAGCAAAATCGAGTGCATTTTTCAAAGCCCCAGAAATACTGTGGTTGTATTCTTGTACGATGAATACAAAGCCGTCAAGACTGTTCAGCTTGTTGTTCCAAGCGGTAGCTTGCTCTGTAGCATCAGCTTCGCCCAAAAGCGGCAGCTTGTAATCAGCGATATCAACGATTTCGTAGTTTGCATCTCCGCGTTCATCAGCGATACGTTTAACCCATTCACCTACTTGCGGGCTTAAACGGCCTTGACGTGTGCTGCCTAGAATGATACCGATATTCAATTTGGACATTGTTGTTACCTCCTGATTATTTGAAATTTATTTTTACCGTGATGTATTTGTTATTTTGCATGAGCTAATCATAATCTCAGGGGGTTAACTTTGTCAAGTAGCTTACAAAAAGTTTGTGAAAATTATTCCAATATTTTTTGTCCCATTACGGTCCCAATGCGCCTGGATATGTTCCTGACAACGGACGGTGTTTTGTACCGCATAGACAGCAGTAATGTTATACTGATCATATGTCCTGAAACAATATTTCTGAAGCGGGATAAGCGGTAATTCAGCAACAAAAGTACATATACAGATTGGAGAGGTGAAGCAAGTATGGAACTTAGACAATTAAGATCCGACGAGTTTGAGATCAGCACCAAATTATCCGAATATGCCTTTCAATATACGCTAACACCGGAGCAGCGAGAATCCAATCAAAAACATTTTAAACCTGAACGCTTCTGGGGGATATTTGATGGAGAAGAGCTGCAAGCGAAACTGACCATCATCCCGCTGCAAGTTTATGTGCATGGAAACAAATTCGAAATGGGCGGTATTGCCGGTGTGGCAACATGGCCCGAGAACCGCAGACAGGGACATGTATCCACCTTGCTCAAGCATGCATTGCAAGAGATGAAGAGCAAAGGCCAGACCCTTTCCTTCCTGCATCCGTTTTCGATCCCGTTCTATCGTAAATTTGGCTGGGAACTTTACGCGGAATACAAAAAGTACACCATTCCGGTATCTAAATTCCCGCGTAAGGTGGAAGTGCCTGGCCGCATTGTAAGAGGCGTAACCGATATTCCAACACTGGACGGCATGTATCAAGCCTATGCCAGCCGCTATAACGGGACTCTTGTGCGTGATGAAGCATGGTGGACAAGATCCGTGCTGCAAGGCGACAATCACAGCGTTGTTTATTATTCAGCGGAGGGAAAACCGACGGGCTACGCGTTATATGAACTCAAAGACAAAGATCTTGTGTGCGACGAATTTGTGTACCTGAACGAAGAAGCACGAAGCGCACTCTGGACCTTTTTTGGAAACCATGATTCCAGGATTGAGCAGGTTACAATGACAATGGTACCTGGGGATGATCAGCTGCCATTCATGCTGCCGGATCCACGCGTTACCCAGGAAGTGGTCCCTTACTTCATGGCCCGAATCGTAGATTTGAAATCCTTTGTGGAGCAGTACGCTTTTGAGGCTCATCAGGAAGCCGTAATGACCTTAGAGGTGGAAGATTCCGCTGCGCCTTGGAATGCGGGCAGATGGAGGTTGTCCGTTAATCAAGAGGGGAAAGCGGAGCTGTCGGAGCTTCCGACCGATCAAGGGGAGCAGGCTGATCTGACCACCGATATTCAGACGTTGTCTGCTCTGTTTACGGGATATAAAAGACCACAGGCGCTGCATGCCATTCACCGGCTATCTGGGAATCCAAAGGCTGTAAAACAACTGGAAACGATGATCCCCGCCGGTCAAACCTATCTCATGGATTTCTTTTGAGAAAGGGAGAAGACTAGGTGATTCGCAGACTTTTGCCTGAAGAACTGGGGCGTCTCTTGGAAACGATCAACAGAGAGCAGCATTTCTTATACTATTCCTATCTTACATTTCGGAAGAATCATGCCGTTCACTATGGGCAGTTCTCTGAACATGGAGAGCTGCTGGGTGTTGCGGCTTTCCTGAAGGGTCTTCCTTTCTACGCCTTTTCGGTTTATCCCCTTCAGACATCGTTTCGTTTTCGGTCCGTGCTGACCCGAATGATACAAGATTTGAAATTACCGGATGGGGCATTAGGGAGCTTTATCGTGAGTGAGGATGAATGGGAGGTTCTAAATCCTGAGATTGATGTGAAGAAACCTCCCGTTGGCATCCTTCTCATGAAGCATCGGCATCTTGAAGATTTGCCTGTAGGGGATAACGAGGTGTTTCGTTTAGGCCCATCGTACTTTGATATGATCGAGTCAAAAATGGCTGAGTTCCATTCAATGGCTTTTGCAAGGGAAGAGCTTCATCATCCGTTTTATGGGATTGTTCAGAATCAGGAGCTCATCGCTGTCGGCGGATACCATATTTATAGCGATGATTATGTGGAGCTTGGGAATATCGGCACGGATGCTGCGTGGAGGAGACAAGGGTACGGCAAAAAGGTGTGCGCGGAATTGACCCGTAAGGGGCGTGCCATCACTCCCCATGTGTATCTGAATGTGCTGGAGGATAACCTAAGCGCGGTACGTTTATATCAGTCTCTGGGATATGTTACGGTGTGCAAACAGTACATCGTTGAATTCGGTCTATAGTTAGGAGCAAGGGGGAAAGAAGCCTGATTTATCAGGCTTCTTTCGTTTTTTCATCGGAGGGTACAGGTTCAGCCCTGAACCTCACGCTTGGAATAAACATAAAGCTTCCCGTCATCTCCGTATTCCGCGTATGCGATATCTTCCAGGGAGTCAAAACCTTGTTCCCGAGCTTTCGCTTGGATCTCGCCCTGTTCAATGGGTTTGCCCAGCATCGATTCCTCGAGCAGCTTTCCCTTGTCAATAACCGTTACCGTAAAGGTGTCCGGCTTGGCTGCTACGCCCATATCCTGGGCTGTGGGCGGCTCGTACTCGGGTTTACGCATGACGGAAAGCGATCCGTCCGTTTCCAGTATGGCGTATTTGACTTCAGTTAACGAGAAAATGCTTTGCCGTCTCAGCATGGATAACAGCTGTTTATATTCCATATCGTATTTGTTCAACAATTTTTGGTTGAGCTTTCCGTTATCGATCAGGAGTACCGCCCGGCCTTCCGTTAAATATCCGAACTTAACAAAGTGGGTGGTTGCCTTCTCGAAGAGGTAAGACATCGTTGTCCAAAGCGCAAGAGCGAATACCAAATGATATAGGTTTACCTTATCATCATAGAGGCTTGCCCCGACGATTTCACTCAGAATTAGGGAGGACAAGAAGTCAAGCGGTGTAAGCTGGCTGATGGTTTTTCTCCCCGTAACAAATGTGATGATCCATAACCCGAAAAAGCTGACGATTAGTTTAATCCCTATATCTATAAACATATCCATGGACAACCCTCCTTCAGCGTTCATGTCATATGGTAAGATATTAAACATTTTGGCTTCAAGGAGAAACAAGGGAGATTTAACCTCCCATTTCGAGGGTTGACGATTACTTGAGAATTTCCGAAAAGCTCTCCTTGATCCCCTAAAACTTTACTCTTTTTAAATCAACCACTTGAAAACGACGCTACGTCATCTTGTAAGATGTATGTTGTGATGAAAAATTACGATCTATGTCATAAATACATACAGAAGGAGATGGTCGGAATGAACAAGGGAGATGTCATTATTTACGCTTGCGTCATCATTGGAGCGGGTATCGGTTTAGCGCTGGACAGCGCGTTTCCAGGAGTTCTGGTCGGTTTAGGCGTTGGATATTTGATTAAAATCTCATGGAACCATGAAGAAAAGTAACCATGATAGAGATATTTACATAGGTTGTATTAGAGGGGAGTGGAAGTTATCCAAATTAACATGGAGCTATCATTCGGATTGGGTTTGACAATTAGAAAAAACTGACTTATAGTACTTTACTATCAGCAACGATCAAAGACATGATTCTTGAAACGACCTGCCCAGAGAGGGAAGTGATTGGTGAAAGCTTCCTCCGTGATTGCTTCTTGAATTACCCCTTTGTAGCTGTGTTTTTGAACCCTAATCGGTCGTTCGACTATCGAGATATGGAACTAGAAAACACCGAATCATCCCCGTTACCGGATGTCTGAATGAGGATCCGATGAGCATGCTGCGATTTAGCCGCTGTAAGTCTGGATCAAATTAGGGTGGAACCACGAGCTGAACGCACTCGTCCCTTCGGGATCGAGTGCTTTTTTGCGTTCAATCTAAATTTGATGGAGGGATAACAATGTCAATCGTAGTAACGCTGCCAGACGGAAGTAAAAAGGAGTATCCCGCACAAACGACGATGGATCAAATCGCGGAATCCATCCATTCAGGTCTGAAGAAACAAGCCGTTGCAGCCAAAGTGAATGGGAAACTCGTGGATTTGGATCATAAGCTGTGTGAGGATGCGGAAGTAAGCATCATAACGCTGGATTCAGAGGATGGACTGTACGTGTATCGGCACAGCGCGGCTCATCTGATGGCCCAGGCCGTTAAACGGTTGTATGGCAGCCAGTCCGTCCATTTGGGGGTAGGACCTGTCATTGAGGATGGTTTTTATTATGATATGGATTTGGGGCACTCAATTACGTCTGAAGACTTGATTGCCATTGAGCGGGAAATGCAGAAGATCGTTCAGGAAGACCTGCCGATTATTCGCAAGGAGGTGGGTCGTCAGGAGGCCGAACATATTTTCCAAGATGACCCGTACAAGATGGAGCTGATCCGCGAATTACCGGCGGACGAGGTCATTTCGGTGTATGAGCAGGGAGAGTTCGTTGATTTGTGCAGGGGGCCGCATCTTCCTTCAACGGGCAGAATCAAGGCATTCAAATTAATGAGTGTGGCGGGCGCTTATTGGCGGGGGAACTCGGACAATAAAATGCTGCAAAGAATATATGGAACGGCGTTTCCCAAGAAGTCGCAGCTCGAGGAGCATCTGTTGCTGCTTGAAGAGGCCAAGAAACGGGATCATCGGAAGCTGGGTAAAGAGCTCGGGCTCTTTATGTTCTCGGAGGAAGCACCGGGCATGCCTTTCTTTTTGCCGAACGGGATGATCATCCGCAATGAGCTAGAGCAATTTGCAAGAGGACTTCAGTTCCATCGCGATTATGATGAAGTGCGCACGCCGCTGATGATGAACAAGCGGCTGTGGGAAATGTCCGGTCATTGGGATCACTACAAAGACAATATGTATTTCACGCAAGTGGACGAGACGGAGTATGCGCTGAAGCCGATGAATTGTCCAGGGCATATGTTAGTCTACAAAAACTCGCTGCATTCCTACCGAGAGCTGCCCATTCGCATTTCCGAATTTGGCCAGGTGCACCGCCATGAATTCTCAGGGGCACTGAACGGTATGATGCGGGTGCGCACGTTTTGTCAGGATGATGCGCATATTTTTGTAAGACCTGATCAGATCCAGGAAGAAATCAAGCAGGTTATCGATTTTATCAGCCAGGTTTATCAAGTGTTCGGCTTTGATTATACAATCGAGTTATCGACAAGACCGGAAGATTCCATGGGCTCTGAGGAATTGTGGGAGCAGGCGGAGTCCTCCCTGAAGCAGGTGCTGGATCAACTGGGGCTGCCGTACCGGATTAATGAAAGGGATGGCGCGTTTTATGGTCCGAAAATCGATTTTCATATCTTGGATTCCTTAAAGCGAAGCTGGCAATGCGGCACCATTCAACTGGATTTCCAATTCCCTGAAAAATTCGATCTTTCGTATATCGGAGAAGATAACCAGAAGCATCGGCCGGTTGTTATTCACCGGGCGGTATTTGGATCCATCGAGCGATTTATCGGGATTCTTACAGAGCATTACGGCGGGGCTTTCCCGATGTGGCTGGCTCCCGTACAGGTTATGATTATACCGGTATCCGACCATTATATCGATTACTCGTTAAAGGTGAAGAAGCGTCTGGAAACTGCCGGCATACGGGTGAACGTCGATGTAAGAAATGAAAAGCTGGGTTATAAAATCCGCGAAGCGGGTCTGCTGAAAACGCCGTACACGCTTGTTCTTGGCGAGAAGGAAATGAACTCCGATCACGTATCCGTCCGTAAACGGGGCGAGGGGGAACTTGGGGAGAGTGCCCTAGATGAAGTGATCGCAAGGCTTCGGAAAGAGATTGAGTCCAGGGGATAAGAACGGCCCATCGATGATATTCATCACCGTGCATGATCCTTGGTCATGGTATCATTTGGATGTTCGTCTTTAAATGATGAATGTAAATGATGAAGGAGAGAGTACCTTGCAAACATACCAGAGCAAAGAAGCGTTCATCGCTGAAATTCAACGAACGTATAGCCTTTTTGACCAAGAATTTGATGAGGTACCAGAGGATGAAAGGAATCTTCGTATTGGCGAAGTCGATAGAACCCCCCAAGAGATGATTGCCTATCAGCTGGGATGGCTAACGCTGGTGATGAGCTGGGAGAGGGATGAACTTGCGGGTAAAGAAGTTACGACGCCAACCCCTGACTTAAAATGGAATCAGTTGGGGGCGTTGTATCAGCAATTCTATCATACGTATGATGGATATTCTTTGGAAGAATTACGTTCGTTGTTAAAGCAGAGGACAAATGAATGGTGTGAATGGATCAACGGCTTACGTGAGGAAGAGTTGTTTCATTCAGGCGTTCGCAAGTGGACGGTTACCAGTGCCAACTGGCCGATGTGGAAATGGCTGCACATCAATTCCGTCGCGCCGTTCAAAAGCTTCAGAACCAAAATCCGAAAGTGGAAAAAGCATGCCGGCTAGCCCATATTACTCGGCAGACAAAACGATTCGAGGTTACCTCGAATCGTTTTTTTTTCGTTGAATTCGAACGAAAAAGGACGGGTTTATTCCTTAATTACCACCTTAGGGGAGCAAAAGTCAAAATATTGCACATCAAAGCAAAAATCGGCTCTACAAGAACCGGGTGACTCTCCTTATCATGGATCGTAATCATGATGGATTTGTGAAGGGAGCACGACGTTATGTGGAGCAGTGCGATTAAAGATGCTGTAGAGAAAATCAGGAAGAACATGGATACCTTCGGGACAAGATTTCCCCACGTCAGCAGGGACGGCGCTTATTTGCTGAATGACAATGACGACTGGACGAACGGTTTCTGGAGCGGACTTCTCTGGCTATGTTATGAATATACGGGCGACGAAGCTTTTAGATTGGCGGCAAAACGAACGGTTGAAGATTTTCGCCGCCGTTATGCAGGAAAAAAGGTGCTTGATCATCACGATATCGGATTTCTGTATTCCTTGTCCTCCAAAGCGGAGTGGATCGTTGAGAAGAACGAGAGTGCCCGCCAATTGACGCTTGAGGCTGCGGACTTGCTGCTGAAACGCTGGCGTCCAGGCGGTGGATATATTCAAGCGTGGGGTTCTGAAGGAGATCAACAGGAGGGCGGTCGCATCATTATCGATTGTTTGATGAATCTGCCGCTCCTGTTCTGGGCCGGGCAGCAAACCGGAAATCCCGTATATAGGGACATCGCAATCATGCAGGCGGAGAAGACACGGCGTTATCTGGTGCGGGGAGACGACAGCTCATACCACACCTTTTTCTTCGATCCGCGTACGGGGGAGCCGATCGGCGGTGCCACGCATCAGGGCTTTACGAACGGCTCGACCTGGACGCGGGGACAAGCGTGGGGGGTGTACGGCTTCGCACTGGCTTACCAATATACAGGAGATCGTGTATACCTGGAAACCTCCAAACGAATGGCGAAGTATTTCCTGAAGCACTTACCGGAGGATCATGTCGCCTTTTGGGACTTTAACGCCCCCGTAAGCGCTGATACTTACCGCGACAGCTCTGCCTCCGCCATTGTGGCAGCAGGCTTGCTGGAACTGATTGGACATTTGGATGAGGAGGATCCGGAAAGAACCGACTTTGAGCAAAGCCTGGAGGCTTCCATGACCTCGCTGGTACGAAATTACTCTACGATCGGCAAGGAGGCGGAGGGTCTGCTGCAGCATGGCTCTTATCATGTACGCGGCGGATTGTCACCGGATGATTTCATGATCTGGGGGGATTATTTTTACCTGGAAGCTTTGATTCGGATGGAGACCGGGAGCAAGGGGTACTGGTATGAACGCTGATGCCACGGAAGCTTCGGTGAATGCCGTATGGGCTCTTTTGAATCTGGAGGATCCCGGTATGCGTTCCATGCAGGATGCAGATGATCAAGGCCATCGGCGCGATATGCTGTGTAAACTGCATAAACATTTCTCCTGTCGGAACACACCCGGATGGTGGATGAGCAGTGAGGATCAGCAGAAAATTTCGGATTATGTGAAGCAATTCTGTGCAGATGAACTGGAAACCGTCATGAAGACGGCGGATGAGGTGGTGCAGCAGACGTTCCTGTTCCGCTTTCCATGGGATATGGAACAGAGCGTGATTCCCGTTACATTTGACGGTGATATTGACTGGTGCCATATTCCCGATCAAGACGTGGAATGGGCTTATATGCTGAATCGCCACCGCTATTTGGTGGCGCTGGGACAAGCGTATGTGATGACAGGCGATGAGAAGTATGCAGCGGTGTTTAGCCAGCAGCTTGAAGACTGGATCGATCGGAATCCTGTCCCTGGAGAACCAACGACGGATACGTTGACATGGCGTCCGATCGAGGCGGGTCTGCGCAGCGTGAACTGGATCAAGGCACTTCGATACGTGATCGGTAGCCCTTCCCTGACTCCGTCATTGCTCGGTAAAACGCTGATTTCGCTTCACGAGCACGGGGAGTATTTGGCTGCTTCCTTCACCAGCTGGAAGCATATCAGCAACTGGGGAGTACTGGAAACCTGCGGCTTATACCATATTGCACTGTTCTTCCCCGAGTTCAGCAAGTCAGCACGGTGGCGGGAAATGGGAGAAGAGAGACTGAAGGAGACGGCGAGGCTTCAGATTATGGCGGATGGCATTCATTGGGAGCAATCGCCTACATACCATCATGAGGTGCTGGCTTGTTATCTTGACTGCATTCACCTCGCCAATCTCAACGGGTTGGAGCTCGACGGTCCATTTCGGCGTACGGTCCGCGAGATGGCCGAAGCCTCTCTATACTGGGCGAAGCCGAATCACAGACAGCCGATGCTGGGAGACAGCGACGATAGCGATATTCGTGGTATTCTGACCTATGCCGCGTGGTTATTTGGGGATTCCGTTCTGAGATATGGCGGCCATGCTCGACCGGATTATGATAATGCCTGGCTGTTCGGCATAGACGGAATCCGGGAGTACAAAGCTATGGTTCCAGCGGAGCCGCCATGTCAGAGCCGGGCTTTAACCCATTCCGGTCATTATACGATGCGAACGGGTTGGGACGAAGATGCATTGTACCTTTATTTTCACTGCGGCCCGCTTGGCGGAGGCCACGGTCACGCCGATATGCTGCACGTGGATCTTCATGCCTACGGCCGTGATCTGCTCACGGATCTTGGAAGGTATAACTATAGCGACCATACACCGCTGAGAAAAGCATTAAAGGAGAGCTCAGCCCATAACACAACGGTTGTCGACGGAATCGGGTTTACCGGAATCAAGGACACCTGGTCTTTCGACCGGATTGCCGCGCCGCTAGGCTGCAAATGGGTCAGCAGGCCGGAGTTTGACTATGTCGAGGGGGCGCATGACGGCTATCTCTATGGGAATGAACCGTTGTATCCGCGGAGAAGGATCATTTTTGTTAAGCCTTATTTTTGGCTGCTGATCGACAGCTTGGTGTGCCTTGAGCAGCATACCTTTACCCAGCATTTTCATTTTCCGCACCCGCCAGGAGAAGTCGGGATCGAAGCGGAGTCATTGATATGCCGTACTAACACCCCCGGGGAGGCGAATCTATCGATTATCCCCGTACGCACAGACGGTCTGCGCGGAGAAATTGGCGAGGGTGTAATATCCCGCGAGTATAACCTGTTGGAACCGAATGCGAATGTGACTTACTCCCGGACGGGAAAAGGATTGATCAGCATCATGCAGGTGCTGTATCCTCATCGTCCAGGCGAAACGGCTTCTCCGCGAGTTCGTAAGGTCCCGATTTACCGTCATACGGGTGAGCGGGTTCATGACGGGCAAGCGGAGGCATGCGGTGTTCAGCTCCCGGGAATGGAAGAGGAGTTTATACTCGTTGTTAGTCACCGTGCGCCGTCCGGCCATTATGATTCTTATGTGGTGGAGGGCATGCAGATCTTCGGGGAGGTTGTGCTGATGACCCTTCAAGGCGGAAAAAAGCAAGCAACCGTCATCATTTAATGAATGCTTCCAGCACAGAGGACTGATAGAATAAAGAGGACAAGAGCATAAGAGAGGCGCAGAGAATATGTTCAAATTCACCTACTACAAACGCATCCAGCTGTCGTTTCTTTTGCTGATCTTTATTCCGCTGATCGCGGTTTCTATCATTTCGTTTGTTCTGATTCGGGATACGATGGTAGAGAAGCTGCAGCTCAGCAACGAGAATGTCCTGAACGTCATGACGGATGAGCTGAGCAAGACGATTGACGATGTCACGTTTGCTTCCCATTTTATCGTGAACGATACGAATGTTCGCAATATCCTGAAGTCATTCGCAGACACCAAACGGCTGGCTACTTATCAGGATTATGTACATTTCAGACAAATTCAGGACGTATTTTCCCTGATTAATTCCAAGCCGCTGAATAACAACGTACGCATGTACTTGGTCAACCGTGAGCATTTTGTCATCTCATCCGGCACGGAGGATTTGACCGCCATTAACGAAAGCCTCGACAAACTGATGGAGCGCGTCGATCTCAGTAAACCGGAATCCCTGCAATGGCTTGGGATGGCCGGCGGCGACTCGTCAGGGAAAGGCAAGAGTTATTATATTGCCAGGGTGATCTATGACAGCCGAGAGAAAAGGCAAGTGTCCGTATTGCTTAGTGCCATTTCCGATTCGTACTTCAACAAGCTGCTGGGTACGATCGACTTCGGCAAGGTGGCGCTCTTTGATGCAAACGGGGAATTCATCGCAGGCAATTCCGGGTTGATCCCGCATCATACGGAGACCAAGGGCAGTGTCCGAACGGACAGAACCATATTGAAATCGAACTGGAAGCTGGGTTACGAGGCCTCGGAGAAAGAGTGGTCGGGGCAAATCTCCCGGACTTTTTATACCGGTCTTGCCGGGGTTCTGCTGCTGTTTCTCGTGTTCTCCGGAATGTCCATCCTGATTGCTAAAAGGCTGCACAGTCCGATTCTCAAGCTGCAGCGGGTCGTACGCCAGTTCGGAATGGGAAACCTGGATGTCAGACTGGAGGTCAAGGGCAAGGATGATATCGCCGAATTGGGGCAGACGCTGAATACGATGCTCGATCAATTGCAGCGGCTGATCCATGATATCGAACAGGAGCAGGAGCAGAAGCGAGTGATGGAGCTCGAGGCCTTGTTTATGCAAATTCGCCCTCATTTTTTGATTAACACGCTGAATTCGATCAAATGCAGCCTGATCTTGACGAAGGATACGCTTCACAGTGGAATTATTGATTCCCTGATGAGTTTGCTCCGAGCCTATCTCAAGGTCAATGAGCCGGCCACCTTACGCGAGGAATGCAAGCTGCTGGGCCACTACGTTGACATTATGAAAATCCGCAATGAAATCCCGCTTCATTTAGAGGTTGATCTGGATCCGGAAACCGAGGGACTCATCTTGCCGAAACTTATTTTGCAACCCATCGTTGAGAATGCCATCGTCCACGGGCTTGTCGATCATCAAACTCCACGCATTGAGATCCGTTCCCGAAGCAACCCGGACGGAATCAGAATCGAGATTATCAACAATGGCTTCGGGGCCGATGAAGACATGCTCCAATGTCTAAACCGTAGACTTGGTAGACCAAGCGGCGAGCAGGATGGAGCTTATGAGAGGGTCGGTCTAATGAACGTGATCCAAAGACTCCGATTGACCTTCGGACAGGAAGCGAGTTTGACACTCGCCAACCTTCCGCAGGGGGGAATGTCAGTTTCGCTGTACTTGCCCCAAAGTCATCATCATGGTTTTTTACCGGAGGGAGAGGAAGAATGATGTACAGAGTATTGCTCATAGACGATGATGTTCCTATGCTCAAGGTACTGCAACAGATGATTGACTGGGAGGCAAACAATCTGCAGATTGCCGGCAGCACGTATTCCAGCGCGAAAGCGATGCATATGTTTGAGGAAGTCAGGCCGGACATTGTCATTACGGATATCGGACTGCCACAGAAAAACGGCATGGAGCTGGCGGACCATTTTATTCGCATGAAGCCGGAGGTTCGGATTATCTTCCTGACGTGTCATGAGGATTTTCATTATGCCCAGCAGGCCGTAAAACTGCAGGCGGATGACTATTTGATCAAAGATCAGCTTACGGCAGAGCAGCTGGAACAGAGTCTCGGCAAGTCCGTGCACTTGTTAAAGACGCGGGCTGGTCTGATTAATCGCGAGGCAGCGAGTTACAATAGTCAGCTCTTTCGGCAGGATTTGCTGCAAAAGGTGATCAATGGCTCTCCGTCCGAAGCCACTTTGGCTTATGCGGCTCAGATCGGCATCTCCTGGACGTATCCGTGGTTTATGCTGGGGCTGGTCAGCATTCAGCTCTCCAGCTTTGACAAGCGTTTCAGACATTCGGAATTTCCGCTGATTTTATACGCTGTATACAATATCGCGATGGAGTTGTCCGAATCGTATGAAGGGATCACGCCGTTCATGGAGCAGGGGAACATTGTGATTCTGCATAACTTTAGGGTGAACCTCGCACAGAATGCCAGCTTGCATCTCCATAATTATGTGCAGCGGCTGCGTTATCAGTGCGTCCATTTTCTCAAAATTCAACCGAACGTAATCGCGGTTACGGACAAAATGGAATTAAGTTCGATTGGCTCCATTTATCAGGAAATTCTTCATGACAAATGCGAGTTTTACGAAACTTCCGACTATACGATATCCGAAGTTTCTCAAATAAGGTCGCGGTGGTTTCAAACCGCGCCTCAGGGATTTCTAGATAGCTACGTTTCGGAGCTGGAAAGGAAACTCATCAAGCAGGATCTCGACGGTATCCGCACGACCCTGCACAAAATCGCAGGCACCGCGAAAGAGCTGTCAATTGATCCGGCCGACTTTGTCAGGGATCTTTCCTCCATGCTGCGAGGTATCGAGCTGATGTTCTCCAGTCTCAAATTCGATGAGGATTTGTTTGCCTATCTTGCTTTAGCTCGCACCTTGGAAGATATAATGGAACTGGTGGAGAGAAAGCTGACCCAGATTATCGGAACCCGGCAAGCGGGAGTGGGAAGCTCCACGAATGAGCCGAAGCTGCAGGTGATCCAGCAATATATCGATCAGCATCTTGACGATAACATTACGTCGATCGACATGGCACGCTATCTGTTTTTGAATCCGAGCTATTTTTCGCGCTATTTCAAACGGATGACGGGGTTGACCTTTACGGATTACGTGCATCAATACAAAATGAAGATGGCTACCAAAATGCTCAGAATGTCCGGACAAAATCTGGAGTCCTTAGCTATGGGATTAGGTTATTCGGATCGGACGTATTTTTCAAAAGTGTTTAAAAAATACGTGGGGACCACACCCAGCGAATACAAAGCGAAGTACACCGCACGAAAATAAGCGGACCGCTACCACTTCATTCACTTATAAGCATCGAAGCTTAGGCTCCACTTTGTGGGGCTTTTTGTGTTGGGGTCCCCGCAAAGTATTTGGAATAAGCATCGAAGTTTAGGCTCCACTTTGTGGGGCTTTTTTGTGTTGGGGTCCCCGCAAAGTATTTGGAATAAGCATCGAAGTTTAGGCTCCACTTTGTGGGGCTACTTTAGGTCAAAATCTTGCACATGGCTGGTCATAATCCCTCCTTCTTGCCGATACCGGATGTATTACTATAATGACAACTTACAAATTGTTGAGGTGATGCTAGATGGAGGCTGTACAACAACCAGTGCCCAAGAGCCGACGGAAGTTTTGGACTCCCAAGCGGAAAGAGGCTTTGATCGGGTGGCTGTTTCTGGCCCCGGAAATCGTCGGGATGCTGCTATTAAACGTGTTTGCTCTTGGATTTTCTTTGTATTTAAGTTTATCCGATTGGGATATGCTGTCAGGTGTCCAAGGGATCGAGTTTACCGGATTGGATAACTACATCAAGATGTTCCATGATCCGACCATTATTCAAGCGATAAAAAACAATTTGATCTATATGGTTCTTACGGTGCCGATCCCGATTGCCATCGCTCTGGTGCTTTCGGTTTTGATTCACAACAGCGTGTTCTTCAAGAGTTATTTTAAAGTCGCGTTCTTCATTCCTTATATCTCTTCGATTATCGCAGTTGCTGCGGTGTGGAGCGCATTATTCCACCCATCGCTGGGACCGATCAACCAGTTTCTAATGGATCTGGGGATCAACAATCCGCCGAAATGGCTGGTCGATCCGAAAACGTCGCTCTTGGCGATTTCGATCATCAGTTCCTGGGCGGGCCTGGGCTACACGATCATTATTTATATGGCCGGGCTTACGAACATTTCGAATGAAATTTATGAAGCGGCGGATATTGACGGTGCCAGTGCAATTAAAAAGTTTTTTGCGATTACGGTTCCGATGCTTCGTCCGACAACCTTCTTCCTGTTAATTACGATGTTGATTGGCTCGTTTAAAGTGTTTGACATCATCGCCTTTTTAACGGAAGGCGGCCCGAACAATTCTTCTACCGTGCTTGTATTCCGCATCTATGAGGAAGGCTTTCAATATTACAATATGGGATATGCTTCGGCCATTTCCTGGCTGCTGTTCGCGATTATCGGTCTGATTACCGCGCTCACCTGGAAAATGAGAAATGAAGAATAAGGAGGGAGAGGAATGTACATGCAGCTTCTTCGAAAAAACCTGTCCAAAGTGGTAGTCACCTTTATCATGGGAGCATTGTCCATTGTGTTTCTCGTACCGCTCATCTGGATGATTTCTGCGGCTTTTAAATATGAGAAGGATGTTATGCGATTCCCGATTCAATGGATACCGGAAAAGGTGAATCTGGCGTACAATTTCAAGATGGTCTGGATGGGAAGAGTTCCCTTCTATGATTTCTATTTTAATTCTTTTAAAATAGCGATTATTACGACCCTAATCACCCTGATTATCTCATCCATGGCAGGGTATGCGCTAACGAAAATTCGATTCAAGGGACGAAATCTGGTTTTTATGGCCTTGCTCTCGTTCATGATCATTCCGGATCAGGCGACGCTCACTCCGCGGTTTCTGCTCATTCGCTGGTTTGGACTCTACAATACGCATGAGGCCATCATCTTTATGAGCATGTTCTCCATTTACTTTACGTTTCTGCTGCGTCAATTTATGAACGGGATCAGCGATGAATACTTGGAAGCGGCCAGAATTGACGGAGCGGGTCATCTGCGGACATTTGCTTCCATTATGGTTCCGCTGTGCAAGCCTGTGCTTGCTACGGTGGCCATTATTAAATTCATATGGACCTGGAACGATTACCAGAATCCGCTCATCTTTTTGCTGGACAAGGACTTATACACGATTCCGCTGGGGATGACGCTGTTCCGCGATGACTACACCAACAACTATGCCATTATGATGATGGCGTCAGTCTCGGCGATCATTCCGCTGGTCATTGTGTTCATCGCATTGCAAAAGCAGGTTATAAACGGCATTGCTTTGGGCGGGGTAAAAGGTTGATGCGAAGTCTAAAGTCAAAATTCAGAAGTTCGAAAAGTCAAAAAAGTAATCCTAGAACCTCAAAATTGTGCACTTGATCCGCCATGCTGGTGCCTATAATGAACATGAAAACAACACCACAACTAATTTATCTGTGCAGGGGGAAGTAAGATGAAGAAAAAAAGCAAACACAGATTATCCGTCATTCTTAGCACGATCCTGGCGAGCACCCTGGTATTAAGCGGCTGCGGGAAATCCGGGTCGGAAACGGGTGCCGGCAGCAACGGCGGAAGCGGTCAGACGGACAAGCAGGTTACCGTCAAGTACTACAACTGGGATAACGAAGCCCAACAAGCGGGTACGGACGCCATGCTCCAGGAATTTATGGATCAGAATCCGAATATCAAGGTCGAGCATGTGGTTCTGGTTCCCGGCGACTCCGTGGAAATGTTGAAAAAGTTGGATTTCCTGATCTCATCCGGTGAAGCGATCGATGTTATTCAATTCCCAAGCTTGGGCGGAGTCCTCGAACGGGCCTCACGTGGAGCCCTTGCTCCCCTGAACGAGTTCTATGAGCAGGAAAGTCTCGTTCCGGAAGACGAATACTTTGTTAATGCCAAGCTAGAAGACAAGTATTATGGCATGCAGTACACCAAGAGTACCAACTATGTGATGCTCAACAAGGATGCCCTGGATGAAGCGGGACTTGAGGTTCCGAAATTCGGCTGGACGTGGGATGATTACCGCGACTATTCCAAAAAGCTGACCAAGGGCGAAGGGGTTGACAAGCGTTACGGTTCTTACTTCCATACATGGGAGCTATATATGAACGCTCCTGCGCAAACCATGATGAAAGATCCGTTCGTATATGAGGACGGGACAACCATTTTGGCAGATCCGACCTACAAATACTTCTTCCAGCTCCGCAAAGATATGGAGGAGACGGACAAGTCGGCCAAACCTTACAGTGACGTGCTTGCCGCGAAGCTGAACTACCGTACTGAATTTTTTAATGAAGAAGCTGCTATGATTCTTACAGGTAACTTTACGGTAGCGGATCCAGGCAATACCGAGCAATATCCGCATGATTTTAAAACCGCTTTCGCTCCTGTACCTGTGCCTCCTGCAGGATCGGAACCTAAAGAGTATGAAGGAAAATACTTCACCAGCGGCAATATGCTGGCACTGGGTGCCAATTCCACCAACAAGGAAGCATCCTTCAAGCTTATGAGATTCATGACAACAGCCGATTCGGACAACAGACTTGAGTTCTCTGGCTACAAGAAAGCGAATAACGAAGAATTGTTGACAAAGCTGGTTGCCGGTAAAGAGGATAAGTACGATATGGAGTCGTTGAAATATACGCTGTTTAGCGATGAAATCCAGTATCTTGATGCAGCCAAAGTCATGATGACGGATACTTCGGAATTGACCAAGATCATTAATGACGGCTTTGCGAAATTCATGCTTAGCAACGAACCGATTGATGAGGTTCAACAATGGATGGTCGATGAGGCTACAAAAGTGATTAACGAAAAAGGCGTTGTCAAGTAACGGGGCAATGCACGAGGTATGAGAATCCTGGTAGGAAACGGGTTTCGGGGGCCAATGAACGGGCTTCCCCAAAGCCCTTTTTTTACGACTGGTGAGCGTTGGAGGGGAAATTATGTCCATATCAAGAAAGCTTAAGGACCAGCTTGTTGTTCCTTCGCTGGAGCAGCTAGCCTGGCAGGACATGGAGCTCGGGATGTTCTGCCATTTCGGAATCAATACGTTCTGCGACCAGGAATGGGGGGAAGGCAAGGATGCTCCGTCTTTGTTTAATCCGGACGGCCTGGATGCTAAACAGTGGGTCCGATCCGCGAAGGAAGCCGGATTCCGTTATTTCATATTGACGGCCAAGCACCACGACGGTTTTTGCCTGTGGCCGACGGCGACAACGGATTATTCCGTAGCCTCGACTCCGTGGAAGGAGGGTCGGGGCGATGTCGTAAAAGAGTGCGCGGATGCTTGCCGGGAAGAGGGCATCGGCTTCGGTATTTATGTATCTCCCTGGGACAGGCACGAGCCGTGTTATGCCGACCCGCAACAGTATGATGACTTTTATTGCGGACAATTGGAGGAGCTCTTAACGGGCTATGGTCCGCTTGTGGAAATTTGGTTTGACGGCGCTGGGTCGGAAGGCCGCGAATATGACTGGCCCCGTATCATGGATCTTGTTAAAAGGTATCAGCCCGGTGCCATGGTGTTTAATATGGGCGCGCCCACGATCCGTTGGGTCGGCAATGAGGATGGCGTGGCTCCGTATCCTTGCTGGAACACGGCCGATTCTTCGCGGGGCAGCATGTTCAGCGAAGAATCGTTGAAGTGGCTGCCGGAGACGCCGGGCTGGGTGCCCGCGGAATGCGATGTCCCCATCCGCAAAGACCGCTGGTTCTGGCATCCGGATGAAGAACACTTGCTGTTGTCCGTGGATCAGTTAATGGAAATCTATTATCGGTCGGTCGGGCATGGTGCGACCTTGCTGCTCAACGTCGCACCAGACCAGCGCGGGCTGCTTCCGGAAGCCGATGTAAAGCGGCTTCTGGCATTTGGCAAAGAGATCAAGCGCAGGTTTGGTCATGCCCTGGCCGAAAGCTCGGGATCGGAAGAGGTCGTTGAATTATACCTTCCCCGAACATGCGTGATCGATCATGTCGTTGTTATGGAGGACATTGCTTTCGGGGAACGGGTGAGTCAATATGTGCTGGAAGCCTTCATTGATGGAGCGTGGCTCGAGCTTACACGCGGCAGCGCGATCGGCCACAAGAAAATCGATGCGTTCGCTCCAGTGTCTCCCGACAAGGTACGTTTGCGTGTACTGAAATCGGCAGCAAGTCCGAAAATCAAAAGCATGGCGGTTTATCGCTGCGGGGAATAAACGTTGGATTTTATATAGGTGTGGAGGAGAACTGTAATGGGAGTGCTCACTTGGAAGAACGGGCAGTACTTGCTGGGCGGGCAGCCGTACCGGATCATATCGGGAGCGATTCACTATTTCCGTGTCGTTCCTGAATATTGGGAGGACAGGCTATTAAAATTACAAGCCTGCGGCTTTAACACCGTTGAAACGTATATCGCATGGAATGTGCATGAACCCAAAGAAGGGGAATTTCACTTTAGCGGTATGGCTGATATTGTATCGTTTATCGAAATAGCCGGGAAACTGGGCCTGCATGTCATTGTCAGACCGAGCCCGTTCATCTGTGCGGAATGGGAATTTGGAGGTTTGCCGGGTTGGCTGCTAGGTTATGGAGAAATCCGGCTACGTTGCAGTGACCCGCTCTATTTAAGCAAGGTGGATCATTATTACGACGAGTTGATCCCGAGACTGGTTCCGCTGCTGTCCACACACGGAGGGCCGATTCTGGCGGTTCAGGTCGAGAATGAATACGGCAGTTACGGCAACGACCACGCTTATCTGGAATATTTGCGCGCAGGACTGGTTCGGCGAGGTGTTGATGTGCTTCTCTTTACTTCGGATGGGCCAACCGACGAAATGCTGCTGGGCGGGACGCTTGGCGATGTGCACGCAACGGTGAATTTCGGTTCCCGGGTAGAAGAATCCTTCCGCAAATACCGGGAATATCGTACGGAAGAGCCGCTGATGGTCATGGAATTCTGGAACGGCTGGTTCGATCACTGGATGGAGGACCATCATGTGCGGGATGCGGCCGATGTCGCCGGCGTACTGGATGAAATGCTTGAGAAGGGTTCCTCGATTAATATGTATATGTTTCATGGCGGAACCAACTTTGGCTTTTACAGTGGAGCGAATCACATCCATGCATATGAGCCAACAACGACAAGTTATGATTATGATGCCCCTTTGACGGAATGGGGGGATCAGACGGAGAAATATGAGGCGGTGCGGTTGGTGCTCGACAAGCATGGTTTTAAGCCGGGGTGTGCCTTCCCGGATCCCATTCCAAAGGCAGCCTACGGAAAGGTCGCGTTGTCTGAAATGGCCGGTCTGTTTGCGGATGCCAATCTAGAGCATCTCTCAGAACCGATAAAAAGTGTATGCACCCAGCCGATGGAAAAATTCGGACAGTCCTATGGCTTTATATTGTACAGCACATTTATTCAGGGACCGCGGCAAGGACAGCAGCTGCATATTCAGGAGGTTCGTGATCGCGCGCAGGTATTTCTTGACGGTCGGCCGCTTGGCATTATCGAACGATGGAAATCAGAGCCTCTCGATATTACCGTACCCGCAGGCGGAGCGAGGCTGGATATTCTTGTCGAGAACATGGGCCGGATCAATTACGGGCCGCTAATCCGCGATTCCAAGGGAATCACGGAAGGCGTGAGAATCGATAACCAGTTCCTGTACGACTGGACGATCCGAACCCTGCCGCTGGAGCCAGAAATGCTGTCTTCTCTCTCTTATACACCGGTTACGGATGAAGGGTGGGCGGAGCAAGTAGAGCTGTCCATGCTGGAGTCGGAACACGCGGGCCTGCCCCGATTTTACCGCGGCAGCTTTCAGGTGGAGGATATCGGAGACACGTTTCTTCGCTTTGATGGCTGGACCAAAGGTGTCGCCTGGATCAATGGCTTTAATCTCGGTCGATACTGGAGCGCGGGGCCGCAGAAGGCCTTGTATATTCCCGGCCCTTTATTGCGTAAAGGGGGGAACGAGCTAGTTCTTTTTGAACTGCAAGGCGGTCCCGAATCTTGCGAAGTTGAGCTGTCAGATCAACCGGACCTTGGACAGACCTCGGCAGTGGATGAATCTGTGCTCAATTTCGTACAGGATGGGGAGGACAAATAGTCCATAACGACACGGATCATACAGTTCATCGTGTACAACATGCCCGGCCAGAAAATCCCTCTGGTCGGGTTTTTACTGCAAACAAGATAAATGATGGCATGGGTTCTGAAAAATAGCTTCCCTTTTTGTTCATTTCGGTTTTTAATGTTTATATGGGTTCGAAACGGGTTTATTTGAGTTCGTTTATTATTTTCATTATGTTGGGAAGCAGCTTTATCATCGGATTGGGAAAGGAGAACAAATGAACGATTATAAAGAGAGAATGAACCGGATTGTTCGGAACGTTGCGGAACAAGCATGGGGGCAGCCTCTATTACCCAGCGGATTGTGGTTCCATGGGGATGTGCGTGATAACTTCTACTATGCCTCTTATCTGTTTGCGGCTTCGCTAGACCTTGAGATTGATCCGAAGTTTAACCGGCAGGAGGGTAAACGGCTGGCAGAGGAGGTTCTGGGTCGTGTGCTGCGATTGCAGAACAAGGACGCGAAGAGTCCGATGTACGGTCATTGGCCGCTGAACCTGGGACCGAAGCCGGAAGAGGCGAGTCCACATGCGCTGCCGGTTGAATTAATGGGGAGCTTGATGGTTTTTTTCTATCGCAAGTTTGAAACTGAGATGAGCGAGAGCTTGGCGGCTGAGTTTGAGGCTGGACTGGAACATATCTACCACGGAGGATTTTTTCGCAAGCCGCTCACCGTGTGCAATCATCATGAGGCTAAATATACGGCAGCCAAGCTAATATTCGGCCATCGGTTCAATGATAAGGAACTTCTGGAGGACGGAAAACAAAGTCTTCGGGATACCCTGTGCTTGCTCCGGCGGGAAGGCATGGCAGAATACGGCTGCTTGCCGTGGTTCTGGCATTGGACACAGGCGTTCACCTGCGCGTTGGAACTAATGGAGGAACCGGAATTAAAGCGGGAGCTTCATGAACTTCTGGATGAGCTGTGGAGCCTGCGCACGTCCTATTATTTGAAAGGGGCGTGGGTAGGAGCCCACTCCAGAGGATGGCCGCATGATGCACCGAGGGATGCCAATGTGCTTCACGATTATGTCCAGTTCGGTGATTTCAGCCTTCCGGAGGAGATGCCGCGCACGGAGTACGCCGGTTTTCTATTCCACGAAGCTCCGGAAGCTGATCGTCGTCTAGCCCTGGATCGAAGCGAAGCGACCGAAGTGCGCAAGGCTCTGATGAAATCGGTTGACGGCGAGATGCGGCAGCTGCACTCCTACGCTTATGTGACGGAACATTTTGCGGCGGGCGGATTGTGGGAGCGGGTTCGTGAGTTCGACAACGAGCAGCTGCGCTGGATGTTCAGCCTTCCTGTCCGCACTGGCGGCAAGGCAAATCAACTGTATTTTTTTCACCCGGGAGAGGGATATGATCCCTCAGGAAACGATCCCCGCCACCAGAGTGAGTGGATGGAGGTGCTGTACCACAAAAATGTGGTGCTTGCGCTGTATCCGCTGCCTGAACCAGCAGGTGATGGTGGCGGTGAAGTTGTCGGCGTTCTACCGGAAGGAGAATGGCTGTATGAAGCGGAAGCTTTGTACGGCAAGGTAGATGAGGTTTATTTTGCCATACATTTGAGCCCCGGGACCGCTTATAACATTAGGGAGCAGTCCGGATATCATCTGGCCGTCTGCAATGGCCCTCGAATGGCTCTCACCGTAGAAGCGGTGACCGTTCGGGAAGCGGAGAACAGAGGGATCGGACAACTGGCGGCGTTCGCACGGCAAATGTCCGGGCACAGGCCGGAATTCAAGACTGACGGCGGATTTGAGGTTGCGTATACAGGGTGGATGACCGAGGATCGAATGCATCTGAAGGTTATGGCTTCAGGCAGCTCCGCGAGAACGATAAACGGAGCGGAATATACGTTTGAATCATATTCTGTGTAGTTATCGAATAGAAAAGAGGAGTTAAGATGAAGAAATTGCAGTTGATTCAAAAAATAGCAGAAGAAGGCGTGGTCGCGGTCCTGCGCGGCGAAACGCCGGAGCAGGTTGTGGAGATGGCCGAACAGGCGATTGCCGGCGGCATTAAAGTGATCGAGGTGACGATGACCGTACCGTTTGCGCTCCGGGCCATTGAAACGTTGTCGCGCAAATATTCCTGGAACGCCGAAGACCCTTCATCCTATGCCATCATCGGGGTAGGTACAGTGCTAGATCCGGAAACAGCGCGTGCTGCGATATTGAGCGGCGCCGAGTTTGTTGTTGGGCCGTGCCTGAGCAGGGAAACCGTCGTTCTTTGCAACCGCTATCGGATTCCGGTCATGCCGGGCGTGATGACGATCAAGGAAATCCAGGAAGCACTGGAACTGGGGGCGGACATTGTCAAGCTGTTCCCTGGCAATCTGTACGATCCGTCGATGATCAAGGCGATCAAAGGCCCGCTGCCGCAGGCGAATATCATGCCGACCGGTGGTGTCTCGCTTGATAATCTTGGCGAATGGATCAAGGCGGGGGCTATAGCCGTCGGTATTGGATCGGATCTGACAAGCGAAGCTTTGAAGCGGCAGGATTACAGCTTGATCGCCCATAAAGCAGCCGAATACAAGAAAGCGTATCTGCAGGCTAAAGGGCTGACACAGTAACTATACTTTGGAACTGGTAGGAAAATTAAATCAGATAACGCCTGTTGTTGACTCCCTGAGTCTTCAAGAGGCGTTTTATTTTGAACGAATTCACTTCAAGGACCTGTCTCAAAAAGTATATAATATCCAACTGCGGGAACAGTAGAGGAAAAGATAAATGAAGGTAATTGAATTCCTTGTAAGGCAAAGCTGACCATGAGGGAAAAACGAGGAGTCGTTTACATGACGGAGAACACCACACGCAATCATGTTTCACAAGAAAAATTGCCGGTTTCCATCGCGCAATTTATCGAAAATATGAAGAGTCGATTCGGGCAGAGCGGAGATATCATATACAGAGAGTTAATTGTGGGGGCTATCCCTACGGTGATGGTTTACATTGAAGGGATGGGAGATCCTCATCTTTTAATAGAAGCAATTCATAAGGATTTACCGCTATTCATTGAATTCCCCTATCAAACCCCGGAAGAACGTATGAGAATGCTGAAGGAACTGACGATAACGATGGGGAAAGTGGGGGAAGCCCGAACCTATCAAGAGGTTGAAAAGAAACTGTTGTCCGGGAATACGATCGTCTTCATGGATGGAACATCCACCTCGCTCTATGTGGGTACTGAAACACTGAAGCAGCGCGCAGTTGAAGACGCGACTTCTCAATCCGTGGTAAGAGGTCCGAGGGAAGGTTTTACTGAATCCCTCCGCGAGAATACGGCCTTAGTCCGACGGAGAATTCAGAGCCCTAAGCTGCGCATTGAAGAAAGAACTGTAGGCGAGCACACCAATACGCAATTGGCCGTGATGTACATGGACGGTTTATGTGATGTCGATGTACTCAATGAGCTGCGCAGAAGACTGAATGCAATCAAGCTGGACAGCGTCCTGGAGAGCAATTATATCGAAGAGATGATACAGGACCATCGATACAGTCCTTTTCCGACGGTATATAATTCAGAGCGGCCCGATGTTATTGCTTCTGCAGTACTGGAAGGGCGAGTTGCTATTTTTGTGGAAGGTACGCCGTTTGTATTGGTGGTTCCGGCACTGTTCGTACAACTGTTTCAATCGAGCGAGGACTATTACCAACGCTGGGATTTTGCCAGCTTGGTTCGACTACTTCGATACTTATGCTTCGGAATAGCGCTTCTTACCCCCTCATTATATATTGCGATCACTACGTTTCATCAGGAAATGCTTCCGACCAACTTGCTGACAAGTTTGATCGGTCAACGCGAAGGGGTGCCATTCCCCGCATTTATTGAGGCGTTGATTATGGAAATCACGTTTGAAATTTTGCGCGAGGCCGGGATTCGATTGCCTAAATCGATCGGCCAATCCGTTTCCATCGTTGGCACTTTGGTTATTGGACAGGCCGCCGTCGAAGCGGGTCTTGTATCGGCCGCGATGGTGATCGTTGTATCCATGACGGCGATTGCCAATTTTGCCCTTCCGGCTTTTAATATTGGGATCTCGGTCCGGATATTGAGATTTGGGCTAATGGGAATAGCAGCGTCATTCGGATTGTATGGAATGATAATCGGAATGATTATGATTGGCCTCCACCTGTGCAGTCTGCAGTCCATGGGGGTTCCTTATATGTCTTCTTTTGCACCTATACGCTGGCGGAGCCAGAAGGATGCATTGTTGCGATTGTCACGCCACAGTATGAAGAAATACTTGTCCAAATCCAAGACATGAGCCGTCTTTTTACGTCATGACTCGAATTCTTTATTTTAGACAGATGGGACTGGTTATGGATGTGGGAAAGAAAAGTACTTACAGTCCTGCTTATAGTCAATTTAGCCATAACGCCTGGATGCTGGAGCAAAAAAGAACTGAATGAGCTTGCCGTCGTCATGGCACTTGGAATCGATACCCACGAGAATGGGTACGCCGTTTCAGCTCAAGTGCTCAATTCCAGTGAGACGGGGTCCAAAAAAGGCGGATCCATGGGGAGTCTTCCGGTCGTAACCTACAAGTCAGTGGGTAAAACCATCCCCGATGCCCTTCAGCGCATGCTGAGCATGGCACCTCGGATGCCGTATCTGTCCCATGTCCGGGTGTTGGTATTTGGGGAAGATTTGGCCCGGCTAGGGGTCAGCGACGTGCTCGATTATATCTCCCGGAACCATCAGCTTCGAACGGATTTCTTCATGCTCGTTGCCAAAAACGGGAAAGCCTCTGACATCCTGGAGGTCGTTACGCCATTCGAGTATGTTCCGGCAAATTCGCTCTATTCCTCGATTCTGATATCGCAGAAAAAATGGGCAGCGACGGGTAAAGTTACATTGCAGCAGTTTGTGACGGAGTTAAAGCGAAGCGGCTCAGACCCTGTATTATCCGGAGTCCAGTTAAACGGCAGTTTAGCAGAAGCACAGTCTCTGGAGAATGTGAAGCAAATCAGTCCTTCAACGCTGCTTCAACATACGGGATTAGGCGTGTTTAAAGAGGACCGGTTAGTGGGATGGCTGGGGGAACCGCCTAGCAAGGCCGTCAATTATGTCTTGAATAGAGTCGACAACACGGCGGGATATATTTCATGTCCGGACGGAGGCATCGTCGGGTTTGGGGTGAACCGGGCAGACACATCGCTTGATGTTACGCTCAATTCGAAGGGGATCCCTGAATTTTCAGCCGAATTGGAGATCGAAGCGGATGTGAACGCCGTTCAATGTCCGATTGATATCAGTCGACCTGCCGTCATCGACGAATTAGAGAAGGATATCGAAGATAAATATAACACCAATATCTCGAAGCATATCGGGCTGGTGCAGCAGCGTTATGGATCCGATGTTTTTGGATTCGGTGAGGTCCTGCACCGAAAATATCCGGATGTTTGGAAAAAATACCGGGATCATTGGGGAGAAAGCTTTAAAACGATGAATATCCGCGTGGATGCAGATGTAGCGATCCGGCGGATCGGATCCATCATACAACCCATAAACCAAAAGGTGGATGAGCCGTGAATTGGCATTGGTTATTCATATTGTTCCTGTCCATCGTGCTCGTTACGGAAACCCGGCAACTGCTGAAGCTTCGCTCCCTCAGGGACTTGGTTGTGTTCTATGCGGTATGGGGAGTGACCTTGCTGGCCTTGATCGGGGATATGATGGAGGTACCTTATTTAAGGCCGCTGGACTGGATCGGCGTTTTGATGCAACCGCTGAACAGGTTGATCTCATAACGAAGAAGGGTATGGTTGTACGTGATTAAATACAAAGATATCGCCGCACGGCAATTTTTTATACTGGCCTTTGGCTTGACCATCGGAACCTCGATCCTGGTAACCCCCACCGGATTAGCGCATACCGCACGGGAAGATGCGTGGATGGCTTCCCTCTTCAGTATCCTCATTAATCTCCTTATGGTTGTGCTGTACTTAGCCATCGCGCGTGTCTATCCTGGCCAAACGATCTTTGAGATCCATGAGAAGGTTTTGGGGAAGCTGCTGGGAAAGATTCTCTCGCTGCTCTACCTTTTTTATTTTTTGATTCTTACGGGCACATTGCTTGGCAACTTGGGTTTTTTCCTGAGCAGCGAGATGATGCCGGAGACGCCGATCGAGGCTATCCAAATCTTATTCTTGATAGCGGCCGTCATGTGCGCCAGGATGGGCATCATTCTTTTGGCCCGTGTCAGTGAATTGATGTTTCCGTGGATTGTATTTCTGTTCTTGGTCCTTGTCCTCTCGCTGATTCCCCAGATCGATTGGAACCATATCAAGCCTATGCTTGAGGAGGGCTGGATGCCAGTTGCCAAGGCCGGATTCCATTCCTCCATGTTTCAGGAACTGATTGTGCTGATGACCTTTTTGCCCCTGGTTAAGGGGGAGAGGAAAGCGGGGAAGGCATTGATGTGGGGAGCCGCTGCAGGCGGGATCGTGCTCGGCATTACCGTCCTGCTCAGCGTGCTGGTTTTGGGCATTGAGCAGACGGAGAATAGCACGTTTCCGGCATTTGCACTTGCGAAGACGATCAACTTAGGAAACTTTTTCCAACGTGTGGAAGGCATATTGATTACACTTTGGATCCTGACTTTTTTTATCAAGATCTCTCTCTTGTATCTTTCGATTCTTCAAGGCATGAAGACCGTGTTCGGACTAAAGGAACAAAATCCGTTAATCTATCCATTGTCCGTGCTGTTTGTGATCGTGGCCTGGAATACATACATCAACACCATCTATGTTGCCGATATCATTCAGAACGTGTGGTCAAGCTATGCGCTCCTCCATTTGCTGGTGATTCCCATCGGACTCTATCTGATTGGCTTAACCAGAACAAAAATCATCAAGCTGAAGTGAATTCCATTCTGCATTAGAACAAAGCCCGATAACTCGGGCATTTTTTGTGCCGGCTGCATCAAACTACAATGGTCATATTTTTCGTAAAAAAGCTTGAAAGTGACGTAGCGTCATCCTGTATAGTGAAGTTATCGAGACTTTAGGAAAGCTGGTGATGAAGTTGATTCCCATTCAAGATTTATCCAAGCAGACGGGGATTACGGTAAGAACGCTGCGCTATTATGACCAGATTGGCCTGCTGATTCCTGCCGCCAAAACACCGGGCAAGCATCGTATATACAGTGAAGAGGAATTAAAGAAGCTGCAGCAAATCCAGTTTCTGAAGAGGCTGGGCTTTAGTTTGCAAGAAATATCGGATATGATTTCCAACCCGGAATGGAACTGGTCCACCAGCCTGATAAATCAGTTGGACATTGTAATGAACGAACAAAAAAAGCTGAACCAGATGGAATCGGCGCTGCGAGCCGTGCTTCACAGCATTGCGATGGAAGGTGAGACAAGCTGGGACGTCATTCAGAAATTGATTCACCTCTCCGGAAGAGACCCATCGTTAAAGCACTCGATAAGGCAGCAGATGTTTGAGAAGCGCGAAGTAGAGTTGTTAAGTCTACTCCCTAATATGAACAGCACGGATCCCGACTCTCTCGAGTGGATCGCTCTGTTGGGGCAGCTCAAAAGGCGGATGCAGGACGGTCCCGATTCACCGGATGTGCAGCGAATTGTCCGACGGATGGATGAGAAACGACTTGAGGTATTTGAAGATGAAGATCCCTTCATCGATAAGCTGTGGGAGATCCGTAAATCACCGGCGCAGTCCGAGCAGATGGGATTATATCCCATCGAGGATGCCCTTCTTCAGTTCATGGAACAGGCATTCGAAATTTATGCATTACGCAAGGACAAAGAACAAGTAGAAGAGGGGGAGACATCTTGACGTTGGAACTGCTGCTCTCCATTGGAGCCTTATCCCTCTTGGACATGCTGAGTCCAGCTACGCTTGGCGTAACAGTGTATTTGCTCTTGACCGAACGGGATCGGTTAATCCCCCGTTTATTCATTTATTTATTAACAGTGGGAGGCTTCTACTTCCTGGTAGGCGCTGCGCTTATGCTGGGTTTGGATGCCGTTTTGCAATCCGTAACCGGCATTTTTCAAAATCGAACGGTAAGCTGGATCATGACCGTTGTCGGCGGTGTCCTGTTTGTCGCCAGTTTCTTGATCCCCACGAAAAAAACATCCGAGCCGCGCCGTCCAAGATCCAAAAGCTTCGGAGCCATGATCGGACTTGGATTCACGACGTCCTTGCTGGAGGTAGCAACAGCCCTTCCGTACTTTGCGGCTATCGGGCTGATGACTACGGCTCAGTTAACAACGGTTCAATGGATGCCCATCCTGGCTGCATACAATATCGTGATGGTGCTGCCTCCAATCCTATTGCTTGGATTACACCTCGTATTCGGCCGCATGATGCAGCGTCCGCTCGAGAAGCTGCGCCTGACAATCGCGCAGAGCTCCGGATCGATTCTGTCATGGGTATTGTGTATTGCTGGGCTGATTCTGGTGCTGAACAGCATAGATAACTTGTAACGATATCCAATTATGAATTAAGAGTCTGCTTCCAATGATTTATGAACAGCTTCACTGGCATGTATGGAGGTTGTATCAAAGAGTGGAATATTGGAATCCTCGGGTTTTACTAATAATCCGATCTCCGTACATCCCAGAATAATTCCTTCGGCACCATCTTGAATCAGCCGTTCAATAACTTCTTTATAGTGGGCTTTTGAATCCGATTGGATGTTACCGAGACATAATTCCTCGTATATCACTTTATTTACGATCTCACGATCTTGTTCATTGGGGATGAGCACTTGAATACCACTAGATTCTATTCGTTGCTTATAAAAATTCTGCTCCATGGTATATTTGGTTCCAAGCAAGCCTACTGTACGAATCCCATGTTCATGGATTTGATTTGCCGTAGCATCGGCAATGTGCAGCACAGGAATTCTTATTCTTTCTTCTATATAATCTAGTACCATGTGCATCGTGTTGGAGCATATCACAATAAAATCGGCGCCGCCCTTTTCTAATGAAAGTGCAACTTCACCTAATGTTTCACCGGCTTTTTTCCAATTCCCCTCGGATTGATAGTGTTCAATCTCTTCGAAGTTCACGCTGTACATAAGGCATTTGGCCGAGTGGAGGCCACCCAATTGGCTTCTCACCTGCTCATTTATCATTCTGTAGTATTCAATGGAGGATTCCCAGCTCATTCCCCCGATTAGTCCAATTGTCTTCATAGATAAGCTCCTTTACAGTCCGAAGTAAACTTATTATAGAGTGTTTCATACATGCAAAACAAATGCTATCTCTGTATCCGTTACAAGGTATTCATAACCGAGGTAATGCACTGAAGAGATGATTGAATTTGTTCTCTTAAGGGAATGATATCGGGCACCTTTGAGCCTGCTATGTATTCATCGTATTCTCGTTATGATATATTAATCGCATGGTTCATCGACTGACCGATACCTAATTGTAGCGGTTTGTTACAGATGTGCTTGTCCTTGCATTACAGCCTGAGACATTGAGGGGGTTATCCATGAGCATGCGGATTTTAGAACGGATAAGAGAAGAGACGGCAACCCAGCATGAACGAATCGAACAGAATCCATACGCCAAAGCTGCCTTCGATCAGACCTTGAACATAGATCAATATCGGTCTTATTTAGCGAAATTTTACGGATTTATTAAACCGGCCGAAGAGCAACTGATGGCAGAGGGTGCCGTGAACCATCTTGGTTTGGATCTGGAAATCCGAACGAAATCGAACCTATTGGAAGAAGATCTTATTCATCTAGGAATGACTCCTGATGAGATTGCACAATTGCCACTGTGCAGCCGATTGCCAGAGCTGAGCAGCCAAGCACGAATATTGGGATATCTGTATGTTATTGAGGGATCCACACTTGGTGGCCAAGTCATTACGAAACAATTGATGAAGTTCTTGCCGCTGAGTCCGGAGTCGGGTCTACGTTATTTCTATGCATATGGTCAAGAGACCAAGCCAAGATGGATCGAAATCCGGGAAGCGCTGCTCAATGCCGCGGAGGATCCTGATGAGATTATAGATTCGGCTAAAGAAACTTTTCGTTTGCTGGATGCTTGGATCAGAGAATAGGCATATTAGGAAACCATAGAGACACCTTGATGAAAAACCGCGTTCTGCGGTTTTTTTGCATTGAAGCGAAACAAGCATTACACGCATACCAATCTTGCTATAGCCATAGGCTATAACTAGATATAGCTTATATGAGTTACACTATACCGATCAATACATGATATCTTTCTTGTAACAATTTGTATAGGAGTGTTACATAGATGGCAAAAAGCAGTGTACTGGGATATCCGCGTATTGGCGCTGATCGGGAATGGAAGAAAGCCTTGGAAGCATTCTGGGCAGGCAAGCTGGAAGAATCGGAGTTTCACGGGCAGCTGCAGGAGATTCGGTTGAATCATTTACGGAAGCAGCAGGAGAGCGGGATCGATCTTATTGCGGTTAATGATTTTAGTTATTATGATCATGTTCTGGATACGGCGACGATGTTTGGCATCGTACCGAAACGCTTCTCTTATGAGGGCGGCGTTGTGCCATTGTCTGTATATTATGGCATTGCACGCGGAACGAAGGATGCTACGGCAAGTGAAATGACCAAGTGGTTTAATACCAATTATCACTATATCGTGCCTGAATTGGATGGGGCTGCTCCGGTTCTGACGGAGAACAGACCGTTGGCAGCTTATCGGGAGGCCAAGGAGAAACTTGGAATAGAAGGCAAGCCGGTTATTGTCGGACCGCTCACCTTCCTGAAGTTGTCCAAAGGGTATCAGTCGTCGGAGACGGATGCTTGGCTGGAAAAATTGTTACCGCTCTACGTACAAATTCTTCAGGAGCTTGTCCAAGAAGGCGTTCAATGGGTACAGATCGATGAGCCGATACTCGTTACAAAATTAAGCGATGCCGATCTTAAGCGGTTAACCCGCGTCTATGAAACGTTTGCGGCTTCGGCACCGGGTTTGAACATCATGCTGCAAACCTATTTTGAATCCGTTGAAAACTATCAGGATATAATCCAGCTTCCGGTTAGCGGCATCGGTCTTGACCTGTTGCACGGATACCAAGGCAATATGCAAGCCATTAAACAGTCAGGGTTTCCTGCGAATAAGGTGCTGGGTGCCGGCATAATCGACGGACGGGGTATTTGGAAGGCGTCTCTTCGCGAGAAGCTGTCACAATTGGAAGAGCTGACGAAATACGTAGCCCCTGAACGCCTGATTGTTCAATCTTCGTGCAGCTTGCTGCATGTTCCGGTGACGGTGAGCAGCGAAACGAAATTGCAGCCAGAATTGAAAGGAGCGCTCGCCTTTGCAGACGAGAAGCTGAATGAACTGGTTCTTTTGACAAAAGCAATCTCCACAGGAGCAGCCCGAATCACTAAGGAACTGGAAGCATGCGATGCTGCGCTTCAGGCGCTGAAACAATCCGGAGAGCGGAATCGCCATGACATTCAGCAGGCAGTTGCCGAGATTAGTTCACAGAATCCGGTTCGCAGTCTGCCGTTTGCGGAGCGTCATGTCGCTCAACAGAACAAATGGCAGCTGCCGATTTTTCCGACCACGACAATCGGCAGCTTCCCGCAATCAGCCGAGGTGCGCAAGGCACGTCAGGCGTGGCGTAAGGGAGAGTGGAGCCATGAGCAGTATGAGCGCTTCATTCAAGAGCAAATCGATGTTTGGATCAAGCTGCAGGAAGAGATTGGCCTTGATGTGCTTGTGCATGGGGAGTTCGAAAGAACGGATATGGTTGAATTCTTCGGAGAGAAGCTTGGAGGTTTTGCCTTCACTCAGTTTGGATGGGTTCAGTCCTACGGCTCACGCTGCGTAAAACCGCCTGTGATCTTCGGGGATGTGGCATTCGAGCAACCGATGACGGTGGAGGAAACGAAATATGCACAATCGAAGACGGACCGGCCCGTGAAAGGGATGCTAACCGGCCCGATTACGATTATGAACTGGTCGTTCGTTCGCGAAGATATCTCGCGGGAACAAATTGCCTATCAACTGGCTTATGCCCTAAGACAGGAAGTAGAGGCGCTGGAGCAGGCGGGCATCGGGATGATTCAGGTGGATGAGCCAGCGGTGCGCGAAGGGTTGCCGCTTAAGGAGGAAGATCAAGCGGAGTATCTCGCTTGGGCTGTTAAAGCCTTCCGCATGACCACATGCACGGTTCAGCCGACTACGCAAATTCATACGCATATGTGTTACTGCGAGTTCCATGACATGATCGATTCGATCGAGGCGATGGATGCCGATGTCATCTCGATTGAAACTTCGCGCAGTCATGGCGAGCTGATTCATAGCTTCGAGGTCAATACGTACAGATTAGGGATCGGACTAGGCGTGTATGATATCCACAGTCCGCGGGTCCCTCGAGTGGAAGAGATGACAAGCATGATCGAGCGTGCACTGCGGGTCCTGGATCCGAAGCTGTTCTGGATCAATCCGGACTGCGGCCTCAAAACACGCGGTAAGGAAGAAACGGTTGCATCCCTTCGTAACATGGTTCAAGCCACGGAGATCGCTCGCTCGTCCTATTCGCTGAACGTGTAACTGTCAATTTGGCTAGGGTAGGCTGGTTAATGAATCGTAACGTTAAGATAGAAGCAAGCTGCATTGGCAGCCTGCTTCTTTTTTTACTAATCTAGCCGATCGATATCTATCATAAAGCGTAAAGGTAAGGTATAGAATGCAGCTATTTGAAAGATTTGCTTCTAGAACAGGATCCGAGGGACGTCTATATGTCTATGAAACTCCTGTCATTAGCATAGAGTAACGTTGGACACAAGTTGTTGACATCTTGGTAAAATCGTTGTCACATCCGGCGATTATATTCTTCTTATGGAATCGTATCTAGCACGATCACCAAGAAGGAGGAACCATGATCTATCACAAGAAAAGAAAGAAACTTACCAGAGTCTTTTATATTCTATTTATTGCAATCCTGCTTATCGTCGGCTTCAAATTGGCATGGCACGTCGGTTCATCAACGGTAGAGTTCATGCCGGCATCATCTGCTAGAGTTGCAGATAACTATAAGACGCTTCCTGCCGTGCCCAATCATCAAGAAACATTTCGGATCGTCATCGATCCAGGCCACGGGGGAAAGGATCCTGGAGCTACAGGAGTCAGCGGCGCATATGAGAAGGCGTTCAATCTGTCCCTTGCCGGACGGGTTGCTGCCCTTCTTGAGGAGGATCCTATGTTTGAGCCTCTCTTGACACGAACGGATGACCAATTCATAGAATTGGAGGAGCGGGGAGCGATCGCGAATGATGGGAATGCGGATGCCTTCATCTCCATCCATGGCAACACCTATACGGATCCTATGGTATCAGGAACAGAAACCTTATACCGAAACCAGGACAGCATTCCATTGGCCCAAGCTGTTCAAACGCATTTGGCGCAGGGAATTGGACTCCGTGATCGCGGCGTAAAGGAAGAACAACTAAAAGTGCTAGGTACACCCAAGATGCCCGCAGTGCTTGTTGAAGTTGGATATCTTACCAATGCGGAGGATGAGGATTTCCTGCTGAGCGATGAAGGACAAGACCTTGCCGCGCTGGCAATAGTCGATGGACTCAGATCATATTTTTTGGGATCGCAGGAGCTCTCGCTTGAACACCAAGAAACGGATGATTTAGATGAAAAAAGATCGCCCGATACCACTCAAAGCGGAATTCGGTCCATGGAGAAGAAGGTGTATTTTAATGGTTCAGCGAAAGACGGCAAACAGGTTGCTTTAACGTTTGATGATGGCCCGGATGCCATAGTAACACCCAAGATTCTGGATATTTTAAAGGAAAACGAGATTAAAGCTACCTTTTTCTTGCTGGGAGATCGGGCTGAGGCTCATCCTGAGATTGCCCGGCGAATTGTTGAGGAAGGCCATGCCATAGGGAATCATTCCTGGTCACATCCCAACTTCAAGGAGTTATCCATGGACGAAGCGATGAAGCAGGTCATGGATACACAGGAGGAACTGAACGACATCATTGGTTATCGACCATCCTTATTCAGGCCGCCGTATGGTGCATTGGATGAGGACATGGAGAAAGCCATCCAGAGTAAGGATCTAGCCATTGTGAACTGGTCTGTAGATACGATGGATTGGTCAGGTGTGCCTGCTCAGGAGATCATGGGAATCATCCGCGAGCAGTTGAAGCCAGGAGGCATCATTCTTCAGCATTCCGCAAATGGTAAGAATCATCTTGCCAACACCATTGAGGCACTAACACTGTTAATACCTGATTTGAAGAATCAAGGATATTCTTTTGTCACCGTACCGGATCTGCTGCATTTGCCTGAATCACAGACATAATATGCTTGTAGGTGATCAGGTTATCATAACTGTGGGGATATGCTAAAATCGAATCATCAAATAGCTCGTGAATTAGGAATGGAGACTTCATGAAAAAAACAAAAATTCTCATTATCGAAGATGAGGAGCCGATCGCCGATCTGCTGGCCTATGGCCTCGCGATGGAAGGTTTTGAAACCCGTACCGCGGCCAGCGGTGCCGCAGGCTTTAGGGAGCTTGCGGCATTTCATCCCGATCTGCTCCTTCTGGATTGGATGCTGCCCGACCAAAGCGGGCTCGATATATGCAAAAAAGTAACAACGGACTATAACATCCCCATATTCATGATTACGGCAAAATCCGACATCACGGATAAAGTGCTTGGGCTAGAATTTGGTGCCGATGACTACATTACGAAGCCCTTCGATCTGAGGGAGGTGGTCGCCCGAATTCGCACGATCCTCCGACGGCTGGATCAGGCGAACCAAGGGGATAGGGGAGGAATGCCGGAAGCCGTGATCCGCTTTAGGGCTATCGAAATCGTAATGGAAGAGCGACTGGTCAAGAAAGACGGAAGACCGGTTGATCTTACGCCGAAGGAATTCGACCTGCTCATGACCATGTACGGTCACCGGGGGAAGATTTATACTCGCTCGGAACTGCTGGATTTAGTCTGGGGTTATGATTTCATGGGGGATACGCGGACGGTGGATACGCATATTCAGAGGCTCCGCAAAAAACTGGATGCCGGCGATTTGATCACAACCGTATTCGGCATCGGCTATAAATTCGAGAAGCAGGCGGAATAAGAGATGATCCGGACCATCAGAGCCAAGTTTATTGTTGGTTTTTTTGTGATATTCAGTCTGTCGTTCCTCGTACTCAATCAAACTGTCAAGGAGATCATTCGGACAAGCAATCAGAAGATCGTAACTTCCGATCTGGTTGGACTTAAAAACAACAGCAATGTATATGTAAGGCAAGCTTTCCTTATCAATCATTTTACGAACAATAAGCTTTATTTCGGGCAGATGGCCGAGGAAATGGTGAATGATTTGAAGCATGCTACTTCTAGCCATGTCAGCGCGTACACCGTCGACGGCAAGTTATTGTTCTCATCGGACGAGAGAAGATTCTCGGGACCCTCGGATGCGGATCTTCGCCAAGCGATCGAGGGAAAGACGGCCTATACCATCACCTATGGTCGAAACAGCGGAACCGTTCTCTATTCATATCCGGTTATCATCGATGGAGTCAAGGTGGGCATATTGAGGTTTACCAAGGATTTTACCCTGCTCTACGAACAAAGCGGCCGGATCATGGACATTATTTTCTACATTGCGCTTGCCATCTTCGGGGCAGCGTTCCTGTTCTCGTACCTGCTGTCCAGGAATATCACCATACCGCTAGTGAAGCTTACCCGCGCTTCCACTGAAGTAAAGAACGGGAACCTGGATGTTCGAATCCGATTCCGGCGAAGAGATGAAATTGGCAAACTGGCTCTGAATTTCAATGACATGATCGACCGGATCGGCAGCCAGATATCCACGATTGAGCGTGACCGGGATCGCTTGAAGGAGCTAAATGCGCAGGAGAAACGTTTTTTTGACAATGTGACCCATGAACTCAAAACGCCGCTCACCTCCATTCTGGGTTATGCCGAGATCATTCGGGAGAAAGGGGATGACGATCGGGAGTTCTTCGATAAGGGCATGAATCACATCGTTGAAGAGAGTCGACGTCTGCATGGCATGGTGCTAAGGCTGTTGGAAGTATCGCAGCACAACGCTGGAGAAGAGGATGTAGAGCTTGTGGATTCGGGAAAAATTCTGCGCGATGTAGTTGACTCCATGTCGTTCCGGGCCAAGCGCTATAAAAAGAGCATCGTTTGCGAAGCAGAGGAAGGTTCCTTCGTGCTTGGCCAGCCTGATCGGCTGCGCCAGCTCTTTATCAATCTTCTGGATAATGCCATCAAATATAGTGCCGCCCAATCGGAAATTACCGTCAAGGCTGAGCGTGTGGACGGAAGCGTTCGTTATACCTTCGATAATCCCGGAGAGCCCATACCGGAACACGAGCTCGCAAACGTCTTCCAGCCGTTCTACTCGGTGAGCCAGAAGCAGAAGGAAGAAGGCAGTGTGGGACTGGGCCTCAGTATCGTTAAATCCATCGTCGATGATCACGGCGGAACCATCCGTATCGTCAGCGAGAAGTTTCATACTGTCGTCAATGTTGAAATTCCTTATGTAAAGGCGGGGGCTGTCCAATGAGATATCGATATAAACGTTTTAAATTATGTTATGCTCTTGCCTTGATTTTACTGACCGGCTGTGCAAGCGGACTGCAATCAGAGACCGTCATTATCCCCAGCGCGGAATCGGATCAAGCCGTGGACGAGGGAAGCCGGCCTTTCCAAGTGAAGACGATTTATCGAATGCCAGAATCCAAGGATCCAGTTGAATGGCTCGGCTGGTCAGCATCCAAGTCGGTAGTCGGTCTTTTTTATGAAACCGAAGCAGTGGACGCGGCGAAATTGAGCTTGCAGCGTTTTTCATCCCCATACGAGCGAGTTGACCATACATTAGAGATTGAAATGAATAAGCTTTCCTATCAATTGTCCCCCAATGGAAAATATGTTTCGGGAATTGCCAAGACGGAGGAGGGCGTTTTTCTGCAATTGATAGCATATCCGGGCGGGGAGGTGGAAAGCCTCGAAGCTACGACAGATGCCAATCAGGAGCTATGGTTTGAGGAACCGACTTGGTCCGGCAACAGCCGTTTTGTAAGCTATATGGTGATGGAATCAAACAAAAGGCAGTCCAGCATCGGGATTTTTGATACGGAATCGGAATCGGCACGTGTTTATCGGCTGAAGGGTCTTGAAACGGAAGCCCTTCCCTTCAAGGTGATCGTCTCGGATGACGGGAAGATGGCGCTCATCGTTCTGGACGAATACGGTCACGGTCGTCGAATTGCAATGGGAGCCGTCAACGGCAATGCGATTGATGTTCAGTATGAGCATGATATCGGCACAGACCAAGCTGCATGGTTGAACGATGATCAATTCGTATTCTTAGGAACGGAGGGAACCCTGTACGTATATGACCGCAGAAATCATGAGCTGTCCATTCTGCTGGAGAAGGTGGATAGCTATGAGTTCTCGAAGGATCGCAAATATGTAGCCTATTCCCAGAACGGGGAGAATACAATTTATGCAGGTAAGCTTCAAGGGAAGAATATACTGAGCGCGGAACCCATCTATCATGGGGTCATCTCTTCTAAGATGTATTGGAGTCCGGACCATCGCCGGCTTCTCGTGAACGGCCGCAAAAATTATGCCAAAGAGCAGGGGCCTGTTGCGATCGAACCGACAGAACATCAGCCATTTATAATCGAATTCAAGTAAAGGCTGAGGTATCGTCGACCACCTATTTATTCTTCGCGATGCGGTAGATTGAACGATAGGCGTTCGATTTGCCGCTTTTTCTCTTTAAGGATGAGTAGGGAATCGTGCAAAACCCCGTTTTTTGTTATGATTATTATCTAAACTTTGAATAGAAGAGGGGCAAGACATGCAGTTGAACGAACGCAACTTGATTAAGATGCAAAGCATCATCAAGGAACACCAATTTGAGCATGCAGCTGACTATTTAATCGAACATATGCGCCAAGGCATACGGCTATCCAAAAAAGGAGTGGAGGACTATGCCAGGCCGTGCCATTCACGGATTGGCGGAGATCCGGATCTTCCCGAGGAAATTGAATGGCCACTGACTTCGGATGGAACACCGATGACGTTTTTGGCACAGCTGCAGTTGAGGGATGTGGCAGCTCATGATGCCACCGCTTCGCTTCCCCTGAGCGGAATGCTGTATTTCTTCATTGGCGTTGATGAGCCTGCCTATAATATTGAACATCGGGTTCTGTATCTGACGGAGGATCAGACGGCGGCAGCGGTTCGACGCCAGGCTCCTGAGGAAACCACGTTAGAAGAAGAGTTCACCGGCCACCGTATTGAAGCCAGAGCTACGCTTGAGCCTCCTAATTACGCATATGTGGATGACGAAATCGTCGAGGATGAGGAGCACGATTTTGAATCTTATGAGGACCTGTGTCATCAATTGACTGGACTGGAATCTGACGACATTGCAATGATCTTTGGCTATCCCTCTACCCAGCACGGAGATTGTGAGCATGAGGCTGCTTTAATGCTGCTAACCGGATCCGAGTACAATTACTCCATGGAGGCGGCTATGCAGCAGATCACTGATCATTGCGGCGGCAACGCGGCGCAAGCCCAGCAGGAAATTCGGGATACACTGCTGCTGCTGGCGATCGATTCGGACGACGATGTAGGGTTTTGCTGGTGGGATGCCGGTGAACTGCAATTTTACATACGAAAAGAGGACTTGCTGGCCGGAAATTTCGAGCGCACGTATTGTTCGCTATACTCAAGCTGAATATTGGGATCATTATGTACTTGGAGGAGGTATGAACCATGAAGGAGAAGGTCATTAAAGCATATGATAAGCTGGCCGGAGACTACGAGCGGCATGTGGATTCGCAGAGCGGACATAATGCGTATTATGAAAGGCCGGCCATGATCCATTTGTTGCCGGCAAACATGGAGCAAATGACCGTCCTTGATGCTGGTTTTGCCGCGGGGTGGTATACGGAGCAATTTCTTAAACGAAGGGCCCGGGTCACAGCGGTTGATCTGAGTCCGGCGATGATAGAAGCCTGTAAGAGGCGAGTCGGCAATGAAGCGACGGTATTCGCATGCGACATAACCGAGGATCTGCCCTTTGAAGATGAGGCTTTTGATCTGATCGTAAGTTCATTGACGCTTCACTACATCGAGGATTGGGCGCCGACCTTTCGCGAATTTCAACGCGTGCTGAAACCTGGCGGCAGTTTGATTTACTCCGTTCATCATCCCTTTATGGATGTTAAACATTTTGATCGCCAAGATTACTTTGCCCGTGAGTTATTGACGGAGGTTTGGAACAAACCGGAGTCCGGACCCGTCGAAGTCTCCTTTTATAGAAGACCGATTCAGGAAATCATCAACGTAACTTCCTCACGGTTTCGAATCGATCAGCTCATCGAGCCGCAGCCCAGTTTAGCGGATAAAGACAACCCGGAAGCTAAGGAATGGATGGCCAAATGGTATGATCGCCTGATGATGAACCCTCATTTTTTGATAGTGAAAGCACTAAAATCATAACTTCGTACATACATATTCAAAAGGGGAGCCGCGTCCATCGCGGTTCTTTTTGTGCTCGAAGTACGTGACGGGAGCGGATATGATTTTCCTCCAGCCCATACAAGATTTAAAGGATATCGATGGGGGAGGATGATCGCCATCCGACGGTCTGCACATGAAAGATGGATGATACAGCCTATGTGTATCATAGCGATTGGTTGTATAATAGAAGCAATGCAATGCATTACATCACATCCAAGGGGAGAAAATTACATGCAATGGAATGAAATTACGACAATAGAAGAATGGAATGCGATTCTGGAAAAATCCTCCGAGCGCGGCCAAGTTATTTTGAAGCATAGCACGACATGCCCGGTTAGCTCCAATGCTCTTTCGGAGTTTGAATCTTACTTGAATAAGACGCCAAACGGCGATGTGGATTACACGCTGGTTAAAGTCATTGAGTCCCGGCCGGTTTCCAATAAAATTGCCGAGGATTTGAACGTAAAGCATGAATCGCCGCAAATTATCTATGTGAAGGACCAAGCGAAATATTGGACGGCCTCACACTGGGCGGTTACGTCTGCGCATATCACCGCGGTTCTGGACTGAACATAATCCTTTGTCGCGCTTGAAAGATGGTGTAATAGATGAAAGAACTGGAAGAACTAAGATCGATAGAGGCCATCGAGCGGTTTATTCAAGATCACACCTTCAGTTTTGTATATGTATCCAGACAAGATTGCAGCGTATGCCACGCGATCTTACCCAAACTTAGAGAGTTGTTGGAGCAGTTCCCTCGCATCTCATTGGGACATATCCAAGGCGAAGCCGTCGGTGAAATCGCCTCGAGATATTTGATATTTACCGCACCGGTACTCCTCTTATTCGTAGAGGGAAAAGAGCATCTGAGAGAGGATCGTTTTGTACAGTTTGGCGCGTTAGAAAAGAAATTAAAAAACTTGATGGAGCTCTTTAGCTAGTTGTCAGGGAAAAAGCAATGAACCAAAAGGCGATATTCCTACGTCACAAGACTTAAGGAATGTCGTCTTTTTGCGTTTCAAAACAAGCTGAGAAACGGAACTTTAAGGCAATAGCCGTCATAAAAAATTCAAGCAATTGTCGAAAACCAGGACTAATTTGCATTCAAATATTACTAAAGTATTAAAAATATAAGGGGGAATGCCGATTTATTAATAGTACAAAAGATGTAATGTTTATGGAATCATAACGTGAATATGGATCTATTGAACTGGAATTTCACATAACAAGAGCTTTATGTGAAATGAACCTATGTCAGAAGAATGATGGAGGGGGAAAGCGGTTCATTCAAGATGAACATTTTTGAAAAATGTAATGTATTCATGAAAATTCCGGAAATATTCAATGTTTCCAGGAAAGTAGGTGATGCGACAGGTTCGCGAAAGAATTCCCTATTTTAAATGGAAGATACATAAGAGATATCAAAGGAGAGACACCAAGTGAGTGAGCCAAAATCGTTATCAAAAGGAATGCGTTTTAAAAATCTGAGCATTGTTACAAAAAACATGATGTGGACGAGCCTCTATATCATTATTACCGGGGCCATCGTGATTGGCGCAAGCTTTTATATCCAGGACAACGTGCTGACGAAGCAGCTGCAGTCCGATTCGGGGAAAATTATGGATACCTTGGTTAAGTCGGTATCGGTGGAAGATGCACAAGCGGTGAAAGGCGCAACCGATCGCAATGCGGATATCCAAAAAAAACTTACCAAGACGTTTGATGATCTATCCTTAACGCATCCCAATATTGCACAGGGCTATATTTTTGGACCGGAGCTCGAGGGTGGCAACCAGACCTCGATTATTGCCATGCCGACGGCAGTGCTCGATATGTTTGCCGAAGAAGACTTGAATCTGGGCGACTTATACGAACAGCCGGATATCCACGCCGATGCCGTAAGAGAGATGCTGAAAACGAAAAAAATCGTCTACACCAAAGCCTATACAGACAATTATGGTACCTGGATCACCGTGCTGCATCCTTTCCAGGATGCCAGCGGGGAGATTTTTGCTTACATGGGGATCGACGTGGATGCAAGCTTAATCGCTTCCGGGAAACAGGAATTGATCACCAATACGGTTTTTGCGCTGCTGATTACCTTGCTGATCGTATTAGCATTGCAATACTTCACGATTAGACGGACATTCGCACCGATTCAAGCATTAATGGGGGCGCTGGACAAGCTGAGCAAAGGTGACTTCACCGTCCAATTAAAAGCTGGCGAAGATGAGCTGGGCCAGGTCAATGCCAAGTTCAATACAACCGTCAATCATATTAATGAACTTGTCACAACGATCAAAACGGTATCGGAGCAGTCTGCAGAGCAGTCTAAATTCCTCTTCTCCGCTGTGGAAGTCAATAATAACAAATCTTCAGCTATTACTAGAAATATGGAGGAAATGTCGGAACGCGTTGCTTTGCAGAGCACTTCCATTACCGAAAGCGTGGTTTCGCTTGAGGAAATCTCATCCGGCGTATCAACGATTGCCGGCAATACATCGGATCTTTCCGAGATATCCGTACAGATGAAGGAGCAATCGGAACGTGGTAACCACAATGTGGAGCAGGTTATCGAGCAGATGAATTCCATCGATCATTCGGTCAAAAACTCGGTGCATATCATCGAGAAGCTGCAGAACCGTTCACATGAGATTGGTCAGATCGTGCAGGTTATTACCGAAATTGCTTCTCAGACGAATCTGTTATCACTCAATGCCGGAATCGAGGCGGCAAGAGCCGGCGAAGAGGGCCGCGGGTTTGCTGTCGTCGCCAGTGAAGTGAAGAAACTTTCGGAGGAATCCAGAAAATCGGCGGACCAAATCATTGAATTGGTTCGATACATTCAGGATGAAACGGCATCTGCGGTAGAAGCCATCAGCGAAGGTGAACACAACGTCGCTAAGGGAATTGAAGTTGTCAAAGAAACGGGAGAGCTGTTTAAAGGCATGCTGGTGGCAACCGATACGGTGACGAGTCAAATTCAAGAGGTGTCTGCAGCTACGCAGCAAATGGTTGCCGAGACCGAACAGATTACCGCAGCGATTAAACAATTGGCAGAGCTTGCAGAGAGAAACTCGTCCGTATCGGGTGAGATCCGGATCAGTGCCCAGGAACAGCAGGCTTCCTTCACCAAAATTTTTGAATCTGCAGAACAGATCAACCAGGTTTCCGCTGAGCTGGAGGCGCTTGTAAACAAATTGCGTGTGTAGTGTGTAGTACTGCGAGAACAAAAACAGTAGAGAAAAAAAGATGGAGCTGAAACCTTTGAATACAACATTGATGATCGAACAAGGCAAAGAATATTGGTTGAATGAACTGCAGCTACCTTTACCGGGATTCTATCTGTACACCGATGGTCCAGCGCATCTTCAGCAGCAAGAGCTTGATCGCACGACGTTGAAGCTTCATATCGAAACCGGTAAAATCAAGCGGTTCCGCGATTCATATGACTTGAAGGCGTGGATGCTCACAAGCTATGTGGTGTTTCTATACCGAATGACTCACGATACCGATTTACTGATCGGCGTGAACAATGAGAAGGGCAATCTCCTTCCGTTGAGAGTTAACTTAAGCGGCAGCGATTCATTCGCACAGATCTATGAGCACATTTCCGCCAAAATGGAGCACATAGAAGTAAGCAGCTATTCGCTTGAGGATATAGAAGGATTCACCGGTCAGCCGCTCCCGCTCCAAACGATCTATGGCCATAATGGGAATGGTTATGCTTATAGCTCCAGCTGGCTGAACTGGATGGTTCAGGAGGAGAAGAAGGACGAATGGACGCTCTATGTATCCTATGCACGACCATTGTATCGAGAAGAAACGATCGAAAAATTTAGCAGGCATTTTGAACAGCTTGCAAATGCGGCTCTTGAACATATGGATGTTCCGGTTAGCCGTTTGCCTATGCTGACAGAAGAGGATAAGAACGCGTACTCGATACTCAATGACACGAAGAAAGAGCTCCCGAAGGATCCTACCATTGTGTCGATGCTTGCTTCCATTGTGGAGAGATTTCCTAAGCGAATCGCGCTATCGACAGGTCATGAGCAAGTATCTTATGAGCAGCTTGACCGGTTGTCAAACCAAGTTTCACATATGCTTATAGACAAGGGACTGCGTAAAGGCCAATTCGTCTCGATATTTATGAAGAGGGGCCTGGATACAATTGTCAGTATGCTCGGTGTGCTCAAGGCCGGCGGAGCCTATATCCCGCTGGATCCATCACATCCAGATGAAAGAAATGCTTATATTATCGAGGATACCGAATCGGCGATCATTCTGACGCATCAGGACTTCACAGCCAAGCTGGATGGACTCCTGGCTGGTTTTCAACCGAAGCCAGAGTACTTCTGTCTGGATGAACAATTCCTTTCGTACTCGGAGGAAGCCTGTGGCGTCCGCGTTGAAGGCGATGATTTGGCATATATCATCTATACCTCCGGTTCGACGGGCAAACCGAAAGGGGCCTTAATCGCTCATCAAGGCGTCGTGAACTTGGCACTGGCCAATCAAGAGAATTTACAGATGAGTGAACAGGATATCATTCTTCAATATTCCACATTCAGCTTTGATGCTTCCGTATACGATATATTCGGATCGTTGGCTTGCGGTTCACGACTGCATCTTCTTACCGATGAACAGCGTTTCTCCATAGATGCCTTTACGGAGGCCGTAGCAGAAACCAAGGCAACTCGTGTCGCCATATTGCCTACGGTGTTTTTTAATCAATTGGCAGCGTATTTGCCTGTGGAAGACACACATAAATACCGGAATATCAAGACGATCGTCGTCGGAGGGGAAGCGCTGGCCGGAGAAACCGTTCGGATGTTCCAGAAAAAGCTGCAGATTCCAATCGTGAATCTATACGGCCCAACGGAAACGACGGTTGTAGCAACAGGGCATGTCGTGGATTATCCGGTTCCGGACGATCTGGCCACCGTGTATATCGGAACGCCTTTTGCCAACTATGAATTATATATTGTGAATGAACATAATGAGTTATGTCCAACTTGCGTAACCGGAGAGCTGCTGATCTGCTCGGTCGGCGTAGCCAAAGGCTATCTGAATCAGCCTGAGAAAACAAAAGAAGCCTTCATTCTGGATCCGATAACACCGGAATCCGGAAAACAATACTACCGTTCCGGAGACTTGGTTCGTCTGCTGCCGAACGGACAAGTGGAATACCGGGGACGTAAAGATTCACAGGTGAAGATCAGAGGCTTCCGGATCGAGATTGGGGAGATCGAAGACAATCTGGCGAAGCATGAACAAGTAAAGGATATCGCGGTTATTCCGAGAATGGACGAGGACGGAACCAAAATGCTAGCGGCATTCTATACAACCCATAATGGACAAGCAGCTTCTGCTAAGGATTTGGTGCAATTTTTAAGTCAGAAAGTACCTGGTTACATGGTTCCTAAATACATGTGTTTCGTGGAAGAAATGCCGCTATCCCCGACCGGTAAGATCGACCGTAAGAAGCTGGCAATGTACGAATTGTCGATGGAGATGGAAGAGGATGACTCCCACTACGAGGCACCGGTTAACGATATTCAGCGGGATGTTGCTGCGGCTTGGGAACAAGCACTTGGACAAACCAAGATCGGCATCCACGACGATTTCTTTGATATCGGCGGGTATTCTCTGAAAATACTGGAGATTCTGGTGCTCCTTAAGCCGCAGTATCCACAGTTGAAGATCAATGATTTCTTTGTGTATCCGACGATTGCAAAATTAGCGGAGCGAGTAGAGGAAATGGGGCAAGTAACCATCCCAGCCGATCAATTAGAAGATAGGGATCTTCCTATTCAGGATTTGGCTGAGTATCCGATCTCTTTCCCGATCAACGATGGTTCGGAACAACCCATCTATCACCAGCAGCATATTTTGCTGACAGGCGCCACGGGATATTTGGGGTCACATCTGCTGTATGAACTGCTCAAACAATCGACCGCTACCGTATACTGTCTGGTTCGACCAACAAAGCAGATGGAACCCTATGCCCGCCTTGAGCAGATCATGACCGGATATTTTGGCGAAGAGGTCAAGTCTCGAATGGACAAAAGGGTGATTGCGATTCAGGGCGACTTGGAGCAGGAATATCTCGGGCTCGGAGCTGAAGACCTTGCCATGATTGAAGCACGCATCGATTCCATCATTCATTGCGGAGCCGAAGTGAAGCACTTTGGCGATTCCGACTATTTTGCTAGAGTCAATGTGGAGAGTACGGACCGTTTGTTGACTTTGGCTCAGAGAAGACCGCATATCCGCTTTCACTTTATTTCTACGCTTGGGATCCCTGAAGATTTGGCACTGGGCGGTCAGTGGGATGCCATCGTTGCCGGAACGGGATATGAAGAGTCGTCCATTGAGAATGTCTATACGAACAGCAAGCTGGAGGCAGAGAAGCTGGTCATTAAAGCCGGTGCAGATCGAGGCATTCCATCATCGGTTTATCGCGTGGGGAATTTGTCCTGTAACTCGGAGAATGGAATTTTCCAGAAAAACATCGATAACAACGCGTTTTACCGCATGCTGAAAGCGATGCTGCTGTTGAAGAAAGCGCCCGGTGTGAGATGGGAAGTAGATATTACGCCGATTAACTATGCCGGGGAAGCCATTACCGCACTGCTGCTTCAGCAGGAAACGGTCGGGCGGGTGTTCCATATCTGCAACCCGGTTGCCATTCCTTATGAGGAGATGGTGGAGCATTTCAAAGCCTTTGGATATGACATTTCGGTGATGGACTGGAAGGAATACGAAGCATGGTTATTGGATCCTCAGCAGCCGAAGGATAAGGAAGGCCTTGAGCTGGCGATGGCGCAATTCGAAGGCGACGGAGCCAAGAATTCCATCTACCGGTATACTTGTCCGCAAACCTCGGAATTCCTCAAGCACACAGGGGTAAAATGCGCTTTACCGGACAAGCTGTTATTCGAAAAAATGATTGAATATGCCGCTGGTATTGGATATTTCGTGAAGCCGGAGTAATCACAGGCAGGCAGCAAGCATGAAACCGCGAGAAGCTCTCGCGGTTTTTTTTGTGGTCAGGATCAGGCACAGCATGCAAATATTTTTTTTGTGGCGGGAGTGTGGTACGATCATACTGATTTAAGTCCAGTAACACCAAATGAGGTGGCCCATGAATCACGAACATTGGAAGCAGGCAGAAACCGCACTGGTTTGCATGGATGTTTTCAAGAATGGAGAGAACGACCCTGTAACGATTGAAGGCGAATCGGATGACCTGCGCTGCATCGGAATCGGTACGGATGCTGCAGTATTCGTATACGAACCTTTGCCGGCTTATGCGTTTAAACTGTATGCTGCGGAGGCGCAGCCTAAGAAGGAAGCGGAGATTAAGGTCTATCAAGAGTTGGTAGGCAGCCCCTATTTTCCTGTATTTTATGGAGCAGGTGAGCGTTACGTGGCGATCAGCCATGAATCCGGATTCACTCTGTACGACTGTCTGCTCTATGGTATGCCCGTTCCGAGGCAGGTCATCGATGATGTTGAAGCAGCACGCTCCTTTGTGCGCAGCAAGGGCTTAAACCCGCGGGATATTCATTTGAAGAATGTACTGCTGCAGGAAGGGAGAGGGAAGGTACTCGATGTATCGGAGTATATTCAGGAGGGAAACGACAAGCGATGGGAGCATCTCGTGTGGGCTTACGACAACGTATATCCGCTCCTTGAGGGCAAGAAGTTACCGCTCTGGGTATTGGAGGCCGTGAAGAACGGATATTACCGTTTAGACCCATCCAGTGTGAATATGCAGGAATTTGCAGACCGGATTGGACGACTGTTCTTCAGAAAATAGGATAACCGGAACTATTCCAAACGGGGTAGGAGCATTCCCCGCTTAGCAAACGAAGTGCTATCATCAGAACATATAGCGGATTCAATCCCCCTGAAGCTGTAACGGTTCCAGGGGGATTTTGGTTATTAGAAGATACTCCAGTTCATCTCTTGGGATATGGTCTGCAGCAAATGCACGCCGGCATAGCTGTTGCCCTTGTCATTCAGTGCTGGGCCCAGCACACCGATTCCATAACGTCCGGGCACAAAAGTTAAAATGCCCCCTGAAACGCCGCTCTTGGCGGGCAACCCTACCTGAATAGCGAATTCTCCTGATGCGTTGTACATGCCGCACGTCGTCATAAACGTCCTGGCGATTTGAACATACCTTCTAGGTATGAGCGTGTTGCCGGTAAGCGGATCCGTACCGCTGCAAGCCAGCACTAATGCCATTCTGGCTAGATCGGCGCAATTCACAGCGATTGAGCAGTGCCGAAAATACACCTCTAACACCTCTTCAACATCTCCGCATAGAACCCCGTTTTCCTTCAAAAAGAATGCTATGGAACGATTCAGATTCCCGGTTTCCGATTCTGAACGGTAAACGCCCAAGTCATATTCCAAGCCAGCGTTGCCGGATAGCTCTTGAAGAAACTGAAGAATTCGGTCGGATTTCTCGCTCGGGCTGCCTCCGTGAATTAAGGAAGAAACGGTAATCGCGCCTGCGTTAATCATCGGATTGAAGGGAATGCCGGGCCTTACTAACTCCAGCTTCAGCATGGAATTGAAGTTGTCTCCGGTCGGCTCCATGCCAACCTTGCTGAAGACGGCATCCTCTCCATTGTCCATCAGGGCTAATATTAACGTAAACACTTTGGAGATGCTCTGCATCGTAAAGCGCAGCCCGCAGTCCCCGGCTGTGACGGATTCACCCATGGTGTTCAGAAGGGTGATGCCCAGAGCAGCATGCGGAGCTTTCGACAGCTCGGGGATGTAGGCGGCGACTCTGCCTCTGCTGACACATGGCAAGCTGGCTTCCAGCCAGCCGGGAAGCTGCTGTCGGATGGCTTCGATTTCGGTTGGCCTCATCTGTCAAACCCCTTTCTTGGTGTTAAACACCTTATAAGCCCGCCATGGCCGTGTCCATGCTGCGGGTTTTTGTTTTGTTCTGAGTAAGCATGCTCGTGTTCGTGTACTGAACAAGTTTGTTAAGCTTTATGTAAGGTTCGTATAAAAATCGTGTAAGGTTCGCCTTTTATAATTACATCTGTGCTTAACTAACGACAACTTGAAGGGGAACGCCATATGACAACCATATTACAAGCAAAACATGTAGAAAAAACATTCGGTAATCAAGGGAATCAATATACGGCATTGCACGATATCAATCTTGAAATTCAGGAAGGCGAGTTTGTCGGCATCATGGGACCATCCGGGGCAGGCAAATCCACGCTGCTGAATATTTTCTCGACGATTGATGCACCGACGGCAGGCGATATTACCATTGCCGGACAGCATATCGTGTCGATGAACGAGGAGCAGCTATCGGATTTTCGCCGGAATCAGCTCGGCTTTATATTTCAGGACTACAACCTACTGGACACACTCACGGTCAAAGAAAATATTTTGCTTCCACTGGCGTTGTCCAAGGTGCCTGCAGACGAGATTGAGAAACGGGTTAACGCGATTGCTGATACGTTCGGCATTCGCGATATCTTGAACAAATATCCTTATCACATCTCAGGTGGTCAGAAGCAGCGTACCGCGGCCTCGCGCGCCATTGTGGCCAATCCAAGCCTCATATTGGCGGATGAACCGACAGGGGCGCTGGATTCCAAGTCGGCAACCAGCCTGCTGCAAAGCTTAAAGAAACTAAATGAGATCGATCGTTCCACCATCATGATGGTCACTCACGATGCTTATGCTGCGAGCTACTGCAAACGTGTCATTTTTATAAAAGACGGACAGCTTTACCAGGAGCTTCATAGAGAAGACCAACTTCGCAAGGTGTTTTTTGAACAGATTCTGGAGGTACTGGCTGCACTTGGGGGTGAGCATGATGACACTGTTTAGCATAGCCAGGAAAAATATCCGTAAAAATTTCACCAATTACTTTTTGTACTTTGCTTCGATGATTTTTAGTATCGTCATTTACTTTACTTTTGTTTCATTAAAATATGATACTGCCATTCAGTCCGCAACGGAGGGATCGACAAAAATAAGTTCAGCCTTTAGCGGTGCCGCCGTCGTGCTGATCATCTTCGTGGCTATATTCATTTGGTATTCCAATTCCTTCTTTACCCGCAAGCGCAAGAAAGAAGTCGGATTGTATTCATTGCTCGGTGTTCGGAAGAAACAAATCGGCCGGATGTTATTTTATGAAAACTTTCTGATGGGTGTGCTGGCTCTACTAGCCGGGATGGTTCTAGGCTCCGTGCTGACGAGATTCTTTGTATCCCTGTTAATGAAGGTTATGGGATATGATGCGGTGTCGAATTTCTCGATATCGCCTGCGGCCATCATCAATACCACCATCGTATTTATGATTATTACGCTTATCACATCGCTGCAGGGTTACCGATTGATCTACCGGTTCAAATTGATTGAATTGTTTCATGCGGATCAGGAGGGAGAACGGAAACCGAAGGCCTCATGGCTCACCGCTATATTGTCTCTGGTGCTCATAGGCACCGGATATTGGCTTGCTCTGCAAAATCTGCTGGAATCCAAGGCTTGGGCGGCGATGGGATTCATGTTAACGCCGCTTGTCATCCTGATGACCGTGATTATCGGAACGTATCTGCTGTTCAGTACCCTGACCGTTACGTTGTTGAAATTGTCCAGAAACAACAAGAACAGATTCTGGAACGGGATGAACATGATTGGTGTCTCACAGCTTCTATATCGAATCAAAGGCAACGCGCGAACGCTCACCATCATTGCCGTACTTAGCGCGACAACACTTACCGCTGTTGGGACGGCTTACAGCTTTTATTACAGCAATGCAAGCAGCGCCCAGCAAGCGAACCCGAATAGCATGATGTGGATCTCCCATGACAGCAGCGTGACCAAACGCGCAGACGAGCGGATCGACTCAGCTGCGCATCATGAGCTGTTATATCATGTGTCCGTCCCTGTCCTTGAAGTGGATGCTGATGTCAGAGGGCTGAACGATGTTTTTTCGCATGATACCCAAACATACAGCATCATCTCCGAGCATGATTTTAACGAGCTGGCGAAGGTGCAGGGCCGCAAAGATACCCTTATTTTAAGCGGAGAAGAGGCCGTTGCCTTGGACCCGGCCTATTACGAAGGAATTTCACCGACGTATGTGGGTTCTACGGTCACGCTTAACCCGGACAAGCAGGAGCAGCAAATTACCTTTAAGGAATTGAAGAAATTCAGCGTGCTGAATATGGGGACCGTCTATTCTACAGTGGTCGTAAGCGACGAACTGTATACGCAATTGCAGAAACAGAACAACACGATTTTGCTGGAGGCTTATGGCATTTCGAATCAAGATAAAGCGAAGCAGTTAACGGAGGATCTAGAAGGCATCTTACCGGAAAGCGCCTCATTCGCCAGCTATTATCATAATTATGCGAGAGGTATGGAATCGTCAGGCCTGTTGATTTTTATGGGAGGATTCCTGGGACTTGTGTTCCTTACGGCTACAGGCAGCATCATTTATTTCAAGCAATTGACAGAGGCCAATTCGGACAAAGCAAGATATCAGATATTATACAAAATCGGGGTAAATCGGCGTGAGGTTAAAAAGAGCATTGCCCAGCAAGTGCTGTTCATCTTTGCTTTGCCGCTCGCTGCAGGCATTGCACACTGCGCTGTCGCACTATCTGCGTTGTCTAAGCTTCTGCATATGAATCTTGTGATTCCGGTCGTGATCTGTATGGCCGTTTATACCTGTGTTTATTTGATCTATTACGTTGTTACCGTTAGGTCCTACTATAAAATCGTAACCAAAACAAAATAACCAATCATAAAGGAGTACAGTCATGAAAAAAACGTTGATCTTCGGCGGCATTCTTGTCGCCATCCTCATTGGATTTGTTGTATTCATTCAAAATGTAAACATCAATCGCCTCGGAACAGAATCATATTATGTGCAAATCCAAGATGGAAACCGAGTGGAAGACAAAGCGGATAACGGAGAGAAATACATCTACTACGAGTACAACCTGGAGGGGTTCGACAAAGAAGGGAGCGCGAAGACGTTAACCTTTAGGGCAAATAAAGAGCTGCGAAAGGAAGCGTACTTGCGTTTATATGTTAAAGAAAAGGGAGTCAGTTCCTATCAAGAGGTACAGGCAAACGAAATTCCGGAAAAAGCCAAGATGAAGCTTGAAACGTTAGAAAAATAAGGACGATATCAGAGGGAGAGAATAACGTGACTCATCTAAAAGAAAAAACGACGAGCCTATCGAAGAAGGCTATCATTAGCTCACTTGTTTTGACATTGACTGCATGCCCGCTCATCAGCGCGGGTCATGCAGTGGCAAAAGCCGTTTCCCCGACTACAATTTCACAAGTCTCTGCGAGCGTTGAAGCGCATGCGCCGATTCAATATCATATTCAGGCGAGACTGAACGAGAAGAACATGACGATGCAGGGAAGCAGCATGGTTACCTATCGTAACACGAGTCAGGATACGTTGAATCAGCTGGTATTCCATACCTTTGCCGATGCCAACCGTTCGAAATCGACGCAGACGTCCATGTTTAAACGATCGAACGAAGAAATCAGCAAGAACCATCCGGAGAAGAAGCCCGAAGATTTTCTCGGAGGTATTGATATTCAAGGAGTGAACGCTAACAGCCAAGCTCTCGAGTTTCACAACAAAGATCAGGCTTTGATTATTCAATTGAAGGAGCCCTTACAACCGGGAGCAACAATAACGGTACATATGGACTTCTCTCTGAACATTCCGTATGGTTCGCAGCGCTTATCGTATTACCAGGATATTGTGAATGGCGCTCACTGGTTTCCGGTCATGTCGGTCTATGATGAAGAGAAGCATCAATGGAACACAACCCCTTACAGTCCAACGTTCGAAACCGATTATTATACTTCCGCAGACTATGAAGTAGAGTTCAACGTTCCCGACGATTATCAGGTGGCGATGCCAGGCACGATAACGACACGGAATGACGTGGAACCTGGCCGTAAGGTTGTTTCCGCTGTTTCCAACAATACAAGGGAATTCGTATTTTTTGCCAGTCCCAATTTCAAAGTGGACAGTGTTACCCGCGACGGCTTGACGATCGAATATTTTTATTTTGATAACGAACCCGGAAAGAAACAGGTTATTGATCGGTATATCGATCAGGCATTTAAAGCGATAGAATTTTTTGGTGATAAATACGGCGCTTATCCTTATCCGGAATTCCGAATCGTCGAGTCTTACGTGGAGGGCGTGGCTATCGAATATTCACGGGTCATTCAGATGGGACAGGTTGACAGCCAGGCCGATCCCGCGCAGGACACGGTATTCGTTCATGAAATTGCACATCAGTGGTTCCATGCTCTGATCGGGAACGATTCGGAGAACGAATCTTTCCTGGACGAAGGTTTTGCCGATTTTTCCAAGGTGTATTTTGCCGAGAAGCAGGGGGAAAAGCTGAACGGCTTTAGATCCATTCAATTTGACGATTCCCCGCTGGAACTTGCCATTGCGTCGAGCAATGACGAGGTGGGGGATATGGCTAGCCCGGTTTATTACGATAAAGGTCGCCAAGCGATTTACCAATTGTACCGGTCTGTTGGCGAAGAAAAGTTCGATCAGTTTATGAGGGAATATTTCAAACGCTATGTTCACAAAAATGCCACGATTGAGGGACTCCTCCAAACAATCGAAGACGTGCTGGGAGAAGAGGCCCGTAACGAAATGGCCACGGCTCTATACGAACCGGGCTTTGTACTTAAGCCTGAATACCAACTGTCAGAAGAAGAGAAAACAGCTTATATGCATGACCAGTTTCAATTGCTGTATCAAACATCCTTAAACCAAATTCCAGACTTGCCCTACGAAACGATGAGCCGCATCATGGAGAAGGCTCTCCAGGGAGAGCCGTTATCGATCGTTCTGAGTGATCAAGTAAGCAGTCCAGCACGCAAGCAGCAAGAAGCCATGGTGAACCAGCTCACGATGCTCTTTGATATCAGCGGAGTGAAATATGACGTTATTCGGGACCGCCAGGTATTGAAAAAGAAATTAAAGAAAGAACTGGGGACAAGCAATCTGATCGTGATTGGCAACGGTAAATCGAATGGGGTGATCCAGGCGCTGAAATCCGGTATCATCGAGCGGGCCAACAAAATGGGCTTTGCCTGGAAGGATACCATGAATCAACCAGGTGCTTCCGGAGCGTATGCGATCAAGCATCCATTCAATCATAATCGCCTAATGCTGCACTATTTCTGGAATGGAGATCATGTAACAGACGCAGCCTTGGAGACGTACATGGCAAAAATGCAGGAATCTCTAGGATTCACGAGCGCTTTTTATCACTACTATGTGTTGGACAAGAATGGCAAGATGGTGTTAGATAAACTGGAGGGGAATCCGCTATCGAAGTTTTTTGCGGAGGAGTAAGCTTGATGTTTGTCTCCTTCCCGAGCCATGCTCTGTTGAATAGCAGCCTGGCTGGTGGGAAAAATGTTGGTTATAGCAGGGGGTGAACGAATTGGCATTTGATCAAAAGGTACTTGTCGTTGATGATGAGACGGATATTGTCAGGCTTCTTCAAACCGTACTGATCAAGGAAGGCATCGATCAGGTGTATACTGCGGGATCAGCGGAAGCAGCATGGGTTGAATTCCAGAAATGGCAGCCTGATCTTGTTATTCTGGATATCATGCTCCCGGACGGAGAAGGATACGAAGTATGCAAGAAAATTCGCAGCGTCTCCAATGTTCCGATATTCTTCTTATCGGCCAAGACGGAAGAAATTGATAAAATCCTGGGATTCGCCATCGGCGGCGACGATTACATTACCAAGCCATTTAGTCCGAAGGAAGTGGCTTACCGGATCAAAGCCCGGTTTCGGAGACCGGATGTTACGGAGCAAGTGGACAAACCGAATCGCGTGATAAAGAAAGGCCCCTTTGAATTAGATGAAGAGAAGATAGAGCTGAAGAAGGACGGCAAAGTCATTCCACTAAAACCGAAAGAGCTGGGACTGCTCACGCTGCTGCTTAAGCATCCGGGCCAGATCATTAGTAAGGAAAGTTTATATGATCAGGTCTGGGGTGAGGAATTCTTCGGTTTTGATAATACCGTGATGGTTCACATCCGGAGGCTGCGGGAGAAAATAGAAGAGGACCCTTCCAATCCCCGGTATCTGCTCACGGTAAAAGGCCTTGGGTATAAGCTTGTCGTAGAGGATGAATAAGGGATGAAGTGGAAGCTGACCGGCAGGTATTTGGTCTCCGTGGTTCTTATCGTTGTCATCGTTATTATTATGAATATTGTGGTGATTATCGGCTTATTCATTCTACAATCGGTGAATGAGGATCTTCCAATCTTAAATAGGCAAACCTCAGCGGAATCGATATCCCGATCCTTCCAGGAACATATCGTAATAACGGAATCGGGTGCTTTGATAAGCGAGAAGGGCAAGGAGATTCTGGAGAAGAATCAAGCGTGGGTTCAAATTCTGGATGAGGATGGCGGGGAAATCTACCGCTATCTTGCTCCGGAGGAGGCCAAAACGAAGTACGCCCCCGTCGATATCGTGCAAATTTATAAGTATGTCGAGAAGGAAGTGCTGTCCACCGTTTTCGTTGGCGAAAAAAAGGGTTTCGAGCATCGTTACAGTTACTTGGTTGGATTTACGACTCCATACCTGGAGCGGCAAGTGTTAACCTTCGATTCCCGGAACTTTGCTCAGATGTTTAAGGTCTTTAGTGTTTCCATCATCATTATTGATGGATTGATTGCCTTATGCATCGCTTATATCTTCAGCAAGCGGCTGACCAAACCCATGTTTATCTTAATCGACAGCATTAAGCGTTTAGCTGGTCGTGATTATAACGTCTATCATCAACCTGAGGGGATTTATAAGGACGTGTTCGCCAATATCAATCTTTTGTCGCAAGAGCTGAAATCAAGCGAGAAGGAAAGAAAGAAATTGGATGCAATGAAGGAAGAGTGGATCGGAAATATCTCGCATGACATCAAAACGCCTCTTGCTTCGATTCAAGGCTATGCGGAGATGATCAAGGACACGGAATATCAGTTCTCCATGGATGAAATACGGGATTACGCCGGGATCATCGAAGGAAAGTCCAAATATTTGCGAGACGTGATTGAGGACTTGAATCTGTCGACCCGCTTGAGGAATAAAGAGCTGACGTTGAAGAAGAAAAATGTAAACATCGTAAGCCTGGTACGCAATGTCGTCATCGATACTCTCAATGACCCCAGGTATGCCAACCGGGACATTGATTTTAGCAGCAGTCATGAGGTTATTAAAATCGAGGTTGACGATATTCTGATACGCCGAGCGATCAGCAATCTGATCTATAATGCAATTGTTCATAACCGTGAGGATATTTCGATCAAGGTCCAGGTTGAGAAGTATGATGAGCATATCCTGATCCGTATAGAGGACAATGGAAAGGGCATTAAGCAGGAGGAGCTTGGAAGAATCTTCGATCGCTACTACCGTGGGACCAATACGGGAGAACTCCATAAGGGATCAGGTCTTGGCATGGCGATTACGCATGACATTGTGATTGCGCATGGAGGGAATATTCAAGTTCATAGCACGGTTGGCCAAGGCACGGTTCTTGAAATCAAACTGGAACGGAACAGCGCCCAATAGGAGTGATGGTTTTCCGAGGATATTAGGGACCATGGGCAGGAGTAAAAATACGCAAAAGGGATACACTACCGCAAAAGGAGTGTATCGCTTATGAAACTGCTTGTTAAGTTGTTGGTGCATGGAGTCTTGATTACGGCACTGCTGGTTGCACTTACCGATGCTTCGTTCACAGGCGCTGTCTTGACGGCATTAGGCATTGGCATCGTCGCTTATTTGGTGGGGGATTTATATATTCTGCCCCGAACCAGCAATATGATGGCAACGATTGCGGATGCCGGCTTAGTATTTGTGATGCTGTGGGTCATCGGTGGAGTTGCAAACTGGACTATCGATTTCTCGGAGGTCCTGCTGATTGCAGTACTTGCAGGAAGCTTTGAGTATTTGTATCATATGTGGCTCAGGGGCGAGCATTTGTTTGAAAAGAGACGGCGGGCCTCGTAACCACGGCAAAACCTCATATCGATAAATGTGCGTATACGATAAAGCCTGAGATATCAGGCTTTTTTGTTTGCCTATATGTCTATTCTATGAGTCTACCGAGCATATCGTAAAGCGAGCCCGAAGAATAAAATAACCCCATTGCTCATTCGAGAGCGATGGGGTTATTTTTATTTTTTACCTCTTAAGGCTTGGCATTTTTCCAGTAAGCATACGCATGCACCACGCTACCGGTAAAGGAAGGTGAATCCTTCAGTAAATCAGGCAGCTTGGCAAGCTCTTCCTCCATGTAAGCTGCTCCTTCTTCATAGAAGGTAATATGATCGCCTTCATGGCTGGCTTTGATTTCTACGGAAATCTTGATCGGTTTGCCCAGCTCATCGGCAAATGCGATCTCTTCCTTAGCTACGGCGACAATCCCGTTCGATCCTTCCGCTGCATCCCGGAAGGCCATGAGAGAAACATGGTCCATTCGGTTGATCATCCACTTGCTGAGTGACATATCTTGTCCGGGAACTTTGTATTTATCCAGCCACACGGCCATATCCATGCTTGCTTCCAGATTGGAATCTTTTTTCAATTCCGTAACAAAGGCATCCAGATTCGCGGTCCATTCGGAAATAACCTGCTGCGAATTTTCCCTCCATGCAGGCAGCACATAAGGCTCAATGTCCAAATGAATGCCATGAAAGCGCTCATTGCCTTCCACAGCGCGATTGTAGTTCTTCACATAATTGACCAATCGCATCATTCTGGGCCGGTTCTCCTCAAGTGCCCATATCGGATGGCCACCCATGGCATGGACCTCGATTCCGGCTGCAGCCGCTTGTTTAACAAACGACGAGTACGAACTGTACGGTTGCTCCAGGTCCAGCCTTACATAGAGCCAGTTCAAGTTTTTCTCTTTCGCAAAATCAAGAATTTCCTGACTGTTTTGAATTACTTCATGGGCTTCCCATATATATGTGCCTCTTACGATAGAGTCCCGTGTAACGGGATCAGCATTGGGCACGCGATCGCCTTCTCCCGGTTCAGGATTCGGATCGGGGGCCGGTGATGGGGAAGTAGGGTCCTTATCGTCTGGCGGCACGCTCCCATCATTAGACATGTTTTGCCAGTTGCGAATATCGTGGATAGCGATCCCGGCAAAGGAAGCATATGAACCGAGCGCGCTGGACAGATGTTCCAATTTGGCGTTCATTCTTTCCTTACCATGTCCATAAAAGCTGGTGTGAGGCTCACCCGGCATTTCCTTCGTGTTAACCCCGATAAGAATCTGCTTGCCAAGCCTGTTGGCAAGCTCAAGCTCATCTCGCGTCAGGTTCAGAATGCCATGCTCGGATTCTACTTCGTTCCGATAGGCCATAACGGTAACATGGTCAAATGTACCGATCAGCCATTCATTCAGACTGGTTCCATTACTCAGAGTGTATTGATCAAACCAGAAGGGGATGTCAATTCCGAGCTCCAGGTCGCTCCCGGATACTTGATTCAGGAACACCATAAGATTTTGTTCCCAGGTGCTGATGATTATGTCCTGCTCATCCTCCCACTGGGCAAGTACATACGGCTCTATATCAAGATGAATGCCGTCAAATCGGGCGCCGGCCGAAACCTTGCCGTTATAGTTGATCACCCAATCGGCGAGTCCGAGCATATCCTCCCGATGTTCGGTGAGGGCCCATCTTGGATCTCCTCCTAAAGCATGCACAGCAATTTGATTCTCATGCGCACGCTGTATAAATGCCTCGTAAACTTCGAACGGCATTTGACGATCAATCTGTAGGAAGATTAGATTAATTCCTTCTTCCCGGGAAAAATCAAGCAGTTCTTCGCCGCCATCCTGAATCAGATCCGTCTGCCAGATCCAAGTTGCTTTTGTTGTAGCATTTTCTCCATAAGCCGGGGTTTGAAGCCCCACCAGAAGCATGACAGCCAACAGGCCGGCAAGCATCGGGTAACCTTTTACTTTCATGTTTTCCCTCCGTTTCTCTACGAGAACTCCACGTATTCTCTATTTAGTAAACGGGGTTATTATAGCATTGATGCCTCAAAAAAAGATGAGACCTTGTTCTTACGGGACAGGTGGCAAGCAATAGATCGAACAAATGATCGGTTTAAAAGGAACTATGATATATTTGGAAAAATATAACTAAATTATATAAATTATATGAATTTAAACAAGATTAAGGCTAACTACTCAGGAAGAAAGTTGTGTTTTTGGCTTCTATATGGCCTAGTGTCACTGTTTATAATGAAGAGCATCATTAAATTTATGGGTTATGAAGGAGATTCTAATGCTTTCATCATAGCGGCTAGTAATTTAAGGGAGAGGAGCACCTAGTAGAGGTGGTAAGTAAGATTTTATCATATGGAAATGAATCGTAATGTTGATTTCGAAAAGCATTCCCGTATACCGTTTGGCATTCAAGTCCATCCTAGGACTAAAAACATAAGGGTGGGCGCACATGATTAATTTGGAATCGAGATTGGAGAATATCGAAGACCGTTTTGTGAATATAGACACCTATCTATGTAAACATGAGTTTACGTTAGCCGGCAATTGGGATTATAAGCATGGTTATCTGGACAGGCGCTTGGATCAGGAGCGGATGGTGTGGCTTCGGATCCCTTTTCTGGTCACCAAAGGCAGCCTGGATGGCGAATGCGGCGGTTGTCATGCTACGATAAAGCTCGGCCGTCCATTCGTATTTAGACATATATACAATACGGGAACCGACAAGCATGCAGCACCTCGTTTATTAGGAGCACTCTTTGATCAATTCCAGGCTCCGATCGACCCTGACGCATCGGTGGACGAGATGTGGATTGAACAAGCACGAAAAGTCTTGGATGAAGTGGAGACAGGGTACTTGCACTGATACTCGGCGCTAACGAGGAGATCAAGTTTGCTTGATCTCTTTTTTTATAGTTACATCATAATAAGCAAGGAGCTCTGACGTTTGCTGCGGTCAAAGGGCTCCTTTTTTGTATGAGTGAACAGAATAGGGGATTAAAGAATATCCTTTGAAAAATTAAGTATTTTCGTAAAAGCGGGCTCAATGTTAAAACATCCTGATATAGTTGGAGAAACTGGCTTCAATATGTGCCAACTTGGATCAATTAAATAAATGAAGAAGGTGATACCCACCCATGAACAAAAAAACATTATTTAATGATGGATGGACATTTGCAAAAAGCAGTCTTGATCATACGGATTCGGCGAATCTGAAATTCCAACCCGTGGATATTCCCCATGATTGGCTTATTTATAACACGGAGAATTTATATGAAAACAGCATAGGCTGGTACCGGAAGCAATGGACGTGGAATGGCGATGGAGCTCAGGTTCTGCTGTGTTTTGACGGGGTGTATATGGATTCTTCCGTCTATGTCAATGGTCATTGCGTGGGTGAATGGAAGTATGGCTATTCCTCCTTCGAACACGAAATCACGGATTTCCTGGCAGAAGGGGAGAATGACATCGTTGTGAAGGTTGTGTTTCAAAGTCCGAACAGCCGGTGGTATTCGGGAGCGGGCATCTATCGTAATGTGTGGTTAAAGATAAGGGAAGCGAACCATATCGCAACAGACGGCATTTATATATCAACAAAATGTCAGGAAAATGAATGGTTGGTCGAAGTCGACACAGAAATGAATATCGTAGATGATGTGGTCATCAACCATACGCTCCTGAAGGATGGTCAGAGGATCGCAGAGGTGTCCAATTGCGTCAACGCTAGCAGCACTGGCAATTTAACGAATACACAAACGATAGCTGTTGAGCGTCCATGGCTCTGGAGCCCTGATGAACCTCATCTGTATCAGTTGGTTACCGAGATGCGGGTGACTGGAATGGATCTTCCGACTGACCAGTACGATGAAATGGTAGAATCGGTATCGCACAACGTGGGATTCCGCCATATTCAGCTTGATTCGAATCAGGGGTTCCTTCTGAACGGCCGCAAACTGAAATTGAACGGCGTATGCGAGCATCATGATCTCGGAGCTCTGGGTGCAGCGTTTAACAAAACGGCCTTAGCCAGAAGGTTTGCTATTCTGAAAGACATGGGGGTTAATGCGATCCGCACCGCTCACAATATGCCTGCGAAGGAATGGATGGATCTTGCGGATGAAATGGGGCTGCTGATCGTATCGGAAGCCTTTGATATGTGGGAAAGACCGAAAACCCCTTATGATTATGCAAGATTTTTCCCGGATTGGGTTCAGCGCGACGTGAAGAGCTGGGTCAAACGGGATCGGAACCATCCGTCCCTTATCATGTGGAGCATCGGGAATGAAATATATGATACCCATGCGGATGAGAGGGGGCAGGAAATAACAAGAATGCTGATGGCGGAGGTCCAAAGATACGATCCCAAGCAAAATGCAAGCGTTACCATCGGGTCGAATTATATGCCTTGGGATAACGCTCAGTTATGTGCCGATATCGTAAAGGTGGCAGGTTATAACTATGCCGAGAAGTATTACGAGAAGCATCATCAGGCACATCCGGATTGGATCATCTATGGCAGCGAGACCGCATCGGTCGTACAAAGCCGAGGCATCTATCATTTCCCGTTTGAAAAGTCCATTCTGGCCGATGACGACGAGCAGTGTTCCTCCCTTGGAAACAGCTCGACCAGTTGGGGGGCGAAATCGGCGGAGGCCTGCATTCTGGCAGAGCGAGATATGCCCTTCTCGCTGGGACAGTTTATATGGACCGGATTCGATTATATTGGAGAACCTACGCCGTATCATACCAAAAACTCTTATTTCGGACAGATCGATACGGCAACCTTCAAGAAAGATTCTTATTATATCTATCAAGCAGCCTGGACGGATTACAAAACGAAACCCATGGTGCATCTGCTGCCATACTGGGATTTCAACGACGGCCAAATGATCGATGTTCGCATCTGTTCCAATGCGCCAAGCGTCGAGCTGCAGCTGAATGGGGAAACCATCGGTACGCATGATATTGACCATGCACACGGAAGACAGCTGGTGGGTTGGTGGAAGATTCCTTATGCAAAAGGCGAATTGAAAGCGATCGCTTATGACGAAGCTGGCCGTATCGTGGCTGAGGATACAAGAACCTCTTTTGGCGATGCCAAGCGTATTGTTTTGTGCCCGGATAAAGAAGAATTAACAGCCGATGGAACAGACCTCATCTTCCTGGAAATTGCGATGGAGGATGAGGACGGCCATTCCGTCGAGAACGCGAATAACCGGGTAGAGGTGCATGTGACGGGTGCCGGGCGGTTGCTTGGACTCGATAACGGAGACAGCACGGATTACGATCCGTACAAAGGCCGGAGCCGAAGATTGTTCAGCGGCAAGCTGATGGCAATCATCGGAGCCACATTGGAGCCTGGCCCAATTCGAATCGAAGTGTCTTCCAATGGTTTGGAGAGCCGATGCCTACATCTGACATCCATCCCTGCGCAGGATGAATTGACAAAGGGCATATCGGCAAGCATGAATAACGAAGAGGGGCCGTGCCTCACGGGGAACATGCTCGAGCTTCCGCTTCGCAAGATTGAACTGATCAGCGAAGGAGGTCAATCATTTCATCCGTCCAATCGGGAAATGGTGGTGCGTGCACTGTTACATCCACCGGAGACCTCTTATCAAGAGGTTGAATGGGCTGTCGTGAATGATGCCGGCATTGAATCCAATATCGCCAGCGTGGAAGCGGATGGCCATGAAGCCATCGTAACTGCTCTTGGCGACGGTGAGTTTCGTTTGAGATGTACGAGTCGGAACGGGACGGATAAAACCAAGCTCATCTCCCAGCTTGAATTTCAAGTTGACGGTTTGGGTGCGGCCTACAAAGACGCATACTCCTTCATCTCCGCAGGACTGTATGATTACAGTCAAGGTGATGTGGGAAACGGGAACGAAAGAGGCGTAGCTACGAGCAGAGACGGCGAGACGCAAGTCGGATTTCGGGACATCGATTTCGGTCCCCATGGCTCCGATACGATCACCATTCCGATATTTGCACTCTCAAGCGAAGCGTACTCGCTGCAAATCTGGGAAGGCATGCCTGGTGAGGAGGGCAGCTCCTTGCTGGCCGACTGCACTTATCAGAAAGAGTCCAAGTGGAACGTGTATCAGGAAGAAACCTACCGGCTATCCAAGAAGCTGCGCGGCATCACGTCAATATGCTTTGTCCTGCGCCAGAAGGTGCACATCAAAGGGTTTTATTTTCAAGCGGGGAATCGGGCCTTCGAGCAGCATTATGCCGCAGATGGTGATCGAATCTACGGAGATAGCTTTACGATTATGGATGACAAGGCTGTTGAAGGTATAGGAAATAATGTTTCCCTCGAGTTTGACCTAATGGATTTCTCAGAAGCAGGCACTTCAAAACTGATTGTGTACGGGCGCTCGGCCATAGATAAAAACACGATTCATATCCGGTTTGCCAATTCGGCGGGAGAAAGCAATCAGCTTGTTGAATTTACGCAAACTGATGGATACGAAGAGCAAGTGTTCGATCTGGAGCATGTGAACGGCAAACAGAAGGTGACGTTCATCTTCCTGCCGGGAAGCCAGTTTGATTTTGGCTGGTTCCGGTTTGTACGATCCGGTTTCATAATACAAGGGGTGACTCAAGGCTGCTGATCCAATCGGCAGCCTTCTTTTGTTAGGAATTGAGGTAAGGTCCATCTGAACGGATCGATAGGATTTTAATTAACCCTGCGGTATAATTAAATGATCGACATACCTGGATGGAAGGGACCGTGATGGAAATGAAGCAAACCAATAACCCGAGGAGTAAAAGAGGGCGCAGGATTGTCATATGGACCCTGTCTATATTAGTCATTATTACCATAGCAGCTAGTGTTCTACTGGATTCTCTTACTTACAAACCGCTCGATGAAGCGAAAGCGGTGTTTCAAAGTGATACGAAAGTAGTTGTCGAACACCTCAAGGACGGCTATCGTTTCGAGCCGGTGGGCGGGGAGATGACCCAGCCTGACATTATTTTTTATCCGGGTGGATTGGTGGAGCCTGAAAGTTATGCGCCTTTTGCCAAGAGAATGGCGGAGAAGGGGCACCGCGTATATATTGCATCCATGCCTTTGAATCTCGCCTTCTTCGGACAGAATAAAGCGGATTCCTTCATATCGGAGCATCAAGACAGACGTTATGTCATTGGCGGGCATTCCTTAGGCGGGGTTTTTGCTACGAGATATGCTGCTGAACATGCGGATGTCATTGATGGGGTTTACTTCATGGCATCCTACGCGGATGATGGAGGCAAGCTAAACGGGTTGAATATGTCCGCGCTTCAAATCACCGGTACGCAGGATGGCGTTCTTGATCGAACCGAGTGGGAAGCTGCAAGAAAGAACCTGCCGAACGATACGACATACGTGGATATTGCGGGCGGCAATCACGGACAATTCGGTTCTTACGGTTTCCAAAAGGGAGACAACGAAGCTTCCTTAACCCCAGCAGAGCAGTTGATCGAAGTGACGGAAGCCATGGACCTCTGGATCCAGGGACTCGATTCGTTTCAACGCTGAAACTGAAATGTAACCCGATTGAAACTTCTACGTATATAGGTTATAAACATGGGTACATGTTAAACACTTAAAGAAGTTGAGGGATTCCATCATATGAATGTGGCGTATACAGACTATGCCGATACGGGATATCGGCGGGCTGAGCAGAAGGCAGCTCAGTATTTTGCATCACTTTATGTACAGGTTAAGGAAAAGAGTTATGTGCCGATCCTGACAGAGGACATTCTAATATGGAAAAGGAAGCATATTCATCGTCCTTCATGGCTGTCTTTTTTATCGCGCGGAAAGAAGAAACCGGATAGCCGGGATTATCATAAATATATCGGCTGGCTTCATTATACAGGTGAATTGGATAATTACTTGGATCGAAGCATTTCCTATATTTATATGAGAGACCTGGGGATGGACCTGAATTCGCCTGACACGAAGGCCCGAATTCGGCGCGTTGCCCAAGATACCAAGAAACTTCTGCTTCGCTCGAACAATAGGAACGGTGGAGGTACGCCGGATTACATGAGTTTGGCCGGGCTGTACCGATGGGCCCAGAAGGAAGGCATCGAGAATGCCGTGATTTGGGTCATTAACAAACTGAAGCTCGTGGCGACCCATATCCCGGAGGAGATGGATGCGGACCAAGCTCAACGCAAATTGATTAAAATTATCGTAGGCGTTGTTATGCACGTCATCGAGGATATGAATGTCGAGACATCGCCTGCGGAGCGCTCAGCCCGCCTTGATGATGCTATCCGGCTGGGATATTCCTATGGGTTGACCTATCCTTTTATAGACGATCTGCTCGATTCAAGGGTACTTAACGCTCAAGAGAAGGAACAGTACTCCCAGATGATACGTCAGGCGCTCCTTACTGGAACGGTACCGGAGCTTGGGCAGTGGAGCGGGAAGAACATGGATCTCGTTCAATTCGTTCATAAGGAACTTCGGGATGCATTTGAGTATATTCAGGGACACCAACGCCCGGAAACGCAGCATGCTTTTTTCGAGCAGTCTAATGTGTTTTTTCATTCCCAGCATATTGACCGCATTAAGGATCTGGGCAATCCCAATTACAGTAACGAGGAATTATATCTGCCAATCATCCTGAAATCATCGTCCTCCCGCTTGATCGTCCGTTCCGTTATCAGCGCTTCGGCGGATGAAGGCTTTGAGGACCGGACCTTCTTCTACGGTATCTACAACCAGCTGGCCGATGATTTTGCCGATATGTTTCAGGATATGGAAGACGGGGCGGTAACCCCGTATACGTACTATTTAAAATATCGCGGTCAGCGTACGGATCTTATCAATCCTTTTGAAATGTACTGGGCGGTTATTTCCCATCTGATTCATGGGGTGTATCATTCGGACGCCAAGACGCGAGAGGTGATGCTGGACCGGGCCATTAACGGCCTGAAGCGTTGTAAGGAACGGGTCGGTGCTGAGAAATATAACGAAATCATGGATATTTTTGCATCCGGTAACCCGGAATTCAATCGGCTTGTCCAGCAAATGGTTCGAACAGCCGATCAGGTGGATTTCTTCGATAAGTTGCTGCGGGACCAGATGGTTACGGTGCTCCGAAACGAGCGGAAGGAAAAGGATTATTTTATCGATACCATTAAAACCGTTCGAAATGAGATTAACAACAGCTTGCAAATCGCAAAGCCCCTTGGCATTCCACCCATGAAAGAGTCGCTGATTGACGCCGCCAATTATACGCTCGATGGGGACGGCAAACGTCTAAGACCTATCTTGACTTGGGTTATGGCGGTCAACGAATACGGTTTGCAAGCTTCCGCCATCGTGCCGCTGCTAAGGTCGCTTGAATACATGCACACCGCTTCCTTAATATTCGATGATTTGCCGTCTCAGGATAACGCCTCTACCCGTAGAGGACGACCGACCCTGCATCGGGTTCATGATAGCGCCACGGCGGAAATCACCGGTTTGTTCCTGATTCAGAAGGCTATCGAAGAACAATCGTCCCTTGATGGGTTTGATCCCCAGACGGTATTAAAGCTGATTCAATATTCGTCTCAGCGAGCGGGAGATATGTGTTCGGGCCAGGCGATGGATTTGAATTCAAAAGGGAAGGCATTGTCTTTGGAGGAGCTGAATACGGTATGTTATTACAAGACGGGCATTGCCTTCGAGGCATCTCTCGTCATGCCTGCCATCCTCGCTCAGGTGAAGGAGACCGAAATTGCGACATTGAAGAAATTCGCCTACCATGCGGGCATTGCCTTTCAGATTCAGGATGATTTGCTTGATGTGCAGGGCGATATGGAGCAGCTCGGGAAACCCGGAGGACAGGATGCGGAGAATAATACATCGACCTTTGTGAGCATTTTGGGTCAGGAAGGCGCCAGTCGGGAAATGTGGGAGCATTATTGCCTGGCTATGGAGGCGCTGCAGGAGATGCCGCGCAATTCGGCGTTTCTCAAGCATTTATTAAATTACATGGTAAATCGAGATCGTTAAATTGCTTCTATTAAATTGTTAATGTTCAATCATGAGAAAAATATCCCGAGAGGAAGTGTTGGCGTGAATGCCAGCACTTTTTTTGGTTATGGCATTGGTTTAAGCCATGCTTGCTGCATGCGTGTTACAAGGATGATATTGTGCAAAAGCAGCAATTCAGAAGAAACACAGCGTATTCCCTATAGATACAATAAGCCCTATGATACGCTTTTAGCCAGCGACCTGTCGCCGATTGAAAGAACGCCCCGTCTGAGCACGCCGGTTAGTATCGTGGTTGGCGAACAAAGTCCTGAATCCATGCTGGAGGTTGGGAAGCAGCTAAGCCGAGCTATTCCAAACGCCAAAAAAACGATTCTAGAGGGCCAAGATCATATGCCGGATCCGGAATGGTTGCTGCCATTACTCTCAAGCTTTCTTTACAAGTAGTTAAAGTGGAGAAGAATAAAAGCGAGATTGTTTTTTTGATAAAAAAGTACAGTTCTTGCTGCAAGGAATTTGGTATGATGACCTCATAGCCAATCCAACTTGATAGGGGGCAACAGGATTTGAAATGCAGAGCGGTGAAATCGTTCAACGCGCCATTGATTATATCGAGGATCATCTGACGGAATCACTGACACTTGAGGGGATTGCCGACGTGGCGGCCATGTCGCTGCCCAATTTATACCGTTTGTTTCATAGCCTGACGGGACACCCCATTAAAGAATACATACGTAAACGCAGAATCAACGAAGCCGCCAACTGCTTGCGAAATAGCGACTTGCCGACCATCGATATCGGGTACCGCTGCGGATTTGAGTCGTATCCGACATTCATTAAAACCTTCAAGAGACTCACGGGACAGACTCCAGGACAATATCGAAGATCTCAGGTGGTTTACAGCTTCGAACGGATGAATCTGAAAGAGCATGTAAGCTATTTGGAAGAACGGGCCTTATCAGAACGATTTCCTGAAGTAAGGGTCATCCGTCTGAATCCTCAGCAAGGGATCGGCCATCTCTTCGTTTCCGAGTATGAGGAGGGTATAGAGACCGCTGCGATCGATCATTTTCGCGAACGGTTGTCATCACACCGTATCGATCTCAATGGGCTGAGGCTCTTCGGTTGGAACGTGGACATGGAAGGTGAAACCAAGCCCTTCGGTTATCAACTGCTGGCTGTAGGCACGATGGAGCAAGCCGAGATGATGAAGCATTCGGAACTTTATTCCCTGACGCTTGCGGGTGGATTGTATGCAGTGGCCCGAACGCCGTCGGTAGCGGAAGACAGTATTCAAAACACCTGGAACCGTTTGTTCTCCGAGTGGCTGCCCCGCAGTGTGTTTGAGCAAGGAAAGCATGAGTTCATTGAAGAATATGCGCTGAACCGGGATCAAATTGTTCGGATGAAGCTTTATCTTCCGGTGGAACGAAGCAAGCTGGTGAAACCTATTGAAATCGTGCAGTTGTCTTCGCTTAAGGTGATGCGCTTTCGAAGGACGGGTATAAATTGCGTCAAACAAGCGGATGAAGCTTCCATTGCCTGGTTATGCCGTAATGGATTGATGGAAGATTCGCGAATCCGCATATTCATGCACTGTGACGGTGGACTGCTGGATGAAGGCTCTGTTTATGAGGTTTATATAGCTCCTCCTGAGGATTTTCTTCCTTCCTGTGAAGAAGCAGATCTACAAGTTGAGCTGGAAGGCGGAATGTATGCTTGTCTGGAGTCAGGTGCCGCTGGCACGATGACAGGTGTACTTGAAAGAGTGGATCGATGGCTCGATATGTCAACCGAGTATAGGCCGGATCCAGGACGCTTTTGGTATGCGAGTTATTTGCCTAAAGAAGAGGCGGATCTCGGGATGATCAGAGTGAAGTGTTATGTTCCTGTTCAAATCATGTCATGAGCATAAGAATGGAGGGAGTTCATGGGCCGATTGCCTATCGAAAGAGTGCAGCCGGAGGGGTATCGTCCGTTTACGACACCACGCGTGTTAAAAATGATACATGGAGGCAAAAATATGAGCGAAGTGCGTGATAATCTCAACTATGCAGAGGTAAGTCCGATTAAGAACAAAGTGGGCAGCATATTCATCCCGGTTCGGGATATCGAAAGGTCGCGCAGCTGGTACTGCCGTGTACTCGGAATAGCGGAAGATGATTGCCAGGTGATGAATGGTCATTTATGCCCTTTGCCCATGGAAGGAACGGGCGTGATTCTGGATACCATGCCGAAGTGGGGAGGAGATCAGCCGGGGGGAGCCCCATCTATCGATACTCCTGCGTTCATGCTGCTGACAGAAGATCTGGAAGGATCGTTAGCTTACATGAAAAAGCTCGGAGTAGAGCTCGTGACGGAAATTGAACATCATCATTGGTTCGTCATAAAGGATCCCGATGGAAACAAACTTATGATATGTCGTGAATAAGTAACCCGATTTTGAAACCATAGATAAGATTGCGATTTACGTAAAAAGGGTACGTCGAGCTTGGGAATGTTCCATTCACTGAAAAAAACATTGGTGGTAGTAAAAGGTAGATATTGAAGGGACTCTAGGCCGGGGCTTGCACCGGCTTTTTTGATAGGATAGGAACTATGGAGTACTGATATAAATGTAAAAAAATATAAATTGAGGTTGATAGTGGTATATAATGAACCTATAATGGAAATGTAAGCGCATTATTTTACGTAATGTCCTCGAACAACAAGTGGATTTACCATCATAGATTGGTTGCATGGCAAATCATAGAGAACGAGAAAGAGAGGTGACACGAAGCTTAGTAGACGGTTCGCTAGAAGAACAGCTATGAGGTGCACAGGTATCCATGAAGCCTTTAATTCGATCATAATTAGGAGGGAACATGATGCTAAGAAAAGGAATAAGTGTCGTTATACTGTTCAGTCTTCTGGTCGTTCTAATGCCTGTCAACAAAGTCAATGCCGCACCGAACTGGAATTTGGTATGGAGTGACGAGTTCAATGGGACCTCGCTCAACAGAGCCAATTGGACACCGGAAATCGGTACCGGCAGCGGCGGATGGGGAAACAATGAGCTGCAGTATTATACCGACCGGGCACAGAATGTTCAGGTAACTGGCGGTAACCTTGTTATTACAGCGCAGAAGGAATCCTACGGCGGGATGAATTACACTTCTGCCCGGATCAAAACCCAGGATTTGAAGAGCTTTACTTACGGGAAAGTAGAGGCGCGGATCAAGCTGCCATCGGGTCAAGGTCTATGGCCGGCGTTCTGGATGCTGGGAAGCAATATCAGTTCGATCGGCTGGCCGAAAAGCGGAGAAATTGACATTATGGAACGGGTAAACCATAATCCTTACGTGAATGGTACCGTACACTGGGATGCAGGAGGGCATGCCGAATATGGACGAGTATCCGGCAATTTGGATTTCTCCCAGTTCCATGTCTACAGCATAGAGTGGGATTCCAAATATATTCGTTGGTTTGTAGACGGTCAGCAGTTCAATGAATTCTATATTGAGAATGGAACCGGCAATACCGAGGAATTCCAGCGCCCGTTCTTTCTATTATTGAATTTGGCAGTCGGCGGAAATTGGCCTGGAAGTCCGAACAATTCCACGCCGTTCCCATCGCAGATGCTGGTGGATTATGTACGCGTGTATCAAGACAGTGGTGCATCGAACGTGATCAGTGATGGGATTTACACGATCGCTTCCAAGGCGAGCGGCAAAGTGATGGATGTTGTGGATGTCTCCATGGCAAGGGGAGCCAAGATTCAGCAGTGGACCAACTACGTTGCCAATAATCAAAGATTCAGGGTAGAAAGCACCGGAGACGGGTACTACAAGCTCACAGCCGTGCACAGCGGAAAGGTTCTTGATGTGCCGAATTCGTCCACAGCCACCGGCGTTCAGCTGCAGCAATGGGACGATAATGGATCGAATGCGCAGCGATGGAGAATCGTTGATGTTGGCGGAGGCTATTACAAACTTGTGTCCAAAGTAAGCGGACTGGCAGTCGATGTAGCCAGTGCGTCCACAGCAGATGGGGCGGTTGTCCAGCAGTGGACGGATAATGGTACGGATGCGCAGAAATGGATGTTCACCAAAATTAACTAAACTTGGACAAGCAGCTCCGTAAGGGGCTGCTTGTTTGGTTATGAAGAAGGTTGGCTTATTCCTGTTCCGGCTGACGAGCTGCATGCCCGTTTGGTATAATGGATGGAAAAATCCGGAGGAATCAGGAAACATGCAACCAGTTCTTTTTACGAACGGAAATCTCTTTTTACCCCATAGCGCTTCAACAGCGGATTCGATATTTGTGGAAGACGGAATCATTCGTGCTATTGGAAGCGCAGCCGACCTGCGACTTCAGCTGGCGGATCGGAAGTATCGAACGGTGGATTGGGATGGCGCCTTCGTTTTACCTGGCCTGGTCGATGCGCATATGCATCTCGGTATGCATGGACTGAAGCTTGGCATGCTTGATTTCACTGAGGCGACCTCTAAGGAAGAGATGCTGGCTATGCTTAGGGAAAGGGTCGCGGTTACGCAGCCTGGCGAGTGGATCATGGGGTTGAACTGGAATGAACATAACTTTCCAGACCGTCAGATTCCGAGCATGCAGGAACTCGACGACATGACAACGGAACATCCAGTCTATCTAACCAGGACCTGCTTCCATGCTTACCTGGGTAATTCGGAAGCCTTCCGAAGAGCGGGTGTTACATCAGACACGCCAGATCCGGAGTCCGGCGCTTTCGGCCGGGATGCCGATGGCCGGTTAAACGGCCGCATTTACGAGAATGCATCGATACCTTTTGCCATGGTGCAGCCGGAGCCTGATCCCGCCAGCCTGAAATTAGCGATGCTGGAGGCGTGCCGTGATGCGCTGCGTTTAGGCCTTACGGCAGCTCATACGGAGGATCTCCGCTTGCTTGGAAGTGTGGAAGCAATGCAGCGGATTCATAGAGAGCTAAGAGAGGAGGGACTGCACTTTCGTACCCATCAGCTGATGTTTCATGGTTATCTTGATGAAATGAAAGAGCTGGGCCTTAAGCCGGGCAGCGGCAACGATTGGAACCGTATTGGGGCCGTCAAATTATTCGCGGACGGGGCGGTTGGCGGAAGAACGGCGCTGCTGAAGGATCCCTACCATGATGCGCCTCATACTAGGGGGCTGGCTATGCATACTTTAGAGGAGCTAAGGGAAATCGTTGGCAGAGCGCGTCATCTGGGCTTTCCCGTTGCTTTTCATGCGATTGGGGACGGCGCGGCAGCGTTGATGACGGATGTGCTTGAACTTTATCCATTAAGTCGGGATTCGAAACTTCCGGACCGATTTATCCATGCCCAAATTGTACACCCGGATACGGTGAAGCGAATGAGTAAGCTGAATCTGGCCGTTGACCTGCAGCCCCGGTTTGTAGCCAGCGATTTCCCTTGGGTGTTGGAGCGTGTGGGCCCTGATCGGACAAGCTATTTGTATGCGTGGAAGAAGTGGCTGCGCTCCGGACTGCCTTGTTCCGGAGGAAGCGATGCTCCCATAGAGCCGCTAAGCCCGCTGCTCGGGATTCATGCTGCAATGACGAGACGGAAGCCGGATGAGAGACATGATGGATATATGCCGGAGGAAAAGCTGAGCTTAACGGAAGCGATTGAATTGTTTACGATCGGTGGTGCCAAGGCGGCCGGAGAATCAGGGCAGCGGGGAACGATAGCAATAGGGAAATATGCTGATTTTACCGTTGTGGATCGTTGCTTGCATGATGCTATGGATCCGGATGAACTGCTGAAGACGAAGATCAGAATGACGATTGTGAACGGGGAAATCGGTTATACGCAGTAACTTATCCAATCGAGCAGTCCAGCAAAGGACTTGCTCGATTTGTATTTATGGATGATTTTTAATGACACAGAGATGGGTTATCGACTTGAGCCTTACTTGACGACATGGTATATTGTGAAGTTGCCGGCAAAATCGTCGTACAGCATGAGGGGATGATCTTAAGCAAAACCTTAGTGGAGATTAGAGAACATGTGGGTTATCCGGATAAACATTCAAACCATGGGATATAACGGCTACATCGTTGGTTAGTGTGAAAAACAGGCGCAATTGCGTCGTTGTTTCATATATTTAAAGAGACTGAAGAGTCGAAGAAGGGAGGAAGCCAATGAACTTAAAATGGAAGACATATCTCCCGCTGTTATGGATCCTGGCCATTCCTGTGCTTAACATTTTTTATGGGATATTGAACCATGCACATACGCCGGTAAAAAGCTTAATGACGGATCTTGACTCTGCAATTCCGTTTGTACCGATATTCATTATACCGTATCTGGTATGGTACCCTTTTATCATTATTATGCTGTTTCTGTTCTGTTCCAGAGACCGAAATGTATATTATCGAACACTGTTGACCCAGTGTATTGGACTCATCGCGTGTTACATTATCTTTTTCTTGTTCCAGACGACGGTAGAGCGGCCGCTGCTTGTAGGCACAGGGGTTCTTGACCGGTTGGTAAATCTGGTGTACAGCACCGACAATCCGTACAACTGTTTCCCAAGCATCCATGTTCTGACCAGCTACTTGATGATAAAAGGGGCAGCAGCTAGTGCAGGCTTTACGAATAAAGATCGGGTGGCGGTGCATATCTTTGCTTGGTCGATCATTGTGTCCACGCTATTCGTGAAACAGCATGTCCTGCTGGACGTGGCGGGTGCCATCGCACTAGTTGAGATTTTGTGGTTTGGGGTAGGGAAATTATCTATAGGACACCGTGCTAAAAACCGGGGAGTTATCGTCCACGGGGAGAATATGTAGGAGCAATGAAAGTCCGGATAGACCGAAAGCCGTTTAACTTGCAAGCATTGTGTACGAAATCGAACGATAAAAGCCGCGTTTATAGGAAAAAATGTCATCATCATGTTACAGGAGAAGCCATAAGAATGATTCGGAACACCGAAAAGCTCATCAGAGATTTCAAGAACAATCCCAGGATGGATGGAACGATTCTGGCATCATACTGCCGGATCACTTCCCTGTATGGTGACCGGAATGACGCAGCCGCCTTATTCCGACTGTTTGCAGAGGAGCCTTATTTCGATATGAAGGATATCATGCGGCTGGATTTACATAAAGGTGAGACGTTAGAGGTAGAGGCGTTAATTGTTCACAGCCTGCAGGTGCTGCATGATTTGATGGAAGTGAAGCTGATTGATGATCTTCATCCTCCCCGTTTTGCTGCGACGAATAATGAGCGGTTCTCCGATCTCTACGCGCAGTTGTTTCAATGGAGCAACGAGTATGAAGATGATTCCATGATAGGCCGGATCCAACATGTTTTGGGATACGATCACCCGATGGTGAATCAATACATAGTATTAAGAACGAGGATGGAAATGGCGATCCGCCGGGAAATGGAACTGGAGGCACTGCGACTTCAGCCATAAAATGGTTCCGACAGGTGTGCATCGATGGAACAGCTCATGAAATCAGCCGAGTTTTCCGAAAATTTAATAAATAAGGTTTACCGCCGAAATGGTTTTATATATAATAATCATAACAAATGCGATGAAGAGACGAGTAAATAAACGAATTCTTGTACAGAGAGCTCCGGCAGCTGAAAAGGGGCAAAGCGTTCTTTATTGAAAAAAGACTCAGAGCAGCACATGGAACCCTCATTGAGAGGCGGATGGTGTGCCAGGAGCTCCTGTTATAGAGCTAGAGTATCTGCATTACCGTGTAATGCCGTACTCGATGAGGCGAATATGGTGACATATTGGCAAATTTGGGGTGGTACCGCGAGTATAACAATCTCGTCCCTAAGACTTATGGTCTTGGGGGTGGGATTTTTTTGTTATATCAAAAGAAATATGATGGTTCAAGGTAGGGTACCTACACGAATCACGCCGGATTGAATAGTTATCTAGAAGAAGCTCATTTACTGCATGCTTTTGTCCGTACGGTAGATCAAAGTCGATGTATGGGAAACATGACGCCACTATTGAAAGGATATGAGTAACGAATGTCTGAAAAACTTAAAGTCGGTATTGTCGGTGGAACGGGTATGGTCGGTCAACGTTTTATGCAACTGCTGGATGGGCATCCATGGTTCGAAGTCACTTCCATTTCTGCCAGCAAAAACTCAGCCGGCAAAACGTATGAAGAGTCGGTTCAGGGCCGCTGGAAGCTTGCCACGCCAATTCCCGAGCAGGTGAAAGGCATCTTTGTGCAGGATGCTTCACAAGTGGAACAGGTAGCGGAAGAGGTTGATTTTGTACTTTGCGCGGTTGATATGAAGAAGAATGAGATACAGGCATTGGAAGAAGCTTATGCCAAAACGGGGACGCCCGTCATTTCCAACAATTCCGCCCATCGCTGGACGCCTGACGTTCCAATGGTCATTCCGGAAATTAATCCGGGTCATATTGACGTGATTGCCGCGCAGCGCAAACGTCTGGGAACGACAACCGGTTTCATTGCCGTGAAGCCGAATTGCTCCATTCAGAGTTATGTACCGGCGCTTCACGCTTTGCTTGATTACAAACCCACCCAGGTTGTTGCCTCCACCTATCAGGCGATTTCCGGTGCCGGTAAGAACTTCACCGATTGGCCGGATATGCTGGACAATGTGATACCGTATATCGGCGGGGAGGAAGAGAAGAGCGAGCAGGAGCCGCTGCGCATATGGGGCAGCGTCGTGAACGGTGAGATCGTGAAAGCCCAATCGCCATTGATTACGACGCAATGCATTCGCGTACCCGTAACCGATGGTCACTTAGCTACCGTATTTGCATCGTTCGAGAACAAGCCTTCGAAGGATGAAATTCTGGACCGCTGGCAGCAGTTTAAGGGAAGACCGCAAGAGCTGAATCTTCCAAGTGCGCCGAAGCAGTTCATTACGTATTTCGAGGAAGAGAATCGCCCGCAGACGAAACTGGACCGTGACATCGAGCGCGGCATGGGCGTATCGGTGGGCAGATTGCGTGAGGATTCCCTCTACGATTACAAATTCGTAGGACTCTCGCATAATACGCTGCGCGGCGCGGCTGGCGGAGCTGTTCTGATCGCTGAACTGCTGAAAGCCGAAGGTTACATTCAAGCGAAATAATAACTATACTCATTAAGAAAAAGGCGACTGCTTGATGCAGTCGCCTTTTTGTGGTCATTGTTCATGGTTCGTACATTGACGAAGTTCGTGTTTATCGTATATAGTGTAATTCGCGCTTCAATGCAAAAAAGCAAAGAAGCCGAAAAGCATAAAAGCAAAAAAGTTCATCTAGATAGTCAAGTGGACGGGAAGAAGCCCTGTCATGACCAAGTTTAAGGAGTCTTAGCACCATGGAACGACATCTCAGTTTCTCAAAAAGCATCATTCTTATTGTGTTTATACTGGCAGTACTGTTTGTCTCTATCTTTCTTCTTAAGGCAGAGCCGCATATACCGCTTCTGGCAACAACCGTGGGTATCGCCTCCTTGCTGCGGTTGTTCGGGTTTTCCTGGAAGCATCTGGAATCCGCAATCATTCAAGGCATTCAAACGGCGATTATGCCGATTCTCATCCTTTCGCTCATCGGCATTCTGATTGCGGTATGGATGATGAGCGGCACCGTCCCGACCATTTTATACTATGGAATGGATTATATTGAACCGCATTATTTTGCCGTGAGTGCGTTATACGTGACCATCGTGGTGTCGATGTTTACCGGGAGCTCTTTCACGACGGTCAGTACGGTTGGCGTTGCCTTCATGGGGATTGCTGTAACGACCGGGATTTCTCCGGCACTGGCAGCAGGAGCGGTGATCTGCGGAGCTTGCTTTGGGGATAAAATGTCGCCGCTGTCCGACACAACGAACTTTGCTCCGGCGGTCGCCGGCATATCCTTGTTCACCCACATTGGCAACATGATGTACACTACGGTGCCGGCCCTGATCGTGACAACGATCTTTTTCCTGCTGGCACCAACGGCGAATAGCCTGGATTTAACATCGATAATTCAAATCAAGGCTGCGCTGAATGACGGATTCCATATTCATTGGCTAACGTTGCTATCGCCGATTGCGGTCATTGCCTGTTCCGTCAAGCGGATTCCGATCCTCCCTACGATCATTGTCGGCATTGTTACCGGACTCATCGTAACGGCCTTCGTTCAACAGCAGACGGCAGTCGATGTCTGGTTCAGCGTCATGCAGAGCGGTTACAAGAGCACGATCGCCAACGAGACCGTTGCTTCCATTGTCAACCGCGGCGGATTGCAATCGATGATGGGGTCCGTATCGCTGATATTGATTGCGTTATCCTTGGGAGGGCTGCTTCAGCATTGCGGCGTCATTGAAGCCTTCTTCCGCAAAGTCATGCAGCCGCTGAAGCGGAAGAGCAGTATCGTTCTGATGACCGGGGCGTCTGCGATTGCGGTCAATGGCATGACAGGTGAGCAGTATTTATCGATCCTTTTGCCTGGTCAAATGTTCAAGGAGGAATATGTCCGCCGAGATCTTCCGGCGAAGACGTTGTCCCGTACATTGGAGGATTGCGGTACGCTTGTTAACCCGCTGATTCCATGGGGGGTAAGCGGTGCCTTCTTCGCTGCTACGCTTGGAATTCCGGTCATTGAATATGCGCCGTATGCAACTTTCTTGTGGTTAAGCCCGCTCTTTACATTTGCCTATGCCTTGATACCGCGATTACAGCGGAACTCGCTGGGCAGGAAGATCTAAGGATAACCGAATAAACATGGATCCTCTGTTTGACCTTGCCTCCCGGATAGGGGAGACAGGGTCTTTTTGATTAAAGCGATTTAGACCCAGCCTGTTCTTCGATACAACTGATATGATGGAAAGTGATGTGCAGCCAACTTCGCGCATTCATTCTTACCGGGAGGGGATATTAGCATGAACCATAGGAAAGATAACGAGCTAACCGCTGCGGCGCTGATGGAATTGCATGTTCAGGCGATGTTTACGCATGACGGGGATATGCTAATTCGCACCATCAACGAGCCTTGGCCGGGAGAGGAGCTTGCCCCGAGATTTTTCATGGGTCGAACGATAGACGGCTCTTCGATCTGCAGGTTTCGTCATGATGTTCCCGCAGGAATTGCCGGGCAATTGAGGGCTTTGGTTGAAGATGAGCCGATCGTAACTGAAGAGGTTCAGACGAGGCCTAAACATTTTGCAGCTTATATGAACCTCCTTCGCACTGAGCACTATTCGAGCGGACCTTGTTATTGGATACCTGATCAAACAACGCAGGTCAATCAGACGGTAAGGATCACCCCGGGAAATATTCGCGAATATTCGCTCGCCGGTTTTGAATGGCTGACCACGGAAATCGATTATGACCAGCCTTGTGTTGCGCTCATTCATGAGAATAGGGTGGTATCGGTTTGCCGCAGCGTTCGGATTACAGAACGAGCTCACGAAGCTGGGCTTGAAACGTTAGAGGAATGTCGTGGAAGAGGTTATGCGGCTGCTGTTGTTGCCGGATGGGCCATAGAGGTGCAAAAGATGGGCGCGCTGGCGTTGTACAGTACTTTATGGGAAAATAGCTCTTCCCGGAGAGTGGCAAATAAATTAGGGTTGTCCTATTACGGGGTTAACTTCACGATCAGATGACATGCTGGGCAGCGTAGACTCCTTACTGTATGAAGCCATAAAGAAATCCCTCAATAAAGTTGAGGGATGAAGTGAAGTACTCCATGATGATGTGAAATGATTAGCTCGAGCTGCCTCTTCTGTTCTTATAATAGCCATGACCTTGGTTGCCATGCCTGTGTTTGTAATCGGATGAGGAACCTTTACGACGCGAATAGCCATGACTGCTGCTGTATTTTCTTCCATAATTCTTCGCGGAACTGCTGTAACGCTTACGGCCATGACTATGGGATGTAGAGTGGAGAAGCTTATTCATGATCTTTCTTAACATGCGAAAACATCCTCCTTTCTTGTTCGTCATCATTCCATATAATTTAATCGGATCGTAACATAAATGAAACCCCATAATCAAATTAAAGGCTGCCCTTCTTATCAGAGGGGTAGTCTCTTGCATTAGCGAGCGACTGCAGCTCGTGCATGAACTGCAAAGAACTTGAGTAAGGTTCACTCAATTGCATCAAGCGTCTAATCATGTTCTGCAGTTCAATCGAGAGATGAAGTTCTTCCTGCCAGCTTCGCTCCACGGTTGCACCCCGGTTGTTGTGATCCGGTTCGTAGGTGGAATAGAGCATGAACAGCATAAAGTGACCGATGTCCCGGAGATCCTCGCTTTCCTTCGAGTCCTTATATTGAACAGAGGACGCCGAGCTGTCTGCCTTGAACTTTTTCCGTACTGGTACTTGGAGCGGAGGGGGCTCACCAATCCTTCTCGCGAGTCCGAAATCAATAAGTTGGATCCTGCCATCCTTAAACAGTACGTTCGGAATCCGCAGATCAAGATGAACATAGCCTTGGTCGTGTATGTATCGGACCAGCTTCAGAAGCTGCAGCGTGATCTCGATGCATTCGACTTCTCCGTATTTCATGTCTTGTTCGAATATTAAATCTTCAAGTGTATCACCGTTCATATAAGACATGACCAGATAAGTATGGCGGTTGTCTGTGAAAAAATCCCGGTATGCCGGAATTTGCGGATGTTGGAGAGAACGTAATATCGCTGCCTCACGGTTCAGCAATTCTTTGGCGTAATCGCCTTTGCTGGGTCTCGACTGTTTAACAGCCACCACGTTTCCGCTCTGTTGATCCCTGCATTTATAGATGATGCCGTAACTTCCTTCCCCAATCCTCTGTTGAACAGTGTAACGATTCCCCAGTACCGTATTTTGTTCAGCCGGGTAATCCCGCCAAGCGTTTATAAAGGAGCTTAAGTATGAGAATAAGCGCATATCGATTCCAATCTCTCCCTTGGGTCCGTTTGATCTTCCGGAGCAAGTGCTATTCCTATTTATCGTACATGATAAGTTTAACTAAAGATAGTTCAGCTAACTGCCGGGGCTCAGTCGAGATTCATTCGATTGGAGGTTTTTTGTATGTCTGGTCTCCAATCTGATTTATGATCAGGTGTCCTTATTTTGCAAAAGCATGACCCTTTCATGCAAAGACTTGTTCGTTGCACTCTTGTAAAATTGGGCTCAAAGTTCGTGGTTAGCCATTTATGGTGGAAAGGGGCAGTGAAGCATGACAGCATCAATCAAAAGAGTTCATGTCGTATTTAAGACCCATCTGGACATCGGGTTTACCGATTTGGGAAAGAACGTAATCGAGCGGTATATGGAGCATTTCATCCCCCAGGCCTTGGAGCTGTCCGAACAGTTGGCTAACGAAGAGGGGAACGCAAAATTCATATGGACGACCGGCTCGTGGTTAATCCATGAATATCTGCAAACGTCTTCTCCTGAGATGCGGGCGCGCATGGAAAAAGCCATTGAGGAGGGGCGCATTGCTTGGCACGGGCTGCCGTTTACAACACATACGGAAATCATGGATGCCCGGTTATTCGAATTCGGAATGTCCATTTCGGACGACTTGGATCGAAAGTACGGAAAGTCCACGATCGCCGCTAAAATGACGGATGTTCCGGGCCATACGCTTGCCATGGTCCCACTGCTGGCAGAACACGGCATACAATATTTGCATTTGGGCGTTAATATGGTATCCAAGAATCCCAAGGTGCCGGAAGTATTTGTATGGCGCGCTTCCGATGGCTCGGAGATCATCGTCCATTATGCGGATAGTTACGGTAAACCGTTTCACATGGAAGGGCTGGAAGATGCCTTGTATTTTGCCCATACCCATGATAACCATGGTCCATCCACGCTAGAGGAGATCCGTGCATTGTTTGAACAGTTGGAGCAGGATTATCCAGGGGCGGAAATCATGGCCTCGACACTTGATGCATTTGCCCAGCGACTGCGTACCGTCAAAGATCGATTGCCTGTCGTGAGTGAAGAAATTGGGGATTCGTGGATACACGGGATTGCCTCGGATCCTTGGAAAATCGCTCGCTACCGTGAATTGCTAAGGCTTCGGGATCGCTGGATCGAATCCGGTCAATTGGATAAGGACAGCGAGGCGTACGCTCGATTCTGCAACCGTCTGATGTTGATCCCCGAGCATACCTGGGGGTTGAACAATTCGGTCTATCTCGTCGATTATGTTAATTATTCCTCCTCGGATTTAGCCGCTGCAAGAGCACGGGATATCGTAGAAGACAATAAACGGAGAAAATACGATTACCTGTGCCAGCAGGCGAATGATATCAGGTCATACAGCCATTACGAGAGCTCTTGGCAGGAGCAGCGGGATTATCTTGAAGAGGCCGTTCAGTCGCTGCCGAAAGCGCTGGCAGCTGAAGCGAGAATGGAGCTGGATCGGATGAGTCAGCATGATACCGTCCAAGACTCGGAGCCGCTGCAGTATAAGCAGACGATTGAAACGAACGAGCATTACGAATTAGGGCAGTTTCAGGTAAGCTTTGCTGCCGACGGATCGATCAACCGATTGATGGATCGATCCGGGAAGGAATGGGCGAACGAGCATCAGAGACTTGGCACTTATAGGTATGAAACCTTCAGCAAAGAAAACTACGACCGTTTCTTCAAGGAATACATGACCAATCTGGATATTCATCATGGCTGGGCGGACAACGATTTCGGCAAGCCGGGCATTGAATATGTCAAACCGCGGCCGGAGCATCGGCAGTATACGGCATCCTTGCGGACCCTGCATCTGGAGAGGTACGCCGATTATGATCTCGTAACTGCCGAACTGAAGCTGCCTGAGAATCTCGGCAAACAGTATGGAGCTCCACGCATACTGAACGCGATCTATATGTTCCATGCGAATGAGCCCGTCATTGAGGTAAGTCTAAGCTGGAGGGGCAAACCAGCATGCCGTCTTCCGGAAGCAAGCTGGTTTTCGTTTGCGCCTCTTGTGGATAATCCTAACGCCTGGAAGATGGATAAGCTCGGTCAACGCATATCTCCGTTATTCGTCGTAAAGGACGGCAACCGGAACATGCATGGAATCAACACGGGCCTATATTATGAGGGGGCGGACGGAACGGCGGCTATTGAAACCTTGGACGCGCCGCTTGTTTGTCCGGGAGAACCGCGGCTGCTGCAATTTGACAATACGTATGCTTCATTGACCGGAGGATTTCATTTCAATCTGCATAACAACGTATGGGGTACGAATTTCATGATGTGGTTCGAGGATGATATGAACTATCGGTTCAGATTGAGCCTGCACTCTCATTCGTGAGTCATCTGATCATGAAACAAACCGAAAGATGTGAGTTTATAACTCGCATCTTTTTTATTGTTGGATCATCCCCCGGTCAAGCTATGAAGAAGGTTTCTCTTGGGAAAGAAAATCGCTGATCCTGTTCCGAAGCTGCTCATGCTGTTCAAAATGGTTATACATCCGATAGGCAGCCGTCTGCGCATTTCCGAAGAAGAATCGTTCAAACTGGGTTTGGCGACCACCGAACGAGCTTGCACCAAGCTCCCATGCAAGCCTGAACAATGCGATGCGATCCCGAGCATCCGTCGTTGCCCCTTTTAAATATTGATTAAGGTAGGGGCCTGACTCCGATCGAAAATCCAATTCGGAAGGGATCATAATCAGGCCGCTGGAGCCTAGCAGTTGAATCATCTCTACCATCTCGGGATAGAATTTGGGGAAGAGGATGCTGGATGCGATAAGAGGACTGGCAGCTGGTACGAGATATCCGAATTTATCATGGCTGGCGCCCTGTTCGGAGGCCAGTCTTAATGCCTTGAAGGTTTCCAAAAATGTAATCACTTTCGAAACATTCGAGACCATATGGGGCTCGAGTCCAATGTTCTGTTCATCTGCCAAGGATTCCAGCAAGCCGAGCATGAATTCGGTTTTTACGATAAAACGGACGGCCATTTGATGGGCGATATGCGTATGAAAGTGACTTTCGCCGAATAAACGTCCGGCGTAAGTCTCGTCCCCATAGTAAAATATTCGATCATGAGGGACCAGCACGCGGTCGAAGATGACGAGTGTATCCATCTCTTCGTATCTGGCGCTCAGGGGATAATCATAGGAAGAAGTGGCACCGTAGCTTTCACGGCATATAAAAGTCATTCCCGGTAAATCGTTGGGAACCGCAAATGCAAACGCAGAAGGATTTACATCCTGGGACATCGTTGGCGAAGGGGTCGGGAATACCAGCATTTCTTCGCAAGTAGCCCCTTGTGTTGCCATCAAGAAGGCCCCGCTTATAATCATTCCTTCATGATTCATCTCTTCAACTTTAGCCGCGATAGCGTCTTCAGCAGCATCCTGCTGACCGGACATTTTACATGCATAGGGCTGGATGAAGGCGTGAGATAATGTAATATCGTGATCACGACAGTACTTATAATAGTTCCTGAGATTCTCCGCGTATTTCGGATGATGTTCCTCCAGAATATCGGCAGCGGTATATAAGGACATGATCGCGGTGTTCATATAGTCGGGAGCGCGCCCTAAAAAGCCGTGATGCCGCCTCGCCCATAACTCCATCATGATTCGGCGTTTCTGCAAATCCTCAGCATTCTTTGGCGGGAGAAAAGACAAGCCTACCCGTTCTCCCGTATCGGGTGAGGGGTAAGTCAATTGTTCCATATATCTTGCGTCACATTGCATATCGTATAGATCGGCCTGGGTTTGAATAAGACCTTGAAATGCAGAATGCTCGGATAAAGGTCCCTTGATAGGCTCACCTTTATACCAAATGTTGATATTCTGCCGGTCAATCCGTTCGATATACTGCTTTCCCGATTTAATAGGCACGTTGTTCACCCCATTTGTAAAAATCATAAGCTAACGAACCTGTCTACTGCTGATAATGTACGTGCTTCGTCCACGCGGAGTACATTGTCCGTCGGAACCGACGAAAAATATGCGGATGTACCTCAAGAGTTGAAATCGGGAAGTGACAAAGGCAAAAAAAACGGACCCGCTATGGTCCATTTCTTGATTTTTCGATTAATGGGATTGACCCAGATACTGCTCAAGCGTCAGGTTTTGCCTCGTGATTTCTCCTGCAATATAGACGCCCACGTAACGGACATGCCAGGGCTCATAAGAATAGCCGGTTAATTTCTCCTTGCCTTTTCCGTAACGAATGATAAATCCGTACTTCGGTGCATTGGCTTTCAGCCATTTGCCTTCTTTGGTATTTCCGAAGCTTTGCTCCAATGCATATCCTACGGAAGCGCTGGATATATCCATGCTCAGCCCGGTCTGATGCTCGCTTTGTCCAGGACGAGCGCTTGTTTTATTAGCGACGGCTTCGCCCTTATTACGGGCGTTGCGTTCGAATATGGCCTTCTGTGTGGCATAGGATCGGAAGCCTGACACGGCTTTGAGATCGATCCCGTCTTTCTTGGCAGCCGCAAACAATTTTTCGAGCGCAGTTGCCGCTACTCGTTTCATCTGTTTCTTAGGACTGGGTCCTGAGAAGCTGAACGGAATACGGGGTATGACCAAATCTTGAGGCACATAACTCGATGGTAGATTTCTTTGCTTGTTGACGAGTACAACGGTACTTGATAGATTGGTGACCGTATTTAAACCACGAACCGTTTTTATAGTCCGGTTAGGAGCGTTGTTTTCCAAAAACGCAGTAAATGATAAGCTGGAAGAAGCTGCAGCGGCAGCTTCCGCCTTGCCAATGCCGGTGCTGCTTAGAAAACTGGATAAGGCCAGGCTTGTGACAACGGAACCGATGATGACTGTGGGTATGATGGATTTTACTATTTTTTTGTGCATATGATGTCCCTCCTCGTTAGCTGTCTCTGAGTATATAAGAGAGTTATATCGGTAGAATCTCTGACTTGTTTCTGAATTGTAAACAAAATAGAATAGATCGAATCTAATAATAACCCAAAAATAGATTATAGTGATATGAAATCGTAACAAATTTCTACATAAGGAGACGTTTTAGATGGAAATACGCGATTATATTAAACAAGGGTTTGAGACCTATTACGCTAAATATAGTCAAGTGACGGAGGAGGGATTCTGCAGGTGGATGCGTCCCGACGTTCCTGCAGAGATGAAAGTCGTCGATAACGATGAGGAGTGGTCCATATGGAAATTGGTTCCTTCCGTTGTGAGTGAGGATCATCTTGGGGCGATGGAAGAAGAATATGGATTGACATTTCCGGAGTGGTATAAAGCATTCATCTCCACGTATCATCATTACTTTGACGTCATACCTGAACAAGCAGTTGACGAGCCGCTGGATAATGTCAGGCACATGTACAATCCCTTGTTGTGCCGGCTGGGATACCTTCCTTTTACATGGGACGAAGAGTACGGAAAGATATGGTGTATCGATCTAAGAGAGGACGCAGGCGAGGGTTACGGAGCGATCTATGAGATCGAACATGAAATCTTGTTTGATCTGGATGAGGAACGAACGGATCATGCCAAGCTTAAAGAGTCGCTGATATTTTTATATCCGGATTTCAAGGCGTATTTCGACCATACGTTCCTGGAAGGTTGAAACGTTTATCTTTGTCTATAAGGAGAATCGTCACATGCGAAATGAACAGCTGCAGGAAATTTTGAATGAATACGATATCCGTGAAGCGGAGATTGCGTTTATTCGGCATAATGAAAATCGAACCTACAAGGTAAAAGGCCATGACGGAAGTACATATCTGCTGCGCATTCATCAACCGTTCAAAGACGGCATGGCAGGTCAGCAGCATACTTACGAAGGTCTAATGGGTGAGCTGCAAATGCTGGAGCACTTGTCAGACCGAAATCATCTGCTTGTCCAAAGGCCTGTGCGTAATCGGGAAGGTGAGCTGATCACGGTCATCGAACACGAGGGGAAGCGTTGGAACAGCTCCGTGCTTACCTGGCTGGAAGGAAGAGACTTGCATAAGGATGACGTAAGCGACCCGGTATTGGTCGAGAAGCTGGGGGCTCGCATTGCAGAGCTGCACAAATTCTATAGCCAATACGAGCCGGAGGGCCTGGACAAGCGTCCGAGTCAGGGGATTGCCTACAATCAATATATGATCGAGGTTATACAGCAAGGATTAGCGAAAGATTTGTTTACTTCCACCGATGTTTCCATTATTGAAGAAACCATATCGTTGATTAACGCGCGCCTTGAGGACAATAGGAACGTTGAGGCTTGGGGGCTTATCCACGGTGATTTAAGCTTGGGGAATATCATCATGACCTCGGATGGAGAACTGTGTTTTATCGATTTTGGTTTTTTCGGACCAGGATATGATTACACGGATGTTGCAATGGGTGCCATGATGGTTCCTTCAGAGCTTCGGGATATATTCCTGAAAGGGTATTATGGCCATGATCACACGGGAGAAGATAAGCTTGTTCTGTTAGAAGGTTTCATGCTGCTGGCCATTATCGGATACTATGTCTTTCAGATGGAGAATGAATCGGTGCATGCATGGATGCGTGAACGAATGCCGAAGCTGTGCGCCGATTACTGTACGCCTTATTTAGCGGGTGAACGCATATTTTATTCCGTATAAATCGATGTCGGCTCGGACGATATCCGTGAAAGATCATTATAAGCATTCGATCCCTTGGTCAGCACGCTAATCGGGTGATACGATATGAGATATACAACTTAAGGATTAGAGGTGAACAGCGTATGGCAGAAAGCAAACTTCTGCTGCAACAAAAAGCTCTCCAGGATGAGGCTTCTGAGGTAGCAGATGAACTTCGACTTCATGAGTTATTAAGTCAAGCAGGCGAACCGGTGCGTGTCGGCAGCTCAGCCCTCGGGTTGATGGTATGGAGAGACCTGGACATGACGGTAAAATGTTCTCGGCTGAATCAACAATTAATAGCACAAATCGCATCGGAACTCATGCTACGTGCTGGTGTGCGGGAACTGAAGTTCATCAATGATACCGGAGTTTACAATACGGATCCCGCTTATCCCGATGGATTGTACATTGGCCTAAAGTATAAGTCTCAGCAAGGGAAGGAGTGGAAGATGGACATATGGTTCGTGGATGAACCGGAGAGACAACCCGACTTGAAACATATCATAACGATGCCTGATCTGCTGACTCGGGAACGCCAGGAAGCTATTTTGAGAATCAAAAATAACTGGGCAAGCCGTGCTGAATATGGCAAAACCGTGCGAAGCTTTGATATTTATACAGCGGTCCTGGAAGAAAACGTAAGCACGCCGGAGCAGTTTCAGGCCTGGCTGAACCAAAGGTCCATGAATATAGAATAGAGCCTATGATTCTAACAGCAAATTGGAGGTCAGATCCAATCCGGATTTATGATTGCCGGGTTATACGAGGATTCCTTCGGAGGCGAGAAATTGTTGGACCGTTATGCGAACAGTTTTATTGCGACAAGAGCCATAAAGGCTTAACAGCATAGCCATTTCCAAGGCTTCATCAGAAGAGTCATCCAAGCGGGTGGCTTTTCTTTTTATGTATATGTAAAACTTAAGTAAATCCTATTTTTTAAATATTATCCATATCATTTTTCCTGTGATAGCATGATCGTATATCTGGTAAGTGGAGAGAGGAATGATAGATATATGAGTACAGCATTTTGGCTAACCAATGCCCGGTTAGAAAGCGGTTATGAAGTTCAAGATGGCGTTATTACGGGAACAAAGACGGAGATTCGCCATATATTCATAGAAGATGGGAAAATCGCGAAAATTGTAGCTTCGGACACAACGATAACAGACGAGTGGCCGCAGCACGATGTGAAGGGTTTATTGCTTCTGCCATCCTTTATCGAAAAGCACTGCCATTTGGATAAAACGCTGCTTGGTGACCGATGGCGTTCCGTTACGCCGGTTTCCAGTATTTTCGAACGTTTGGCAATCGAGAAAGCGACGCTTCCTTCGCTGGATACCTTAACGCAGGAACGTGCGGAACGGCTGCTTGAAATGTACCTGGAGTCCGGGGTGACACATGTCCGAACGCATGTCGATATTTATCCGGAAGCCGGATTAGACAATTTAGAAGCGGTACAACAGGCACTACGCTCGTTTGAAGGAAAGTTATCTTATGAGATCGTAGCTTTTCCGCAGCATGGTTTGCTGCGCTCGAAATCAACGGAGTTAGTAAGACAAGCACTTCGCAGAGGAGCAAGCCTGGTCGGCGGAGTTGATCCGGCGACGGTGGATGGCGATATCGAAGCTTCCTTGCAGGAAATGGTGGAGCTCGCCGTGGAAGCCAATGCAGGCATTGATCTGCATCTGCATGATGCCCATCATCTGGGAACCTTCACCATGAAGCGGTTAGCACAGCTGACCATCGAGGCGGGTCTGCAGGGCAAGGTGGCGATCAGCCATGCCTTCGGACTGGGCGATATTCCATCATCCCAAGCACAGGAAATGGGGGACTTGCTCGCTGATGCGGGGGTCGCCGTTATTACGAGTGTGCCCATTGGCCGGAACTTTCCGCCGGTTGGTTTGCTGCACGAGCGAGGTGTAGAAGTGGCCGTCGGATGCGACAACATTTTTGATGTGTGGTCTCCCTTCGGAAATGGGGATGTGCTGGAGCGCGCCGGCCGACTGGCCGAAATATCCAGATGGGTGGATGAACGCGCTCTAGCGCAAACGCTTCAATATATTACCGGTGGCATTACACCGCTGAATCATGATGGGGAGCAGGTGTGGCCGCAGGTCGGAGACGTCGCCAGCATCGTAGTGGTCGAAGCTTCTTGTTCTGCTGAAGCCGTTGCGAGAAGATCCAAACGCGTGGCGACGATGTTTCAGGGACACATCGTTTCCGGTTCGCTTTAGGCGAATTTTATGTCCATTCGGATTAAGTTGCTGCTGTCCTATACCGGGATGCTGGTCATTAGCCTGCTGGTCTTTGTCTTGACTGCCAGTTTGTTTACCATTGCGGCTACCGGCGATGTTCACGGTGTTCGGGATTTTTATAAAGTGCACTACCAGATTAACCCGCTCACGGAACAAGAGGAGTCTATTTTCCTCGAATTAAAATATCTTTCCAAGAACGAGCCGGATGAGCTGCAGAACAAAGAGCTTCTGACGGAATACGATTTTAAGCTGAGAACCGTACGAGCAGGACTGTACGTCCGCAGAGAAAACGACCAGGTCTTTGTGTCCAACACGATGAACCAGCCTGAACTGGAAGCGAATCTGCCTCCATATGACCTGAACAACAATCAGATCCGCAATACCCTTAACATCGGTGAACGGTTCTATGCATATGCCAAATATGATTTCCGGTATTCGGACGGGGCCAAAGGGAGCGTGTACGTGATTCGCGAGCGAAGTCCATTCGGCGAAGTCACTCGCAAGCTGCTGCCCATACTTGTCTTGAGTCTCGTAGGCATCGTTGTTGTTGCGAACGTATTGTTATATCGTTGGATCACTCGCAGCGTGGTCAAACCGCTTGATTTGCTCCGACATTCGGCGGAACACATTAGGGAGGGAAATCTCCAGTTTTCTCTGGATTTGCATTCCAAGGACGAAATCGGTCAGTTAAATGAGACGTTTGAGAATATGCGGAAGCGTCTGCATGAATCGATTCAACTGCGGCTTCAGGATGAAGAGAATCGGAAAGAACTGATCTCCAATATCTCTCATGACTTGCGCACTCCCATAACGAATATTAAAGGGTATATCGAGGGCATACGCGACGGTGTTGCGGATACGCCGGAGAAAATGGATAAATACGTGAACATCATTTACACGAAAACCATTGATCTGGATAGGCTTGTGGATGAGTTGTTCCTCTATTCCAAGCTAGATTTAAAGCAGGTTCCGTTCATGTATGAGCATGTCGATATCATCGGTTTTATAGACGATTGCATCGATGAGCAGCGCTACGTGTTGGAGGAGAAGGACATTTTGCTGGAGTGGAAGGAACGCCCCGGTGATCCTGTCGAGGTCATTGCCGACCTGGAAAAATTAAAGCGAACCGTGCTCAACATCATTGGAAATGCCCAGAACTTCATGGACAAGAAGCAAAAAAACATAGGTGTCTCGATCCGGCTGTCTCCGGAATGGGTAACGGTAGAAATACGGGATAATGGCATGGGTATCGATCCGGAAGCGATTCCTCATATATTCGAAAGATTTTATCGTGCGGAGCCATCCCGCAATTCTGCAACAGGCGGCAGCGGCCTGGGGCTTGCCATTGCCAGCCAGATCATCGAGGGACACGGGGGTACCATCTGGGCGGAGAGCGAACTGGGCGTCGGCACCAGCCTGAACTTTACCCTCAAACGAGCGAATATGAAGGAGGCACTTTAATCCATGACGGCACGTATTCTCATCATTGAAGACGAGACAACCATCGCTCAGTTGGAGCGGGATTATTTCGAGTTGAACGGATTTATGGTTGATCTATGCCATACAGGCAATGAGGGTATGAAGCTTGCCCTTCATGAGGACTACAGCCTTATCATTGTGGACCTTCAGCTGCCCGGTATGAACGGCTTTGAATTATGCAGCCGCATCAGGAAGAACAAGGAGGTACCGATTCTGATCGTATCCGCCAAGAATGAAGAGATCGATAAAATCCGTGCCTTCAATCTCGGTGCCGACGATTACATTACCAAGCCGTTCAGCCCGAGCGAATTAGTCGCAAGAGCCAAAGCCCATTTGATGAGATATGTGAGGCTTATGGGCAAGCAAAGCCCAAATCCAAGCTCAGAAATTCATATTCGCGGTTTGGTTATCGATAAATCGGCGCGAAGAGTGTTCGTACGCAATCAGGAGGTCGCGTTCACAACCAGGGAGTTTAACTTGCTGGAATTTCTGGCTAGTCATCCGAACCGGGTGTTTAACAAAACGGAACTGTTTGAACGGATATGGGGCATGGATTCCAGCGGGGATATTGCAACCGTAACCGTCCATGTCCGTAAGCTGCGCGAAAAGATGGAGCTGGATCCATCCAATCCGCAGTACATTGAAACGGTCTGGGGGGCTGGCTACCGCTTTTCGGTTTAAATAATTTAGAAATTGTTAATAAAAGTTTTCGAAACGCTTAATCCCGGCTTTCTTGGGAGTTTAGGACTCTCCTCTATCATGGAGATATGACAATCAAGGCTCATATTTCAACGATTCAGGGAGGGTTTACCAATGAAAACATATTCTAATAAACTGGCGGCCATGATAGTGGCAGCTGCTCTGGGAACGGCTTCGCTGCCGTTGCATGTTCTGCAAGTCGAGGCTGCGGGAGCTCCGCTGGCTGTCCAAGATATAGAGCAAGCCACTCAAGTATTGTCCCAGCTTCGCGTGATGCAGGGTTACCAGGATGGCTCGATGGGGATAACCAGTCCGATCACGCGGGCAGAGCTGGCGAAAATGCTTGTACTTGCGTTTGGTCTTGAAGGCAGAGGGGAGACAGAGCCAAGCTTCACGGATGTGAATCCAAACGCGTGGTATGAGCGGTACGCATCCGAGCTGGTGGCGCAAGATATTATGCAGGCACCTGACGGCCGTTTTGACCCGCGAGGAACCGTTGCCCACGCCGAGCTGGTACAAATGGTGTCTAAGGCTTTGAAACGCGATGCCAAGTCCGTGGATTACTGGGCAAAGCGTTTTTATTCCGAGGAAGGCCAAACCACTCGTGGTCAAGCTGCCTACTTGATCAGCAATGCCCATGAGGCGATTCCGTCAGAAAAAGCCAAAATCACCAGTGTCCGCGCACTGAATGCGATAACCCTGATCGTCACTTTTGATGCTCCATTGACCACAGACAATGAGGCGTTTGCCAAAGCCAAAGAAGATTTTAAATTTGACAATGGACTAGAACTCACCAACATGCCGCGTTTAAAGACGGGCTCCATATCCACTTACATCGTCCCAACCTCCGTTCAAAAACCGGGTACATCGTATACGTTTACCTATAAAGGGAAAACAGCAGGTGCATTTACAGGTAATAGCACGAAGTTGGACATGACAGAGGTTAGACAAGTGGCTCAGGATACGTTTGAGTTGGAGGCACTCAAAGCGAACGGCGTCGTTGACTACGGTTATGTTATTTCCGCTTATAGCGGGGGCCGCGGAACCAATGCATTCGTGTTGGATGAGAACAACAGCGCGGATGGAAAAGTCTATCAGATCATCTCGTCTGGGCAGGGCAGAGAAGTCATGATTACGCCTGCAGGCGGACAACCTATCGTGGCCAAATACGTACCCTTCACCCAGTCCACGGATGGCAAACAAGAACCGAAATTCCGTTTGCCTGAAGGCCAGACGCTGACGCCGGGTGTTACCTATACCGTTACCTCGGATTGGGCACAGATTGCGAACCCGACTTTCGTTGCGGAGAGTTTCGAACCGCTGGATATCATCGGAGCCGAGGCGATCGGTGACAGCTCCGTTTCCATTACATTATCCGAGGACCCTGAAGATGAGCTGTTCTCCGGTCGGAGCATCGAATTGATTGACACAGAGGGCGGCAAGCTTATGGCAACCTATAAATATTCAAGCCGCAAAGGTGCAGTAGGCGTGTTCGATCTTAATCAGGAGGGCAAACTGAAGCCAGGAACGACCTATACGATTAAACCGGTCGGCAAATGGGCAGGCGAAACAACGGCGGTTCTGACCGTGAATTAATAAACTGTGGGAACATGAATACCCCATATGATAAGGATGAGCTCAAGAGCTCGTTCTTTTCATATGGGGTTTATTACATTTGTATAGAAACCATTTTATCATTTGGGACATTCGGGGTTAGCAATTCATTCCACAAAATCAGAAAAAAATTCCAATTAAATTGTTAGTTCTGTAGTCGAAACGTCCGGGAAGTGGGTATTAAATGTTAAACGGTTGACAACCTGTATATACATGTATATGATTTCCCTATATGCAACCTGTATATACAAGATGACGAGGAGGACGAAGTTTCATGTTGAACCCAGAAACCCAGTCTCAAGACTGGTGGAGAACTTCGACGGTTTATCAAGTATATCCGAAGAGCTTCAACGATACGACCGGCCTAGGTACCGGCGATATACGCGGGCTCATGGAGAAGCTGGATTATATAAAAGGACTTGGCATCGACATTGTGTGGCTCCAGCCGGTGTATGTTTCTCCGCAAAATGATAACGGTTACGACGTAGCGGATTATTGCAGCATAGATCCTGCATACGGGATGATGGACGATTTCGATAAGCTTGTGGCCGAATTAAAAAAGCGAGACATGCATCTGATGATCGACATCGTCGTGAATCATTCATCGACCGAGCATCGATGGTTTAAAGAAGCGGTTTCCTCACGCGATAACCCGTATCGCGACTATTACATCTGGCGGGATCCGGCAGAAGACGGCGGCCCGCCGAATAACTGGCAATCCAAGTTCGGAGGGCCAGCTTGGCAGTATGACGAGGGATCAGGGCAATATTACTTGACATTGTTTGACAAAACGCAGGCAGACTTGAACTGGGAGAACGAGAAGGTCCGTGCGGAGGTTGTGGATATCCTCACCTATTGGGCGGAAAAGGGAGTCAGCGGATTCCGGATGGATGTCATCAATCTCATATCGAAGGATCCCAGTTTTCCCGATGACGACGGATCCGTGGCGCCGGGCGACGGACGCAGGTTTTATACGGACGGCCCCCGAGTGCACGAATACATTAAGGAATTGAACGAAAAAGTGTTCAAGCCTTACAATCTCGTCACGGTGGGAGAGATGTCCTCCACAATCTTGGAGCATTGCATTCGATACTCGAACCCGGAGGAGAATGAATTCTCCATGACGTTCAACTTCCACCACTTGAAGGTAGACTATCCCAACGGGCAAAAATGGGAGCTCAAGCCTTATGATTTTGAGGAGCTGAAAAGAGTGCTCTCCGATTGGCAAATCGGCATGCAGAAGGGCGGTGGCTGGAATGCCCTCTTCTGGAACAACCATGATCAGCCGCGAGCGCTGACCCGGTTCACCAATGATGGCAAATACCGCACGGAAAGTGCAAAGATGCTGGCCACAACGCTTCACGGGTTACAAGGCACCCCATATGTGTATCAAGGCGAAGAAATCGGCATGCCCGATCCGAAATGGAATGATATCTCCGAGTTTCGGGATATTGAATCATTAAACATGTACACCATTCTCCAGGAGCAGGGTAAAACGCCGGAGGAGGCTGCCCACATCGTCAAAGTGCGCTCGCGCGACAACTCCAGATTGCCTATGCTCTGGAATGACGGTGACCAAGCCGGATTTACGACGGGGACGCCTTGGATCAAGATCGATGAGCGGTATCCGCTGATCAATGCGCAATCCGAAGTGGAGAATCCGCAATCGATCTATCATCATTACCGGAAGCTGATTCAATTGCGAAAGAACCTTCCGGTTATTACGGACGGTGAATATGTTCGTCTGGATGAAGGTCATCCCGAAATTTATGCGTATGCCAGAACGAACGAGGAACAGACGCTTGTTGTCATTTCCAATTTCAGCGACCACGACGTTTCGTTCGAGCTTCCGAAGACGATGATAGACAAGCTGAACGAAAGTCGATCGGTTCAACTGTTAATCGGCAACACAATGGAAGAACAAGTCCTTACTCCAACCATTGCACTTCGACCGTATGCATCCTATATGTGGCTTATTCATAACAACTAATTCATAATGTCAGGAGCGTAGAGCTATGGCCATTGATCGCAAAAACGTGGAGCGCATTGTCGAGGCAGTCGGCGGAAAAGACAATATCGAAGCCGCTACGCATTGCGTAACCCGATTAAGATTTGCCCTTGTGGACGACAGCAAGGTGGACTCCCAAGCCCTTGAAGCGAACGATCTGGTGAAAGGGCAGTTCTCGTCCCAGGGACAGTTTCAGGTCGTGATCGGACCGGGTCTTGTCGACCAGGTTTACAATGAAATGATGGATATCACCGGCGGAGCGAGAGTTTCGAAGGATGAAGTGAAGAACATTGCGAGCAAGAAGCAAAATCCGCTGCAGCGGGCGATCAAGACGCTTGCGGATATATTCATTCCGATTCTGCCGGCCATCGTCATGGCAGGTTTGCTGCTTGGTATCAACAATCTGCTTACGGGACCGGGTATCTTCTATGAAGGACAATCGTTGATTCAGGTCCATCCCGAGTGGGCGGACGTAGCCTCGATTATTAATCTGATTGCAAGCACTGCCTTTACTTTCCTTCCCGTTCTGATCGGATGGTCGGCGGTAAGACAGTTCGGAGGCAACCCGCTGCTCGGGATTGTACTGGGTCTGATCTTGGTAAATCCGGATCTGCTCAGCGCTTACCAGTATGCCGATGCCAAGCTGGAGGGTACGGTTCCCGTCTGGAACCTGTTCGGCTTTGAAGTGGAGAAGATCGGTTATCAAGGCCAAGTGCTGCCGGTTCTAGTCTCAGCTTATATTTTGGCCAAAATCGAGAAGTTCCTGAACAAACGCGTCCATGACTCCATTAAGCTGCTTGTTGTGGCCCCCGTGGCCCTGTTGGTGACCGGTTTCCTCGCGTTTGTTCTGGTGGGACCGATCACGTTTGCCATCGGCAACGTCCTCACTTCAGGTCTTGTCAGCATTTTTGATTCCTTTGCCGCTCTCGGCGGCCTGATCTACGGCGGACTGTACGCGCTCCTTGTCATCACGGGGATGCATCATACCTTCCTTGCAGTGGACATTCAGCTCATCGGCAGTGAAGGCGGAACGTTCTTGTGGCCGATGCTGGCATTGTCTAATATTGCGCAAGGTGCCGCAGCGCTGGCCATGATGTTTATCATGAAGGAACAGAAGGCGAAAGGACTTGCCGTTACCTCTTCCATCTCCGCTTTCTTGGGGGTCACAGAGCCGGCCATCTTCGGGGTCAACGTTCGTCATAAATATCCGTTTATTTTCGGCATGATCGGATCCGGAATAGCCGGTGTGCTGCTGGCTGTGAACAACGTTCTGGCTTCATCGATCGGCGTGGGCGGGATTCCGGGATTCCTATCGATATTCCCTAACCAGTGGGGCGTCTTCTTCCTCGGCATGGCGATTGTATTGGTCATTCCGTTCACAGGGACATTGCTGTTCGGGCGTTACCAGTTGTCCAAGCAGTCTCGACGTACAACGGAAGGGAATCCTGCTGGCTCGGATGCAACAGAACAAGCTGTTCCAGCAGCATTGAACGGCAGTTTTCAGTCCGAGTCGTTCGACTCGTATGAATCGGCGAATAGTCCAACTATGGAAGCGGCTCAAGAAGCCGTGGTCGATATCATGGCACCGATCAAAGGGAAAGTGGTTCCCCTGTCTGAGGTGCCGGATCTTGCCTTCGCGGATAAACAGATGGGACAGGGCATTGCCATCCTCCCGTCCGAAGGAAAAGTGTATGCTCCATTTGACGGACAAGTCGCGCATCTGATTAAGAAGAGCAAACATGCCATTATTTTGACGGATACGAACGGAGTTCAGATCCTGATTCACGTCGGTATCAACACGGTCTCCTTGAAGGGAGAGGGATTCACGGCTCACGTGGAAACAGGTGCGGAGATAAGCAAAGGGCAGCTGCTGCTTGAATTCGATATGGATCGGATTCAGAAAGCCGGTTTACCCGTCATTACGCCGGTCATTATTCCAGATGGGCAGGAACATATTCAGAAGGTTACGGAGTTTGAAAGCGAAGCGTTTCCAGGCGATACGCGAGTGCTTCAGGTGACTCTCGGTAATGGAAGCTGACAGTTCCGATGCAGCATGTAATAGCCGCTGGAAAATGGTACAATAACTGATGGTGATAAAGGATGACGAACAACATTTATTGGACGCTATACAAAGATTATGCCGACAAAATCGAAACCGGCACTCTGCAGCCCGGCAGCAAGCTGCCCTCGGAAAACGAGCTTGCGGCAACCTATCAAATCACTAGGGAAACGGTACGCAAGGGACTCAATTTGCTGGCTCAAAACGGTTATATTCACAAGGTAAAAGGCAAAGGTTCTTTTGTGCTGGATACAGGCAGAATGAACTTCCCGGTAACGGGGCTCGTCAGTTATAAAGAGCTAGCGGAACGGCTAGGCCGAAAGAGCCGAACGATTGTATATGAGACGGATTGTGTTCCGGCCGGAGACGGAATTGCAAGGGAGCTTCAAATTCGTCCGGATCGGCTTGTATGGAGGGTCATCCGTGCCAGGGAAATCGAAGGTGAGCGCATCATTCTTGATATCGATTATTTGCTTGCCGACATCGTAACGGGTCTAACGAGAGATATTACCGGCGATTCTATCTATCAATACCTGGAGCAGGAGCTCCATTTGAAAATCAGCTACTCGAAAAAAATGATCTCCGTTGAACGAGTTACTACGATGGACCAGTCCTATATGGATCTTGGAAACGATACTCATGTCGTCGTAGTCCGGGGCTACGTTCATCTGGAAGATACCACGCTCTTCCAGTATACGGAATCGAGGCATCGATTGGATAAATTTCAGTTCGTTGATTTTGCAAGAAGAGAAACCAATCATGATTTTGGAGAGCAATAGAAGTGATTATGCAGCCGCGAATTTCATCGCGGCTTTTTTATGTTGTCTTGACACAGGCTTACCGGGGATTTGGTTAACGGGGCGATGTGCCGGAGAATAGATGGAGTGAAAGAGGGAATTTCCTTCTTGATGTTGAAGCTATCTAGTAGGGATTGTCCGATAATCAAGGTAAAGGAGCCGATAGAACATGGACTTGGGACTGACAGGAAAAGTCGTGTTAATCACCGGAGGAAGCAGAGGGATAGGCCTTGAAACCGCGGTTACTTTTGCGTTGGAAGGGGCCAAGGTTGCGATTTGTGCACGGGATGAGGCGCAGTTAAAAGCTGCGGCAGACCATATCCGACAAGCAGCGGATATCGAAACGCTAACCATCGCAGCGGATGTTACGAAACCTGAGGATTGCATACGAGCGGTGAACGATACCGTGCAGCATTATGGACAGCTTGATATTCTGGTGAACAACGCCGGAACCGCCGCTGCCAGGCCATTTGAGCTGATCGACGACGAACAATGGGCATCGGATCTGGATCTCAAGCTGTTTGGCGCGATTCGATTTGCCCGTGCAGCTGTCCCTCATATGAGAGAGTCCGGCGGGGGTGCGATTATTAATGTCACGACATCCTGGGCCAAAACGCCGCCGGCCTCATCCATGCCAAGCAGCGTCAGCCGCGCTGCAGGGCAAGCCATGACCAAGGCCATGAGTCACGATTTGGCGAAAGACCAGATCCGGGTAAACACCGTATGCATCGGAACGATACGCAGTGCACAGCTTGAAGCGCGTTGGAAACGTGAATCACCGGAACTCGCTTGGGAACAGTATGCCCGGGACCCGCGCCATAACATTCCGCTCGGACGTATTGGAAACACGGAAGAAGCGGCAAAGGTTATCGTATTTATGGCATCCGATGCTGCTTCCTATGTTACAGGCACTTCCATCAATATTGACGGGGGTTCAGCTCCGTCTTTGTAAGCCGTTAGCAATTAAGAACGCGGGAGGTCTTGGATGTGAAGCATGAGGTCGTGATCGGAATCGATGGAGGTGGATCGCAAACACGCGTCATGGTCAGCGATTTGTATGGAAATATTCTCTCCTATGCCGTTGGTGGAGCCTCCTCGATACATAAAGACAGGAATGCACATAAGAATGTTCAGCAAACCATACGCATGGCACTTACCATGGCAGGCTGCAGATTGGATCAAGTCAAGGGTCTGTATGCGGGAATAGCGGGTTACGAGTCGGATCAAGACATGGAGTGGGTAACTCGTTTAACCGCGATCGAAGGACTCGGTTGCCCGAAATGGTACGTGAACGATTCTGTTGTCGCGCACACAGGTGCATTCATGGGGAATCCAGGAATCGTTGTTGTGTCGGGGACGGGATCCATGATTCTGGGAATAACCGAGCGAGAGATTCCTATCAAAAATGTGGATTTTCACCATTACGCCGCCAGCGCAGCGAGATTTCTATCTTATGATGCTGTGTATCAGATGTTGGCCGGGAATATTCATCCATCCGATGAATCGTTGGTCCGTCAAATCCAAACCTATTGGGGAGTCGAAAATAGGGACCAGCTTCGAATGTTGGCGTTATCGGGCTTTATAGAAGATCCACAAGAGCGGGACAAGAAGTTCGGGGAGATGGCTCCACTTATCACGACAGCAGCTGAAGCTGGAAGCCCATTAGCTCGGAGCGTATGCGATGAAGGCATGAAACAAATCATGGTAGGTGTTGAGATTATAGGTTCATTTTTTAAGTCGGATCATGTATCGGTAACCGGCATCGGGAGTGTCGTAAACTGCGCTTATATGAAATCTAAGCTGATAAACAGCTTGCAATCTGGCATCAACAAGCAATATGAATTTCAGAACCCTCAATTATCGGCGGCTGCCGGCGCCGTGCTTATGGCATTTCGCAGTTTGGGTCTGCAGGTGGATTCCCAAAGGGTTGAATCCATGCGCAGGCACCCTCATGCTACATGGTAGAATTCATTTTTTCATAATTTATATTATGTAAACTGAGGATCATATGTAGTAAGAGCCCCATTTGCCTAATGATGTTCTTCTCATAAGGATGTCGTAATTTTATATATGATTTGTCGCATAGTTGGACTAAAAAAACGAGTGAGATGTGATACCTTATATGTGGATGTCATGGCAGCTAAGTTCATATCCGGAGACCGAAGAGATGTTGTGGCAGAATTACATACATAAAAGCCCGCCTGCTCTTTAAGGCGTTATGGATAGGCAGGACTTTATATTTGAAGTGATTAAAAATTAATGAAAAGTGATGGTGATGATTCATGTCTAAGGTGTATCGAATTGGAATTATCGGCTGTGGCGGTATCGCAAACGGGAAGCATCTGCCGAGTTTAAGCAGATTGAACAACGTGGAGCTTGTGGCATTCTGTGATATCGTCCTTGATCGGGCAGAAGCTGCTGCTAGCAAGTACGGGATTGAGGAAGCTAAAGTGTATAGCGACTATAAAGAGCTGCTGCAGGATCAAAGCATCGATATCATTCATGTTCTGACGCCTAATGACTCGCATGCTGAAATTTCCATTGCGTCCCTTGAAGCAGGTAAGCATGTAATGTGCGAGAAACCGATGGCAAAAACCGCTGCGGATGCCAAGCGGATGATGGAAACCGCAGAGCGCACAGGCAAGAAATTGACGATCGGATACAATAACCGATTCCGTGAAGACAGTCTTTACCTGAAACAAGTATGCGAAGCCGGTGAGCTCGGAAATATTTATTTTGCCAAGGCTCATGCCGTACGGAGAAGAGCGGTTCCAACTTGGGGCGTGTTTTTGGATGAGGAAAAACAAGGCGGCGGGCCGCTTATCGATATCGGTACGCATGCTCTCGATTTGACCCTCTGGATGATGGATAATTACAAACCGAAGATCGTCCTCGGTACCACTTACCATGAATTGTCTAGCAAGGAGAACGCGGCAAATGCTTGGGGGCCATGGGATCCGGAAAAATTCACCGTTGAGGATTCCGCATTCGGTATGATTGTAATGGAGAATGGCGCGACCATCATGCTGGAATCCAGCTGGGCGCTCAATACGCTGGATATCGATGAAGCTAAATGTACGCTGAGCGGTTCGGAAGGCGGAGCCGACATGAAGAACGGTCTTCGCATCAACGGCGAGAAATTCAGTCGTCTGTACACCAACGAGATCGAATTGAATTCCGGCGGAGTGGCGTTCTATGACGGGAAGAAGGAGCAGGCTCCGGATGTTGAGATGAGAAGATGGATCGAGGCGATCGATCAGGATAAGGATCCTGTCGTAACCCCGGAACAAGCTTATGTCGTATCTCGAATTTTGGAAGCTCTCTACGAATCCGCAAAACTCGGCAAAGCCGTTTACCTGGACTAAGTTTAGATTTATATGATGATTTAATCATGCAAAAGCCCTGATGTTCAGGGCTTTTTTTATGTCGATCATATTGAATCTAGCAAAACTGTGGATAGGTGATGGGGAGGAATGGGATATAGTATAGATTAATGGGGCATAATAAGCTCATTACATCATGAAGGCAGGGTTATATGAAATGATATTTATTTATAATGATTACGGTGGAACCCATACAACCTCGTTGGCAGCCGCGTATCATCTAAATAAATTACCCACGCATCGGCAGCTTACTACAGACGAGATTCTGGCGGTTGACTATTTCAATAAACTCAATACTTCCGACATGGGCAAACTCGTTTTCCACGGGCTGGATGAGAACGGGAATCCGGTATACACACTTGGAAGGGGCTCATCCAAAGTTGTCATTCCAGCTCTAAAAAATTTGAGCCTTATCCTTCAAGACAAATATCAGAACTCAGAGCCGATTGTATATTCCAATACTTCGCCTACCGTTCCATTGGTCATGACAATTGGGGGATTTTTAACTAAAAGATTAAAATTGAGTTTTATAGGCGATCCATTATTAATCGCAGGGGCGAAGCGGTGCTGCAGCAACATCCGTGAACTGGTTCTACATACCAAACAAACCGCAGCCTCGAGGTCTGGAACAGAGTCTGTAATCGTTATGGAGAACAAAAATTTCTCCGCATAGCTATTTGATATCCGCACTGAGAAGATAATCCGGGATTCCACAGGTGTATCTTCTTTTTTATTAGCCCAAATATGCCTCAGCGTTTCTGTTATAGAGCTGAATCGTATGATACAAAATCACTCAATTTTCGTTCAGCCGCGTCATCCTGTGAGAGTGGATGTTATCGAAAATTCCCTTGGCCTGCTTGGTACACAGCAATGTGCATCAGACAGTTTACAGCTGGTTTTCTTCGGTAATAATGGGGGAATAGCATCTGAGAGAGGGAGGATGTTCCCATGCGGTATCGAAGAAGAACCGGCCATCCCATCAATAACCGCATCAAAGATACCCTACCGGCTAACACATCGATTACAGATCCCGATGCCTTAAGCCCGGATATACAAAGCAATCTAAACCATATCAGAGCAGCCCTTGGCAACAGCACCGATATCGTGATCAGGGAAATTCCGCTGGATGAAGAGGAGATACACTATATCGCTATCGTTTATACGGACGGTTTGGCGGATCAAAAGATCATCTCGGAATCCATCATGATGGTTGTAGCAGATATTGCGAAATCCCGGGTCAGGGAAGATTCGGAACATTCGAAACCATTCGACGGGCAAAAGATATTAGAACAAATTTCCCTCGTCAATAATGAGATTCAGTCTATTACCGATTATAAAAAGTTGTTCCATTCCTTATTGTCGGGAGACACCATTTTTCTGGTAGATGGATTGAATCGAGGCATCGCGGCAGGTACACGCGGTTGGAAGGACCGCGGGGTCATGGAAACATCGGCGGAGAATGTCGTCCGCGGCCCGCGCGAGTCCTTTTCGGAGTCGCTGCGTACGAATACAGCCTTGATTCGCCGGAAAATCAAGGATCCTCAACTGTGGATGGAAACGCAACAGATCGGTCGAGTGACGCAGACGGATGTCGCCATGATGTACATTAATGGCATTGCAAACGAAAAAATTGTCGGGGAAGTCCGGACCCGGCTTGGACGAATCGATGTGGACAGCATCTTGGAGAGCGGCTATATCGAGGAGTTGATCCAGGATAAGACGTTAACTCCTTTTCCTACCGTTTATAATACCGAACGTCCGGATGTGGTTGCGTCCGAGCTGCTGGAAGGAAAAATTGCGATTATCGTGGACGGGACTCCGTTTGTTCTGATTGTTCCGGCTCTCTTTGTCTCTTTCTTGCATGCTGCGGAGGATTACTATCAGCGCGCGGATATCAGCTCTTTCCTGCGCTTGCTGCGCTACCTGAGCATATTTATTTCTTTGCTTGGACCTTCCCTCTATGTTGCCATAACCACCTTTCATCACGAAATGCTGCCGACAAGGCTCCTGTTCGGACTGGCTGGGCAGCGTGAGCAGATCCCGTTTCCTGCCTTTGTCGAGGCGGTCCTTATGGAGGTTACCTTCGAGATCCTTCGGGAGGCAGGCGTGCGGCTGCCCAAAAATATCGGATCGGCGATTTCCATCGTAGGCACATTGGTGATTGGGCAAGCCGCTGTTGAAGCGGGGATCATTTCGCCCGCCATGGTCATCGTGGTTGCGATCACGGCAATTTCAAGCTTCGTCGTTCCATCCTTTAATATGTCCATTGCTTTTCGGATGCTCCGGTTTCCGTTAATGGCTCTTGCCGGATCCTTTGGCCTGTTCGGCATCTTAGTGGGGATCATCGCCCTAATTCTCCATTTGTGCAGCCTACGCTCGTTCGGCGTTCCGTACATGTCACCTTTCGCGCCGTTAATTCCGGAGGGGCAAAAAGATACGATATTGCGGCTCCCGCATTGGATGCTGCTGAGTCGCCCCCGACTGATGAATCAGAACAACCAAAAGCGCAGAAAAAGCACACCACCCCAAAAATCGCGGGAATAGATTATTGCAGACCAGCGGGAAAGTGAGTGAAATGGATGAAACGGATCACGGTGTTGATTCTCCTGCATATTGTCATCATGCTTCTTCTAAGCGGTTGCTGGAATCGCAGGGAATTGAACGATCTGGCCATAGCGGTAGCCGCTGGGGTGGACTGGGAGGAAGGCCGCTATCGTTTAACTGTCCAGGTTGCCAATCCCGGGCAGCTCACCGCCAAAAGAAGTGGAGGTCCCCAAGCGCCTGCTACATTGTATACGGCAGAAGGGGACACTATTTTTGAAGCCTCGCGGAGGATGACACAGATCAGTCCGCGGAAAATTTATTTTTCCCATTTACGGATGTTTCTTATGGATGAGGCAATGGCAAAGGAAGGGATTGCCAAAGTTCTGGACTTGCTATCCAGGGATCATGAATTTAGACCCGATTTCTACTTGGTTGTGACCAAAGGAGCAACGGCGGAGGAAACGTTGAAAATCATGACGTCCCTGGAAACCATCCCTGCAAATAAACTTTACGAATCGCTGCAAATCTCCGAGAAGGTATGGTCACCCAGCATGGCTGTAACACTGGATGAATTGATAAGCGATATGACCAGCAGCGGCAAACACCCCGTGCTTACAGGATTGATCATAACTGGGAATCGGGACATCGGAAAAACGAAGAAGAATGTAGAAAATATTAATACGCCAAGCCAATTGAAATATTCGGGGCTTGCCGTTTTCAAAAGGGACAAGCAGATTGGGTGGTTAAACGAGAAGGATAGCAGAGGGTATCGACTTATTACGGGGCACGTGAAAAGCTCTGTAGATTTCATACCTTGCCGGCGGAACGATGGCAAGGTTATTGTGGAGACGCTTAGGTCCGAAACGAAGCTGAAGGGAAGAATGGTCCAATCCCGTCCTCAAATGGATATCCGTATTAATATGGAGGGAAATATCGGCTCTGTAGAGTGCGGCGGCTTGGATCTGTCTCACCCTGATACCTTAAGAGACCTCGAAGTCCAAATGGAAGAAAGACTTACCCAAAGCTTAGAGGCGGTTATCGCTAAAGTACAAACGGAGCATAAAGTGGACATCTTCGGCTTCGGGGAAGCTTTTCGCCGTGCGCACCCGAAGGCGTGGAAAGGGATGAAGGACGAGTGGGAAGACCGATATTTTCCGAATCTCGAGACCCATATCCAGGTGGATTATAAAATCCGGCGTACAGGAACTACCAACGATTCATTTCTAAATGATATCAAGGAATGAGGCGATTTCATGCTCAACTTCGCGATTATAGCGGCTTCAGCCGGGATCTTAACCTGGCTGGAGCTGCCGAGGATGCTCCGGGAAAAAGAATACAGGGAAATCTGGGGGTTCGCGGTATTCATGCTCATTGGCATGGGAATCAGCGTGGCTCAAACGGTCATGAAAGATATCCCAACTCCCTTGGCTATGATCACGGTCGTATTCAAGCCGCTCAGTGATTGGCTTACTGCCATCGGTTTGATCCAATAAGAAAAGGAGCGGGAAAGATGCCCGTAGTCAAAATTTCACTGCGTCAGGTCAGCATATTAACTGCCTTGTATACGATCGGAAGCGCTATTCTTATCGTTCCTTCGAGTATGGCTTCCATTGCTAAGCAAGATGCATGGATTGCCTGCTTGGTCGGTACCGGCCTCGGATTCATCATTCTGGCGCTGCAGCTGCAATTGTTCAAAAAATATCCGGAAACGAATTTAATGCAGTTGTCCGAGAAGCTTTTTGGAAAATGGATCGGCAAAACGATAAACCTTCTCTTCCTGCTTACGTTGTTCCTAGGCGGTCCCGCTACGGTGTTACATGAGATCGGTATTTTCATGACGATCCAGATGCTGCCGGAAACTCCGATTCAGGCGATCATCTTCCTATTTGGGGCCCTGGTTGTGCTTGGGGTGCGTTTAGGCCTTGAGGTGCTGGCTCGTTCAGCGGAAATGCTCTTTCCATGGTTTCTTCTTCTGTTTCTATCCATGAGTTTATTATTATTGTCAGAGATTAAATGGGAGAATGCTATGCCGATTTTGGAATCGGGGATTAACCCCTTCTTTCCAGCCGCCGTCTCTTTCGTTAGCATTACTTTTCTGCCGAATGTCGTGTTGATGATCATCTACCCGGGGGCCGTCAACCGACCGTCAGAAACATACAAAGCCGTTTATATCGGCAGTTTATTCGGAGCGATGGTGTTGTTTACGATTATTGCCTTAACGATCTTGGTACTGGGTCCAGACATAACAGCAAGAAACCTGTATCCAAGTTATATGCTGGCAAAAAAAATCAATATCGGCAATTTTCTTCAGCGGATTGAGGCGGTCATGGCCGTGATGTGGTTTATCACTTTATTTTATCGAATTTCCTTGTTTTTCTATGCCATAGCGATTGGGGTAAGCCAAATATTTAATATTAAAAACTATCAGCCTCTGGTCGTTCCGCTCGGTTGGATTCTGGCCGCGGTTTCCGTCTTCATCTATCCCAATGTTCCATTCAAGTTGGTATGGGATACTAAGACCTGGATTCCGTATACGATTACCATCGGATTTATACTCCCGCTTTTGTTGTTCGGCATGCACGGATTGCGTAAAATTGGTTCCAAAAAAAACAAAAAGTCCTCGAAATCCGCCTAAACGGTTGGAGGACAAAGTGGGTTAATTGATAATCCACAGAAATCGCTATTGAAATGGAAATAGCTTAGCTTGTGCGATCCGTCTACTTGTAGACGGTTTTTTTATGTTGAGCCGGCAGGAAAGGGAAGTTTATCTATTGCGCACTAATAGATGAAGTCACTCTGACATTATTAAGGAATAACGGCGATTGTGATTTATGTCAAATTCTTAGGTTTATCACCGATCAAGCCCAACAAAAACATTTGAGAATAAGCGTAGCCTCTATAAGTCTTGGATAAACACGAAGGAATCGTAAGGTCGAGATCCATATAGGTCGTCAAGATCAACTGCGTAAACTCCTTCTGGTTCGTCAAGGAATGCTCTTGCAATTGTTTAGCGAATTCCTTGTTGACATGTTCCCTTCCTCCCAATGCTTGCTGCAATTGGTATCCTGCCAAATATAGCTCGGCAGCAGAATCTTCATCCGTTCTTCGATGCTCCGCTACATAGTTGCCAATCCAGTCGCGAACAAGAGTAGAAGGGTCCGTATTGATCCTATCCATTGTCTGAAACCGACTGAAACCCTGCGTACCTGGCAGTCGTATATGATAATTGTCATCTCTGACATCGTTAACGGGAGGAGGAGATAAAACCCGTGGTCAAGCAACGCAAAAATAAACCCAGTCGTACAGGTATCCATACATATAAGCAGAAAGCGAGAAAACAACGTAAACGATCCGAAGACACCCGCTTCGATCGGTTCTGGTTTCGGATTATGGAAGCGATCGGATGGATTATCCTGCTTGGATCGCTTCTAATGTATTGGAATTCCGCCCGGCTCACGACCATTATAAACAAAGCTCAGCCGGTCCATCATTTGACATCCGAAATGACTGGCTATGTACGTCTCGAAGGTCAGGCTGGGGGAGAAGCGGCATATACGGATGAAGGCAAGCTCCAGGATCTTTATGCTCTGCTCCAGAAAGAGCCGTTCCGCTGGGAATGCGGCAAGGGTGGTTGCGATTACAAGCTGGATGATAACGGAAGCCACCAATCATGGGGAAGTTCAGAGCTTAACGGAGTAACGGTTCAGGCGGAACGGTTCAGGTTTTACACGGACTGGCTTCCGCTGAATTTTGCGACGGTTGACCCGAAACATGTCTCCCTGATTTACCAAGGAAATTCATCCCGACCGCTGCTGATGGAAAGTCCCAAGGGTACGGCTTACGGTTATTATGCCGTCTCCCCCGGGGATTGGGTGACGGTAATTGGCCGGGCTAACAAAGGCCAGTTGGAAGCCTTTCCCTTACCGGGGGACGATACGAAACATCCTGTTCTGCTGATCGGTACGAGTGTGGAACAGATGGTGTCGGAAGAGAAAGGAGTCCAGTCCGTGTATTTAATCATTTCTTGTATCGTCGCATTGATGCTGCTCCCTAAAATGATCGGAAGAACCAGGCGAATCACTCCATGGTTAAAGACTAGAAGAGCGAGATAGTATGAACTGCATACGGAGGCGAGGATCATGGCTGCGGGGAAGACCGCGGCTCTTGATCCAAGGGTGCAGACACATTTGACATGAATAAAAACGAGGAGTAAAATGAATTCGCAGCTGCTTGAACAATTGTTCAAAACGAACGTTCAAATCAAAGAATCAACTTAACGAATAATTGGAATAGCAAATACATGTAGACAGGTAATGGATATCGAATGGTAAACGAAGAACAGGTACAAAATCAGGAAAAGGACGTAAAGCAGAAGATTTTAGAGGCAGCGAAGAAGCTGTTTGCCGGAAAAGGTTTTGAAGGCACCAGCGTCAGGGAAATTTGCGACGAAGCAGGCGTTGCATTAGCGCTGGTATCCTACCATTTCGGAGGAAAGGACAAGCTGCTCTATGCTTTGTTCGAACCGCTTAATGAACATTTTGCGAAGCTGTCCTTCAACTTGGCGGAGCCAATCAACGCGCTTGAAGCGTTTATCCGTGGTTTTGTTGCATACCGTTACGATAACGAAGAGTTGATTCATATCCTGCAGCAGGAAATGATGATGCAAAGTCCCCGGCTCAAGATGCTTTCGAATGCCTATTATCCTTCTTGGGTACATCTAAGAGCCATACTGGAAGCAGGGAAGAGCCAAGGCGTGTTTCAGTTCGAATCGATTGTGTACGCCGTCCATTTTGTGATGGGGGTCGTTATCTTTTCCAGACAGAACCCGTTCCTCGAGCCAGTGTTCGGCGATTTGCCCCCTGCGGAGGACAACGCCGCGCAGGCAGCTGAGCATATTATTCGTCTTGTCTTGAACGGTTTGCATTCATCGTGAACAGCAAAGGGGATAACATCATGAGAGCAGCGAAAATATACGGAACTAAAGACATCAGGGTTGAAGAAACGGCCATTCCTCCTCTTGAAGCGGGAAAGATACTCCTCAAAGTGGATTATGCAGGCATATGCGGAAGCGACATGCATGAATATGTAGCGGGTACATTTCCAATCCGCACGCAGCCGGTTCTCGGACATGAATTCTCCGGTACGGTCGTTGAAGTAGGAGAAGGCGTAACCACTGTGGAGCCCGGTGATCAGGTGGCCGTTGAACCACTCATCGCTTGCGGCCATTGCTCCAATTGCCGAAGAGGAATGGTGAATCTGTGCTCGAACAGCGGCGGGAGCAAGCGAAATCATCGTCGTGGAAGTATCCGATGACCGCCGGGAGAAGGCGCTGGAGCTAGGTGCAACCCACGTACTTAACCCGGTTGAAGTCGATGCAGTTGCACGAATCAAGGAGCTGACGGACGGAGGAGTGGACGTAGCCTTTGATGCGGCGGGTGTGCAGGCTACATTCTTGAGCGGCGTAAGTGCGGTGAGAAAAGGCGGGGAATTCAAGGTTGTGAGTTTGTGGGAACAGCCGGTCACCTTTAGCCCGAACAGCTTTGTAAAGACCGAAGCCAAAATTACCGGTTCTTACGCTTACGCAAACCTGTTCCCCGAGGTGATTCGATTGCTCGCCGGAGGTATCATTGATGGGAACAAGGTCATCACAAGCCTCATACCGCTCGGCGATATTGTCGAGAAAGGCTTTGAAACATTGGCCAATGATCGAAAACAATGCAAAATTTTAGTTGATATGCACTTGTCCTAATGAATCAGCCCTACCAAGATCTCTATGGTAGGGCTTTTCTATACTGTACCTTACGCCGAATTTAATGGGAGGTGGAATTATTATCCACTCAGTCTTCATCAAAGGCATTTTTTTATATATAATTAATTCTTACATAATTTCATAAACCACTCTTAGGTTAATAAAAGCAAAGCGAGGTGAGCGTGATGGAGGATACCATCACCATTGTAGAATATGACCAGAGCTGGGCGGAAGCTTTTGAATCCGAAAAAGAAGCGCTTCTTTCGGGACTTGGTGCCGAAGCGGCAGCCATCGAGCATGTGGGGAGTACCGCGATTCCCGGGCAGGCATCCAAGCCGGTGATCGACATCTTTGTCGGTTTGACGCCGCTCCGGCCGGTCGCCTATTATGAATCAAGGTTTGATCCGGCTAGCTATACGCATATTCCAACCGGAATGCAGGGGAGATATTTATTTGCCAAGCGTACGGAAGGAAAGTGGACTCATAATGTTCACCTTATGATGTATGATGCGTTGTTCCATACGAGAAATGAAATTTTGCTGCGAGATTATTTGCGTATTCATCCGGAGCTTGTCACGCAGTACGGCGCAGTAAAAAGGGCGGCTGCCCTAAACGCAAGTTCCATGGAAGCCTATACGAAGGAGAAAACCGCTTTTATTCAGATGGTTGTGGATGCGGCCCGAAGCGAGCTGGGCCTTCCGCTGCAGAATGTGTGGGAAGATTAAGATTAAAAACAGCACGACCAGCGCTATCAAGGTATACGCTGGTCGCATGAAATTTAATGGGGATATGCCGTATCAAATTCGACGCCGCACGGACCGCCATTCGGATTGATGTCGAGATTGACTTCCGTCCCGTCCTCCCGGAATAATGGCCGATAGAAAGCACCGATCTTGGCAGCCGAGGCGTTGGCGTAGTGGCAGATGAAGGCTCGGCGAAAACGGTTGGATTTGTTACGGTAGGAGCCGTGGATCAGGTTGCCGTTAAAGAACAGCACATCGCCTTTGTCCATGATCGCCGGGAGGGCCTTGCTATCCTTGGGCGGCTTTACGAAATGGGTGGTGAACGACTCGTTCGAGTCGGCTTCCTCCGGGCACACCAGAGCATAATCACTTGTTTTCGGAACGACGAGCAACCCGCCGTTCTCTTCATTAGACGCATCGATTGCGGTCCACGCCGCGATACAGTTACCCGGCTCGACCTGCAGGTAAAAGTTGTCCTGGTGCAGCGCTTGTCCGCGGGAACCCGGGGGTTTGTAATAGAACATGCTTTGAGCCGCGAGTGCCGGCTCGCCATACAAATCGGCCAGTACATCCATAACAGGCTTGTGCAGCATATATTTCATCGCGGTCGGATTAAAGCGGTGCGGATGCATCACACGGGGATAACGCTTCAGCGGTTCGACAACTTCCTCATCCAACACCGGCTCAAAGTGGCCAGGAACGGTAGTATGGCTGATCTCCTCAAACGTTGCTTCGATTTCCGACACCTCCTCCTGGCGGAAGAGCCCTTTTACGATTAAATAACCTTCCGTTTCGAACAATTGCAACTGTTCTTGAGTCAATACTCTTGGCTGCTTTTGCATGGGAATGCCTCCTGTACGTTTATTGTTTTTCCTATTGACAATAGAATATCGCCTGCTTAACTTGAGAGGAAGTCAGTTTTCTGCTTATTAATACCGGGATTCTGCTATTCTGTTATTACAGGTACAAAAGGAGGAGAGGTTCATGCGAACGCCGGCGGGCAGGCAGGTGAAACCCTTAGAAAGTACCGGCACCATATTCGGCGACCATTTCGATCAAGACGATGCTTATCGCTTACGTCGCCCTCATGGCATGAAGGACTGGCTGCTTGTATATACGCTGCATGGAGAGGGCTATGTCCGTACGCCTGCCGGAGAGAAGCGCTGCGGACCCGGGCAGCTTGGCCTACTGCGCGCCAATATCGCGCATGAATACGGAACTGTGAAGGGGAAACGCTGGAACTTCCTATGGATCCATTATCCCGGACTTCCAGAAAACAGGATGCTGCGTTATGAGGAGTTTCTAGTCGAAACGCTGCCCGATGAACGTGTCCGAGGGCGAGTCGAGCAAGCATTTCGGAATGTACTTCAAGATTCACTGGATCGTTTGGACCTATGGGAGGCGCTGTGTGAGAATTCGTTGCGTGAAATTTTGCTCCTGCTTGCGCAGCGGATAAGCAAAAGACTCGATCCCAGAGTCGAGCAGACCCTTGGTTTGCTGTCCCGATCGTTAAAAGAAGATATTCGAATTGACGCGATATCGCGAGAGATCGGAATATCGGGGTCAAGGCTGGCCCACTTGTTCAAGCAAGAAACGGGGTACACCATCGTAGAGCATCTGAATCAGATGAGGGTTCGCCATGCCGCCTTATTGATGACCCATTCCGGCCGTACGGCGAACGAAGCCGCGCAGGATGTCGGGTTTAACAGTTACAATCATTTTGCCGATCAGTTTCGCAAACAGTACGGGGTTTCACCGAGGCAGTACCGCCAGGCGTGCAAGCCTACATGAAGGCTGCCAGGCTTACGTTATTCATGAATCATACCAATGGAAGCTGCCTGCAAGAGCGCTGTATAGAATCACGCTGTACAACCTCCACTGGCCAGCAGCATGGCTTCGGTATTGAATGCAACGACGCCGATCTGGACCATGATCGTTGGGTTGCTGTTCTTCGGCTCCGTGTTTAGGCGGATTCAATGGATGGGCATGGGCGTCGCGCTTGTCGGACTGATTATTCTGCTCGGTATTCGACCTGGATCATTTATTACCGTCGATTTCATTGGGTTTGCGACAATGATTGGTGCTACTTTGTGTTATGCCGTTGGTTCGCAGTTATCCAAACGTTTATTGGGCGGACTGAGTTTGTATCAGTTAACGTTCGCGACATTGCTTGGGGCAATGGCAGGGAGTGGATTAATCGCTCTTACAACGGAAAAGGTTGAGCTTGCCAGAATCGCGGAGCCTTCCAATATAGGTTCTCTTGTTGGCCTCGGCATCTTCGGCTCTGGCGTGGCCTATATTCTGTTCAATTATATGGTCTTGAAAGGGAGCCCCGAGTTCGCGACATCCGTCACTTATCTCGTGCCTGCAACGGCGATGATCTGGGGATATACACTGCTGGATGAACCGATTGGATGGAGCCTGATCCTCGGCCTAATTCTCATTTTAACCGGGGTGTTTATCACCAATCATGGCGGACGAACACAACAAGAAAGAGTTGCTGCTGTACCTAAGTAACATTCAATAGCACCAAGAAGGACTGCTAAAGAGGCAGTCTTTTGTTTTTTTATCCCCCCGTTGTAACTTAGCTGAAGCATTCATGTAATTAAGGGATTTCGATATAAACGAAAATGAAGAATTTCCTAAAGAGCTTCCTAAAAAGGAAGGATGCCGCGTGTGATACGAATTTATATTTTGCTCCAGGCCGCTTAAATTGCGGCTTTTTTCTTGATAACCGTCGGGTTTAGTTGTTTTTCTGTTGGGTTCTAAGCTTTAAATTTTCGATGAAGATTTTGCGATTATTCTACCACCTTTGCAAAATCCACTTTGACCCATAACGAGATAAATGTAATAAAGCAAAATAAATATCGATTGACACCATCTTGCTATTTGCCTAATATACGGGCCAGACGACCCGGGTCCAAGTTCTGGATTCTACTTAACAAGGGCTTGTCAATGCATCGAAAAAGGAGGGTCCGTATACAAAAACCGAGACTAACGCCCGTTCGATACCCGCATGCATGCGCAGTGGTCTTTCGGGAAGACAACGATTGATTCTAAGGAGGTTATTTATGAGATTTAGAAAGGGTGGCAAGTACCAGGTCTTGATGCTTGCAATTTGTTTTATATTGGCATGCTCGGGAGGCAGCGGTGTCGCAGCTGCTTCCGGGGAGAGCAGGCTGGCCCAAAAAACATATGGAACACCGGAAGAAATTCTGGTCCCTAACAACTATACGGTGGCTGTGTTCAACGGTACAACTGGTAAGGAAGAGGGCCGCAACGTGCTTTACGCGACCAGTAAAGGAAAGCCGGGGCATCTTAATGTCATTGATCTGGAGGATTATAAACTGCTGCGGAGCATTCCAATCGGACCCTCCGAAAGCTCATGGGCACATACAACGGCACCGGACGGAACATTGTTCCTTGCGGCTGACGGTGGCGGAGCAAAGCTGTGGAGTTACTCGCCGGTTACTCATGTCCCTGTGCAAGTTGCACAGTTCGACGGCCAGTCGGTTCCGAACAGCATCACCACGGATGAACAGGGCCGCGTATATGTCGGAACCTATCCCGGCGGCAAAGTGTATCAGTATGACCCGGCTACAAAGCAAACCAAAGATTATGGCCGCGTCATCGGGTCGCTTGACCAGGAATATGTACGCTCCATAGCTTACCAGGGCGGCAATATATATGCAGGTACCGCGCATAAGCAGATCGTACGCGTGAATCTAACGACAGGTGAGAAAACGAATATCGCAGCTTCCCTGCCGGTTAAAGAAGACACCGTGTATGACCTGAGCACGATTGATAACCGTTATTTGTTTGCCAGATATACGGACGGAAGCGGCATTCCTGGAGAGGCGTATATCTACGATACGCAGACGGAAAGCTGGCTGGATGTTGTACTGGAGAACGTAACGGGGCTGCACGCAACGGACTCGCATGACGGAAAACTGTATTATATGTCCGACAAGAAGCTGAAAACGTTTAATCTTGCCACGCATGAGGTCGAGTTAACCGGAATGGAGTACAACAGCGGATTTCGGGGAGTAGATTGGGTTGAATTTCCCCATAATCCGGAATATCCGGGCAAAAATCTGGTAACCGTCCGTTATGACGGCGGCGTTACGATCATGAATATTGAAACGAAGCAAGTGCACCTGTTGCCGCCTGTTATTCCGGGTCTCCCCGGGGTTGTCAACCGGTTGAAAAGCGTATCCGATACGGAGCTGATTACCACCGGCTCGCAGGCGCGATCCTCGCTCGTCGATCTGACGGATAACACCGCAACGCCGTTCAGCATCGGCCAAGCCGATAGCGTCCATGCCGTGGGCAATAAAGTCTATATGGGCGTGTACCCGGAGGGCGGACTGTATGAGTTCGATTTATCAACGGAGCCTGGAATGAACAATCCGAAGAGACTGGCCGTTCTGGGCAACGATCAGGAGAGGCTGGTGGATATCTCCAGTTCCAAAGGCAAGCTGTACATTTCGACGATATCCGGCTACGGCACGCTGGGCGGCTCATTGACCGTTTATGATACCGTCACCGGAGAAATCAACGTTCATCGCAACGTCGTCCAGAATCAGAGCGTGCTCAGCACGACGGTACATGACGGCAAGGTGTTCGGTTCCACCACGATTCGAGGCGGACTGGGCTCTGAGCCGACGGAAGCGGAAGCGAAGATTTTTGTCTGGGATGAGGAGACGCAGCAAAAAATCGCCGAGTTTCCCCTTCGGGTTCCCGGACTGGACAAACCGATATTCATCGGAGATCTTTCGGCCGGTCCGGACGGATTGATCTGGGGGGCATCCTATGAGTATATTTTTGCGATCGATCCCGATACGTATCAAGTCGTGAAGAGTAAAAAAGTGTATCCAAGCTTGAATTTCAGCCAATGGGCGCATCACCCGCTCCGCTGGTCGGAGGATGGACTGCTCTATGTGCTGTTTAACAACAAACTGACGGTCATTGACCCTGAAACGCTGGAACATCGGACATTGGCCGACACCTCCCGATTCGATCTACATGCGGACGGGAATCTGTATTTCACGGACATGCAAACCAATACGATCCTGTATCGGATGGAAGTTGACGGTGAGGTCGTGGAGGAACCGCCGCATACGGCTGTTCCCGTCACCAATCCCGGCTTCGAAGAGGAGTTGAAGGGTTGGGGCCCGTTATTCGCTCCAGGCAACGGTTACCGCTATGATCGCAGCACAGAACGCAGTTTCACGGGAACGCACAGCCTGAAGATTACGGACACGCTGAGAACGGCATCTGTTGCCGTTCAGAGTGATCCGATTCCCGTCATTCCGGGAGAGGAATATACGGCGGGCATGAATCTCTATATTGAATCCGGTCAGCCTGGCTTTATGTTCCGATTCTTTGATAGCAATAACGCGACCATCTCCACCTTGGAAACCCATTTGGATGAATCGCGATTGGCCCAATGGCAGAAAGTGACGCTAAGAGGGAAGGCTCCAGCTAATGCGGCTTATGCAAAACTGATAGCGGTAACTTCCAGATACAATGTGGCAACAGCCTATTATGACGATTTCTTTGTAACGGTAAAAGACAGTGTGCCGCCCGTCTCCACGGTTAGTCTATCGCCTTCTCCCAACGAGAACGGCTGGGTGAATTCCGATGTGTCCTTGTCCATCTCTGCCGACCGCGCGTACTCCATTGCATACGCTGCGGAAGGGGCACAGCCAATAGAGAAGACTACAATAAAAGGGAATACGGCCCAGCTTGAAATCACGAAGGAAGGCGTCACGACGGTCACCTATTCCGCCACTAACTTCTCAGGCGTGCCTGAGGTTCCGGGGACGCTGAAGGTGCAGATCGACAAGACGGCACCTGTCGTTGAATTCACCGGTGAGCGTACGTACACCGTAACCGATTCTGTATACGTTTCGTGCAGCGCCGTCGACAGTCTGTCTGGGTTAGCTGACAATCCTTGTTCTCATTCACTTATTGAACGTCCTGCCTATTTCTTCGAGCCTGGATCCCACGATATCTCCGTCAAGGCAATCGATCTGGCGGGAAATAAAACGGAAGCGGTCTTTCGTTTCGAGGTGATTGTAACGTATGACAGCTTGTCCGCGCTTGCAGCGCATTTCGCCGCGAGCGATCCAGGACTCGCACAATCGCTGTCAAGTAAACTCCTCCATGCCAAAGAGGCCGAGAATAGAGGTAACACCTCTGCCAAGGAAGGCATGCTGAACGCCTTTTCCAATCAAGTTAGTGCACAATCCGGCAAAATATTGACGGGCGAACAAGCAGAAATACTTGCCAAACTGGCAGGTTACCTGTAAGCAGACGAAAGCTTCAGCCATTTTAAAAACACGACACTTTTTTTCCATATCGTCGTATCGTCGTCCATATAGTAGGAACAGCCGCGTGAATTACGCGGCTTTTTTTGTTGTCAACCAAACGCATGGAATGGATTGTTTCTCATCATTAACAATGGCTGTACCGTCGAAATTTGTCATAACAAAAGTGCAATTTATACTTCTAAAGTAGCAATTTTTCGATGTCATATTGACTGGAAATTGAATGCTAACTAGAATGTGTTATAACAAATAATCAATACATTCAAAATTGTTAGTACAAGTAAGTTACGAAAAGGAGGTGATGCATTGCCAACGGAAGCCGATATTAGTCGACCACCGTGGCTAATATTTACTTACTATTTTGATCGAGAAAAAGGAGGTCATGACAAAGCATGGACGCCCGATTAAACTCGGCATCCCCACAGCCCGCTCCAAAGTCCAACAAATGGACGCATGTTAAAAGGCAGCTCAAGCGAAATATCGGGTTGTATATCATTATCTCGCCGGCGGTGCTTTATTTTTTGATCTGGCATTATTGGCCGATGTACGGCGTTCAGATCGCCTTCAAGGATTTTATGCCTGGCCTTGGCATTTGGAACAGTCCATGGGTCGGGTTCGAGCACTTCGAGCGGTTATTTGACGCTTATTATTTTTGGACGATTCTGAAGAATACCATCGGGATCAGTTTATACGGTCTGTTGGTTGGCATTCCCGCTCCGATCTTGCTTGCGCTTTTGTTCAACGAGATTCGAAATCGTAAATTCCGCTCATTCGCCCAAAGCATCTCCTACGCACCGCACTTCATTTCGGTTGTGGTCGCGGTCGGTATTCTGTTCTTCTTTATCTCGCCGACGAATGGCGTCTTCAACTCCATCCTTGTTTCCTTGGGGAGGGAACCGGTCGATTATCTGGCAGAGCCATCGAAATTCTGGCATCTATACGTCTGGTCGGGCGTATGGCAAGGAGTTGGCTGGTCTTCGCTCATCTACAGCGCTGCCATCTCGGGCATCTCGCCTGACCTGTATGAGGCGGCTTATATGGACGGGGCCAGCAAATTTCGGCGAATTTGGCATATCACGATTCCCGGCATCGTTCCGACCATCGTGATCCTGTCCATCTTGAGCGCCGGCGGCATCATGAGTGTCGGCTTCGAGAAAATTCTGTTGATGCAAAACGCGATGAACCTGGAAACCTCCGAGGTGATCTCCACTTACATGTACAAGAGCGGACTGCTTAACACCCAATACAGTTTTTCGGCGGCAGTCGGCCTGTTCAACAATGTGATCAATTTTATCATCCTGATTATCGTTAATGCGGTTGCACGCAAAGCGGGGGAGACCAGCTTATGGTAGAGGTCGTCGATGCAGGATTAAGGAGGGAATGTAAGAAGTGCTGCTGAACATCAAACGAACGCCTGGAGAAAAGCTGGCCGATATCATCATTCTAGTGCTGTCCATTCTGGTAATCATCGTCATTTTGTACCCGCTTCTCTTTGTCTTGTTTGCTTCATTTTCCGATCCGCGCCAAATTTGGGACAAGCCGCTGCTGCTGTTCCCGGCAGGCTTCAATCTTGACAGTTATGCCAAAGTGTTCGAGAACAGCGAGATCTGGAGAGGGTATGCCAATACGCTTCTGTATACATTCATAGGGACGGCGATCAATATTATGATGACGGTATTTGGCGCTTATCCGCTCTCCAGAAAGCGTTTTTACGGCAAGGGACTGTTTACGCTGCTGTTTGCTTTCACCATGTTTTTCGGCGGCGGGCTGATCCCTCTTTATTTGGTAAACAAGGAGCTCGGACTTCTGAACACGATGTGGGCCTTGGTACTGCCTGGTGCGATCAGCGCCTACAACATGATTATTATGCGAACCTACTTCCAGACCCGGATTCCGGTGGAGCTCGAAGAGAGCGCCTACGTCGACGGCTGCAATGATTTTCATATGCTGTATCGAATTGTGCTGCCTTTGTCGATGCCGATCATTGCCGTAATGATCCTGTTCTACGGGGTCGGCCATTGGAACTCATATTTTGACGCTATGATTTATTTGACGGATCGTAGTAAATTCCCGCTGCAGCTGATTTTAAGAGAAATACTGGTTCAGAACGACTTCAAGGAAATGGCCGGAATATCGGTCGGTGCCGAATATGCGGATCAGATGATGGTCAAGGAAGGCTTGAAATATGCGATCGTTGTATTATCCGCGCTGCCGCTGCTCCTGTTGTATCCGCTGCTGTCGCGTTTCTTTGAGAAAGGCATCATGGTGGGAGCTATCAAAGGGTAAGCCGATGCTGAGAGTGGTTATTACCGCTTGGAACTCATAATCATGAAAAGAGGGGATATGGATATGAGAAAAGGAATGAAACTTCTGCTTGCCATAACGATGTCATTTTCGTTGACGATTTCCGCCTGCGGCGGTTCAGGGGGGAAGGCGGAGCCGGAACCGGCCGGAACGGACGGAGATCCCGGGAACATCAAGCTAAGGATTGTTAAGCGCGGGTATACCGATGTGCATCCTCCGGCCGATCAATTATGGATGTGGCAAAAATACGAAGAAATGTCCGGCATTCAAGTCGAATTTGAGGAGCTGGCGGGTTCCGCCGTCAACGAACGAAAAAATGTCATGCTTGGCTCCAACGACCTGCCGGATGCATTCTATCGCATTGCTTTCGGTACCGACGAGCTGATGAAATACGGCAAACAGGGCTTATTTGTTCCGCTCGAGGACCTGATTGAGCAGCATGCTCCGAATTTGAACAAACTCCTGAAGGATAATCCGGACATTAAGGGAGCCATCACGATGTCGGACGGGCATATTTATGCCCTGCCTTACGTCGATTTCTCTAAAGCGTTCAATTCCGTTCGCCTGTATATCAATAAGGATTGGCTGGATGAAGCAGGGCTTGAAGTGCCCAAGACGACCGAGGAGTTCCGACAAGCGCTCATGAAGGTTCGGGAGAAGGACAGCTCCCGTCTCGGGTGGGTGCTTGAATCGCAGTACTGGACTTTCCTGGAGAGCTTTCTGGCCGGCAGCTTCGGCATGGGGGAAGGCGGTGCCAAGGCATTCGGTCAATATCTATATAAGGACGCGGACGGACAGGTTAAGACAACGTTTAATGATCCGAAGTACAGAGAGCTGCTCCGTTACATGAGCGATTTGTACAAGGACGGGTCACTGGCCCAGCAAAATTTTACGACAGGCTATGATTATGCGAAGTGGTCTACGGACGGCTCCAACAATCTGATCGGTTCGTTTGTATGGGAAGGACCGGGATATATAGGTAAGGATGCAGCCGAGAACTATGTAGGCATTCATGCCCTCGAGGGGCCGAACGGGGATAAAGTCGCCGGGGTGCTGGGGCCGCCTGCCAAAGGGATCTTCGGCTTTGTCATCACCAACAAAAACAAATATCCGGTTGAAACCATCAAGTGGATCGATTATTTCTATGGGGAGGAAGGGATTAACTTTGCCACCTTTGGACTTGAGGGCGAAACCTATGATATGGTTGACGGCAAACCGAAATACAAGGACGAGATTCTAAATTACAAGGGCGGCGTGCAGCTGGGCGCTTTCCAATATGTTGATAATGTGTATGGTGCTTATTATCCATATGTTGAGCCAGACGACGATTTGCGGATGGCGGCACGTGGGACGACGGTAGCCGACGAGATTAAGGCGGATCCGGCTGAGCTGAATCAGTTGGCGCCTAAAGAGCTTTGGCCAGATTTTGTTCCTACGGATGAGGAAGCCAATCAAACGAGCGCGATCCTGACCGATATTAATAAATACATTGAGGAGATGCGGGTGAAGTTTGTGACGGGGAAAGCCAGCCTGGACACGGACTGGGATAACTACGTAAAGACTCTGGACAAAATGGGAGCCCAGAGCTACTTGGATATCAAACGAGCGCAGTATGAACGTTATACAAATGTAAAGTAATCGAAATGACTCGAAGTAGGAAGATAGGAGCGGTTTACATGCCAATGATGCAAACGCTATAATTTTAGTACGACAAGATTTACACTGGAAAATAGATATAGATGGGATGAGAACCAAGTTGACCAAAGACAATAAACCACCGCTGTATCGCGTGATGATGGATGAGCTGAAATCACAAATTTCTTCAGGCCACTATGCTCCTGAAGCCCAGCTTCCTACGGAGTCCGAGCTAAGCTCCACCTTCGGCGTGAGCCGTATTACAACAAGAAGAGCGCTTGAGGAGCTGGAGCGGGACGGGTTTATCTACCGTGTCAAAGGAAGCGGCAGCTTTGTTAAACCCCGGCAACGTGGGCAAGAGCAGCGGTCGGTTGGAATGGATAAAATGATATCGCTGATCCTGCCTTCCGAAGACGATCGCGGCACGATGGGATATATTCGCGGAGCTTCGGACTGGCTCAACGCGAACGGTTACTATTTGAGTATTCACCAAAGCGACTACGACTCCCAGAAAGAACGCGATCTGCTGGAAATGCTGACCCGAAAGGGCATTGCGGCCATTATATTGTATCCGCGGAACGATCAGACGAATTACGACATTCTGCATCGACTTTGCCTTGAGGATTATCCGATCGTGACGATCGATAAATATTTTGACAGTCTGCCGCTTGGGGCGGTGGTTTCTGACAATTTCAGTGGATCCTATCAAGCCGTATCCAGGCTGATTGAGCTCGGTCATCGAAAGATCGCGTTTCTTACAGCAGTCAGCATTGAATCAACCTCTTCGGTGCGCAACCGGTATTTCGGATACTGCCAAGCGCTGAAGGACCATGGACTTCCTGTGGATAGCCGTTATATCAGGCTGAATATGAAGGATTATCGAGAGAAGGTTGGCTTTGAACGATTTTATAATGAGCTGCTGGACTCTTACCGGACGGAAGGGGTAACGGCTGTTCAGACGGAGAATGATCTGATCGCCGCCAACCTGCTGAACCGCTGTTTGGAACGAGGGATCCGTATTCCGGAGGATATTTCGATCATAGGCTTTGATAATAATCCTGTCACAGAGCATGTCATGATTCCGCTGACCACCGTTGAGCAGAATTTTTACGAGATTGGACGCCAAGCTGCCGAACATGTTGTAAACTGGCTCGAGAGAGGGAAACAGACACCGGACCGGACACTGATCCCCGTCAAGCTGGTGGAGCGTGATACAACCGCAGCAGCTCCGAGAGGGAAAGTCACGAAGTAGATAGGATAGAAAGGATGATATGAAGGCTGATTGCCGGGCAGGGCTTCTTCCTGTTGCAATCAGCCTTTTTATAGGTATGTAAAAGTTGAGTATAAAAATTCTCTACTTACTCAATCACTCCGCAAGGATGGTACATTATTTAGAGGCATGGAGGAGGTGAACAACATGTGTACCATTCATATGCTGGTGGGGATACCCGGCAGCGGAAAAAGCTATTATGCCAAACAATTATGCAAAAGCGAGCGGGCCGTCATCGTTGCGACGGACTCGATCCGTGAAAGATTGTTCGGCAGCGAATCCAAACAGAAAAATACGTATCTGGTATTTGATGCAGCTTTCGCCGAGATCGAACAGGCGCTTGCGTCCGGACGAAATGTCGTTTTTGATGCCACCAATGTCAGCCGGGAGCGGAGACAGAAGTTCCTGAAGCGATTTGGCGAACGATCGGTGGAATGCCATATCTGCACAACCCCTTATGAAGTGGCTTTGGAAAGAGTCAAGGGACGAAAACGCCGGCTCGACGAGAAGATCATGACGAAATATGCCAAGAACCTTGAATTTCCTGTCATGAGAGAAGGATTCAGTGATCTGCATCTCGTTCATGAGCACGGCGAAACGCAGCTTACAAGAGAAGAACTGGAAGTGCTGTTAACACGCAGAGCGGGTCATGATGAGTTATTTCTCTACTTGTCCCAATCTCCCTATTTCAATGTGATGCTGGGATATGATCAGGAGAATCCGCATCATTCCAAAACGTTGTCGGAGCATACGTATGCCGTGCTGGAATATATCAATGCTTTCTATGAAGGCGAGCATCTGCTGGCTATGCAATTAGCAGCGCTGTTCCATGACGCGGGCAAGCCGTTCTGCAAAGTATGGAAGCAAGCAAGAGGGTACTATTCCTATTATGGGCACGAGCACGTATCGGCAAGCATTGCCTGCCATACATTGAAGGACCTTGGGTATGATGATGCATTCATTCAGCACGTCGTTCAACTTGTGAGCTTTCATATGGAAATTTTGCATGGAGGGGATGCAGGGGCATCCAAAATCTATCATTTGTTAGGCGAAGATAGGCTGGCTGAGCTGTATTTCTTTGCAGAAGCCGATACCTTCGGCAAATAAGGAGGTGAACAACGATGAAAATAAAGTATCCCAAAACGATGCATTTGCCTTGGTCCAGAGGGTATACGGATGACGATAAGATTTTACGAAACACGGACCATTTTACGGGACAGGAGGTCGTCATTACCGAGAAAATGGACGGGGAGAACACCACGATGTACCCCGGTTTCATTCATGCGAGATCGCTGGACAGCAAGGATCATCCTTCCCGTCATTATGTGAAGACGCTGCATGGGGGCATCAAGTATATGATTCCGGAGGGTTATCGTCTCTGCGGGGAAAACGTATATGCCAAGCATTCGCTTTTGTATTCGGCGCTGCCGTCCTACTTCATGCTGTTCTCCGTATGGAATGAGTTGAATGTGTGCCTGTCATGGGATGAGACGGAGGAATGGGCGGAACGTCTGGGGCTGGTCACGGTTCCTGTCTTGTACCGGGGAATCTGGGACGAGGATGCTGCCAAGGCTTGTTATACGAAGCAGTCAGACTGCGGCGGGGAGCAGGAAGGTTATGTGGTTCGGCTGGCTTCCGCATTTGCATATGACGACTTTAAGCGCAGCGTTGCCAAGTTCGTTCGCAAGAATCACGTACAAACCGACGAACATTGGCTAAGCAAACCGATCGAACCGAATCAATTGGCAACTGCGGAATAGACGATGGGTGAGTGTAATAAACATTAAATATTAGAAAATGAGGTGCTGATCATGTAATTCCAGATTGCTTTTTATATGAGATAATGTAAATGGATAAAGACAGGAGCTGCCGCTTAAATCGGGGCTTTTTTTATTGTTGTTTGTACATAGGGTCACCACATTTTGTTAGTTCAAGTATAATGAACCTATACATATGGATCAGAATACAGACCATCATTATTTCATGATAGGAGTGTAAAGATGAATATGAAGATGTTTCGAGTTTCTGCTCCTTCAGGGATCAGATTGATGATATCGATGTTGATTTTAATCGCTATTCTTCTTGGAAATATAATAAGAGGCCATGAAGAAAGGGACTTCTTTTATTATGCCTGCTTGGTGTGGTTAGTTTTTTGTTCCGCCGTATTCCTCATCTCCGTATATCGAACCTATCTGATGAAACCAGGCATGTTGGAAATAACTCAAGACGGAATCGTCATAAACGGTACAGTAATTAACGTTGTAGCTGTGAAATGTTTGCTGATCAACCATGACAGGAAACCGGTGGTCGGGATTAAACTGAAAGGGCGTGCAATCGTACCTCTAAAGTTATGTTTTACGTTCGCGGAGGAGCAGACGGAGGGAATCAGGCAGCTGGAGTTTTGGGCACGCGAAAGACAGGTGAAGGTGTCTAAAGGTTTTTTTATGAGATGGCTGTAGGAAGAACTTACTTATTATTCCACTTAAAGGAGGATGATAATGGAGGGGTTATACTCATTTATTCTCCTTGTTATTTGTGTTGGTCAATGGGTCTTAAGGAAGATCATCGACGTCGGCGAGGAAGAGATGCGTGATACACCGGTGCATAAATGGTATCTTCTGGGCTCATGGGCTTTATTAATTCCGATACTCATCCTTATATGGACGATGGATAGGAGCAGACCCAATCCCATATGGCCGTTCTTATTATCCGTAATCTTCTGCTTTCGCGGATATATGGAGTGGAAATACATGCGTGAAAGCAGGCACCATCAAGTTTCAATCCTATTGGCTTCAGTTTCGCTTTTCTTCACAGGATTGATGATATTCATTCTCTTATTAAAATATTAAAAAAAGCAATCAAAAAGAAATGTCCCGGAGATGGGTCAGCTATAATGTAATCAGGTGTTTAGACATGGATTACATTATGGGGAGAGGCTAACATGAATAATATGTTCAATCATGTAGATATGACTCAAATCTTAAACCGAATCGACACATTAAGCGATCAATCACAACCGTTATGGGGAAAAATGGATGCTGCCCACATGCTGTCTCACTGCTCCGCGTTCCAAGATATCGCCATGGGCATCACAAACCCGCCAAGAGGTTGGTTAGGCAGGTTGGTCGGGAATCTTGCGAAGCCTGTGTTTTATAATGAAAAACCGTTACCCCGCAATATGTCTACGATTCCGGATATTTTGATTGCGGATCCAAGGGAATTTGAAACGGAAAAAGAACAATTGAAAGAAAAAATAGTAGCATTCCAAAAGAACGGACCTGAGAAATGTACCACGCATCCTCATGCATTCTTCGGTAAATTGACTCCGGAGCAATGGGGGAGGGGATTATACAAGCATCTGGACCATCACTTGAAACAGTTTGGTGTTTAAGGCTCAAGAAACCTGTGCAGTATGGATGCTTATATCCCCCCGTAGAGCCATCCCAACGAAGGTTGGCTCTACGGGGTTGAAGGGTTTTGCTGCATATTATCTATTTTTCTTTATAACCAATCCTCGTATTTCTCCATAGTAAACTCGCCTTCCAGCTCCAATCGGGTATTCGGCTTACTGCCGTCATAATAGTTGACGTCCATCGTCGTCCCCGTCCAATATACGTAAAATACGCTATTTCCTCGATACTCAATGCGTCCCCGGTTATCATTTACCTCTTGGTGTTCAAAATAATACAGCCTTGCATCCAGGCTTCTGGAGTTCTCGTTATAACCCTGGGCAATCGTAAATTCCAGCGGAGCAAAGACATCGAGTTTTAACGTATCCAGATAAATCGTAAGCTCCGCATCCGGATTGTTCAATAATTCATCCGAGTCCGGTAAAGACTGGAGCGGCTCGGGTTCCGTCTCTGTCTCGAACCAGAGCATGATTTGCGGCCGTTCATTGACTTGGCTGCGGGTTGCATAGGCTTTGGATCCGGCCAAAGCGTGTTTTTCGGTTCCGTTATAACGGATTAAAGTTAAAGTTCCTGTCATGCGAATCTCCTTATTTATTATCTCTTATGAACATTGAATCATCGCACCTTTCGATTACATATACCTTGTAATGGTACGGTTAGATTAAACGATCAGACATCTTTACTGAAGCGATAAATATTCCAGCAGGGCATCCATTTGCTCGCTTCCCAAAAGATCAGTCAGTGATGGCATCACATGGGCGAGAAAATCCGGTTTGGTCTCATAGGTTTCTTCGTCGCTGGTTTCACCTTGGAAATGAAGAGCACCTTGAATGAGAATGGACAGCGCGTGAAAGCAATCCGCAAGCGAATTCGCGATCAGCTTTGGCTCGCCACCTTCGAATGCGGCATATACGGGCGAACCACTGGCTTGGACGTCTACAATCAGCGGATCATCATTCACATTGGCAATGACGAGGTGATGGGCTAGCCAAGTGCTCGATTCCACGATTTCACCACCGTCGCTAATCCAGCGATAACCCAATTGCTGCCGGGCCAGATGCTCAGGAGAAACAAAGTAGATAACCGCCGATTCTCCGATCTCAACCGCCGCGTTTTTCATTTTATGGGTTCCTTCGGCCATAGCGTCAATCATCTCATAATGGCTATATAGATAGGTCAGCTCAGGGGACAGCGTGATACGTTCATCCACGGGTGGCATCCGGACCTCGGACCGCTGTCGTATTTCATGATCGGTGAAGAGCCCGAAATCCCGATTATATAAGTCCTGTTGTTCTATGAATCTCGTTAAAGCGGCTTCCAGTTCCAGCATTTATTTCATCCCTTCCAGCATATTAATCGAATTATAACACGCCAAGTCACCGTGGGTTAAGCGTGGGGAATACAAACTCAGGAATGAAACATGGTAGAATATCCCGTATGAGGGGGCAACGAGAGATGAAATATGAATTCAAAATAACAGCGTCGATTTCCGAGCTCGTATGGTATCCGGATGAACGCTCTGACGAGTATAAGGTACACCCGAACTTCAAAGCGGTGATGGATCGGCTTGACATAACCGTTCCCGTAAGAAATATATATGAACGGTACTTCGATAGTCCCGTGAACAGCGGACATGTTCTGGTATTCCGTGAGGTGGAGGATTCGGTTTCCTGCATCGTGCTGGACACGTATCGCGATCCGCTGGATCAGCTGGATATGATTCAATTGGGTTGGCGGAGCCATAGTGGGGATAACGAGATTCGCCGGCTATCCCGCAAATTTTATGATGAATGTGAGTTTGCGGTCCGCTATCAGGAAGGACAATCGGTATTGTACGAACTGCTGCGCGAAGATCGATACCCACGGCAATTCCGCTATGATACAGTTTTTGAGCAGAAGATGAAACGATTTGTGAATCTCATGGATTCATAAAAGCCTAAGGAGTGAGCAATTATGAATATATCAAAATCGCATATTCGTCCTTTTCCAGCTTATGAGGATGTTTTTGATGGCGATATAGAGCGGTACCGGCAGCATTTTCTCCCGATTCTCTCCCTGAACCTGAAATGTCTCTTTCCCGAGGAGGATCAGTGGCTGCACTTTGTATCCGTTAAAGAAATTCACGAAGGCAGTGTCGGTGAAGAGACGGCCTCCGAACACACGGCGTACACGAAGGAGGATATGTTTGGTTTTGATGTGGTGGATGGTAAATATCGCTTCGAGACCGGTTGGAACTACTTCTTGCTCGAGCAGGAACCCGATCATGAAACACTGATAGAAGCCTATGCCGACAATGAGCGGGACTTCATGGCTCGCAAGCAATTCTATGAAGAGAAGGGACATATCTTCCCATACTCGTCGTTCGGTCGCGCTGCCGGATCGTCGGATGAGCTGAAAAGTGAATACCAGGAAAAGCTGGAGAAGGGCTGGGGATTGAGCTTTCCTGAGATCAACGGACTCCTGGATGACATCGGATTTATGTCGGAAGAAGCCCAGCGGGATCTGCAGGAGGAGGGCGAGTCGCTGGAAGATTGGCTCAGGTTTGAGCAGACCAATCTGCTCCATGTGCCTCGTACGCCGGAGGGAGAGACATTTACATATATAGGTCGGTTAACGGGATATTTCTTTCAGGCCTACGGGGCTGATGCGTTATATCTATTCTACTCAAAGGAACTGTGCAAGGCAGTCATTTGCTTGGAATATACTTGAACTGCGACTTAACCTAGGCAATGATGACGAATGTCCAGGTTAGAAATACAAGCAGCCTCGTGAATGGAGGGCTGCGAGATCATTCTTGTTGATCCGCCTCTAAGGCCCATTTCGCTCGATAAGCGGCAGGGGGGATGCCCTTGAACTTGGTGAACAGTCTTGTGAAGTAATGAACGGATGAGAACCCGGTTCGCTCTGCAATCACCTTGATGGGATCTTGGGTGTGCTGGAGCATTAACTCGGCTGCCCGGATTCGTTCGGTGCGAACCATAGTGGTAAAGGATTCATGAATGCTCTCCGCAAACAATCGGGATAATTGCCGCTCGGACACATTCAGGTAAGCCGCCACTTCGGGTAGTGACACAGGCCCGCTGAGATTGTCTCTTATGTACAACTTTGCCTTTTGAATGAGTTGTAGCGCGGATGATAGGAGTGGAGCGCTTTCGAAGCTGCCGGAAGCCCCGAGCAGTCCAGGAAAGGATTGCAGGAGTACATGCGCCAGCTTGGGCAGAAGCGATGCAGGCAGCGAGTCATCGGATTCCGACCGGATCAGCATGGATTTCCATATTTGGGTGGCGGGTGATTCGCCCGCATGCTCGGTCCAAACAGCACATCGATCAAGCGCTTCCATGTATTTCACCGATACATCGGGAGCTGACGGTTTCTCTATCGCTTCGAACGCAACGAACAACAGATTCAGATCGTGAACGTCTTTAATCTGATGTAACCGACCTGGGCGTGTACAGAAAGCTACCCCTTCATATAAGGGATAAGTCTGATTTTCGTCCGTATATACACCGGTCCCGCCGTCCACATAACATATCTCATAGAATGAATGCCGATGTATGGAATTGGCCGTCAAATGCCGGACGGTCCCCCAGTAATGGACAAGAAATGAGAGGCTTTCACCCTCAAGCCGTCCCGCATAACGATTAAGGCGTTCCTCGCTTTGGCTCCAATGATACAAGGCAGTTTACAGCTCCTTTGGCGTAATTTTGCAAAACGTCGTCATCCCCGTGCAAATACGATTTCGCTTGCCCTTACTATAATTAAACTAGATATTCCATAAAATATCGAGAGGGTGCATGGTGATGATTGACGAGAAGGATGTGCAATTTTACAAAGAGAATGGGTACCTGCTGGTCCGGGGCGTTTATAATCAACAGGAAGTTGAGGATATGAGAGCGGCAGTTGATGGGATCATCCAGAGGGCGGCACGCGCCAAATCGGATCAAAACCATGCCTGGCAAGGTGACTTCCTGCCGCCTGAGCAGCTTAAGAAGCTGGTCCTGAAAGGTTTTCACGATGTGCACTATCATGATGCCGCGTTCATGCGAGCGGCAATCCATCCCCGTATGACAGAAGTTTTGAACGGAATCATCGGACCGAATGTGCAGCTGCATCACTCGAAAATGCTGGTGAAGCCTCCTGCTAACGGGGCCGCGTTTCCCATGCATCAAGACTATCCGTATTTCCCACATCGCGATCACACCATGTTAGCAGCCAGCGTTCATCTCGACGATGCCGATATGGAGAACGGCTGCCTATGCGTTGTGCCGGGGTCCCATAAACAGGGCGTTTTGCCGCATATCGGCGCTTACTATTTGAACCACAAGGAGTATCCATTATCTTCGGGAACCCCGTGCCCAGCCAAGGCGGGCGATGTGCTCTTCTTTAATTACTTGACCATTCATGGCTCGGACGTGAACCGGAGCGATCGAACGCGGAGAAACATCCTATACCAATATCGTGATGCAGCGGATGTCCCTACAGCGGATGTTCACTTCGATTGGGGAATGGGCCTAATGGTAAGCGGAACCAATCCGGATTTCAACAACGTGAAGCCAAAATATGAAATCATCGGTTCGAAGTGACCACATCATAGTGCTGATCCCTTTGCTGAATTTAAAGCAGCTTAAAGCCCCCTGCGGGGCTTTTTTCTATGCCTGAAATTCATGGCTGTTCATGTTCACAACTAACATGTAAAAATATTTCGTTGTAATGTCAGCCAGCCCCCCTATACTAGATGATAATAGATCGGTTGATACAAAATGGGGGGAACGCATGAAACTTCAGGCTCCGGGCAAAGCATCGAAATGGTTTGTATATCAGAAAATCGTCATCGTTTTTATTCTATTATTACTTCCTCTCATCTCGATGAATATTTGGTTGAATTATAAGGGGATGTCCGTTACGAAGGAGTCCCTCTTGAACTCCGCGACGGCGGGCGCATCCTTCTATTCCAAACAGCTCGATAAAGAGATGTATTTTATCCGGAATTTACAGCTGCAGCTGTTAAATGACAAGGATCTGCAGAAGCTGAGCTTTCGGGGCAGCATGCTGGAAGACTATGAAGAGGTGGAGCTTATTGACCAGGTCAGGGATCGGCTTGCAACCCTCATGGTCTCCAGCGAGTACATTGTAAGCGCCGGTGTTTACGTAAAAGATATCGGGAAAACGATCTCCACCACAACGGGCGTAACCAACACGCCCAATAAGGAAATGGAACGGATATCTTCCATGATGTCGGTTATGCCCAAGCCTTCTTTTTACCGCAGCGGTGACCGGATTTTTCTGATTGAGACCGAAAACAACGGCGGCATCTGGTCCTACATCGAAATTTCCAGATCCAAGCTGCTGGGGGCTTTAAGCGAAATTGCCAAGCTGTATCCGGAATCCGAAGTATTACTCGGGAGTAAAGAAGGGGGGACCATATTAACGACAGCTTCGCGGGATGATGAGTCATCCGAGATTTTGAGTCATATCCTGGACAATCCCAGCCCGGAACAAAGTGTATCGGGGACGGGGGAACTGGATGGCGTAGACTATTTTATCATCCAGAATGAAGTTAGCGCGCTGCATCTGTCCCTGGTCATGTATGTGAACCAAAATGAAATCACGCGGCCTTTAAGCCAATTCATTACATGGTTTTATACGTTGTTTATTCTAGCGGTGACCGTCATGGTGCTCTATTCGTTCTCGGTTAATCTGATGATCCACAGGCCTCTGTCCAAGCTTGTCAAAGCCTTTCATATGATCGAAACCGATAATTTGAACATCATGATCGATTCCAGAAGCAAAGATGAGTTTCATTACGTATTTAACGGGTTCAACAGGATGGCGCATAAGCTCAAACATTCGATTGAGGAAAACTATGAGCAAAAATTAGCACTGCAGCACTCGCAGCTGAAACAGCTGCAGTCCCAGATCAATCCGCATTTTCTATATAACAGCTTCTTCAATATTTATATGATGTGCAAGGTTGGAGACTCGGACAGCGCAGCGGAGCTCTCGCAAAAGCTCGGAAGCTACTATCAATACATCACGAGAAGCGGCTCCGACGAGGTTCCTTTCTATACGGAATACAAGCATGCTCTCGATTACTGCGAGATTCAAGGCATCCGCTTCTCGAACCGGATAACATATGAGCATAGAGAAATTTCGGGCATCCCTCCGTTCATTACCGTTCCGAGACTCATCATACAGCCTATTGTAGAAAATGCGTTTGAGCATGCGTTCGAAGACGGCATGGAGGAGGGGAAATTGTACATCAGCAGCGATTACCGGGAAGGACAATTGCGCGTGACGGTGGAGGATAACGGGAAGTTGCTAACGAATGACATGCTGCAGCGTTTGCAGGATAAGCTTGCGATGGATTCGAAGCATATTGAAAAAACAGGTTTGGTCAACGTGAACAACCGGCTTCAGCTTAAATACGGGCCAGGCAGTGGATTATTCATCTCGCGCAGCGCCTATGGCGGCTTAAAGGTGGATCTGATCATGATCATCGATGGGATAGAGGAGGGGCATCATCATGTATAGACTGTTGATCGTAGACGACGAACCTGTCATCGTTAACGGCTTGGTTCAGCTATTTCAGGAGCATGCACAATTGGAACTGGATGTATGCAAAGCTTATTCCGCCAAGGAAGCGCTGGAGATTGCCATGAGAGTGAAGCTGGACATTCTCGTCAGCGATATACGAATGCCCCATAAGAACGGGCTTCAACTGATAGATGAAATTACATACTATTGGCCGCATTGCCGAATCATTTTCTTGACCGGTTACAGTGAATTTGATTATGTACATGAAGCACTGCGAAAAAACGTGGATAATTACATCCTGAAAACCGAAGGAATCGATCCGATTTTTCAAGCTGTTCAAGAGGCCTCCTCAAAGCTTGATGAGGAGAATCGTCGCAGAATCCAGGCGGAAAAGGCAAAAGTGCATTTTCAAATCGCCGAGCCTCTGCTGAAACGGGAGCTGATACGTAAGGTATTGAAAGGAGAACCTGTTCATCGTTTATTGTCCGAGCCTCGCTATGAAGAAGTGGAGTTCCGCATTGATGTAGACCAGCCGGCATTCTTTATCATGGGAAGGATCAGGGGCGCAGCGGAGACGAAAACAAAGGATGTGGCGCAAGCTGTTCAGATGACGTTTATCAACGATTTGCCCTCCTCATTTACATGTGAGCATGCTGTTCTGGACGATGCCTTACAGGTATGGCTGCTGCAGCCGGATGCGGAGCTTCGGAATCGTTTTCGCGGGGATGAGCCGGAGTATGAGCTGCATTGGCACAGGTTTATATCCTATATGAAGGGCATCCTGGAGCTGGTTCAAAATGAATGCGAGGAACTGCTCGGTGTTCATGTTTCTTTCGGGATATCCGGCAATCTGCTACATAAGTGGGATACCTCGGGGCAGCAGCTTGATGTTATACAATCCATGCTGCAGTGCAGGGCTGCGCTTGGTCAAAATATGGTCATTGTGGACATTGAAAAGGCTAAAGAGCTTGAAGATAACGGGCGAGATTACGACCGGTTCAAGCAGGATGATATGAAATTCGATGTGATCGACCAGATCCATAACTATATTTTGGAGCATTTATCCGGGGACGTCTCCTTGACCGCGATTGCGGAGGAAGTCCATTTTAACCCGTCCTATCTGTCTCGCTACTACAAGCAGCTGACAGGGCAGAACCTGCTGGAGTATATCCAGTCGAAGAAGCTGGAGGGAGCGCTCCATCTGATGCTGCATACGAATATGAAACTGCAGGAGATTGCCACTCGGCTCGGATTCGAATCTGCTTCTTATTTCACGACATTTTTCAAGAAAAAGATGGGGGTTTCCCCTCAGGAATACCGAAATACCCAATAAGTAAAAAAAGTGAAAGAGATGTAAAAAACTTAAAATTGATAGCGCTTTCGGCCGGAATCTATAATGAGACGTAGGCAGCACGGATTTCAAGATTACGCCAGATAAAGGGGGAAAGCAATCATGAGATGGATCAAACTAGCGAAGATGATGTTGATTAGCACGATGACGCTTTCGGTAATGGCTGCATGCTCGAATCAGGTAAAAGAATCTGAAGGGACGCCGGTCAAAACCTCTACAGAGGGTGCAAAAACCAATACAGCACCGCCCGACCCTCTAGGCAAATATCCTGAAACGGTCACGGTCACGCAAGTGCTCGGCTACAATCCGCCGGAGGATCCGCGGACGCCGCAAGGGATTACACCTGAACAGAATGCTTACTTCAAAGATCTCAAAGATATGCTGAACATTGAGGTTCAGTACAAATGGACGGTGCCTTCCAGCCAGTTTGAACAGAAGTTTTCATTAGCCATGGCTTCGGCGGATCTGCCGGATGTGATGGAACTGGACCAGAAGAACTTCGAGAAGCTGAAGAAGCAGGGGATGCTTGCCGATCTTACCCAAGCTTACAACGACTTTGCTTCACCAGCACTGAAAAAGTACATGGAGTCTGACGGCGGATTTGCGATGAAGACGTTTACGTCGGAAGGCAAGCTGCTCGCGATTCCCGGATTTGAGGATCCTTTCCTGTCTACCCAGCTGCTCTGGATCCGGAAGGACTGGCTCGACAACCTGAATTTGCAGTCGCCGCAAACCATGGATGAGCTGGAACAGGTTGCAAGGGCTTTTGTGCAGCAGGATCCGGACCAAAACGGTAAAAGTGACACGTACGGTATCGCGATGCAGAAGAATCTGTTCTTCTGGGGCTTTGACCTGAGAGGTTTCTTCAATGGATTTGGCGCTTATCCGTCCATCGGGGACAATCAGTCGGCCTGGATTAAGGACGACAGCGGCAAGCTTATACCTGGACTCATTCAGCCGGAAGTAAAGACCGCCCTGGGCAAGCTTCAGTCCTGGTACAAGGAAGGAATTCTGGATAAGGAATTTGCCTTGAAGGACGAGAACAAGTCCGTTGAAGATATTACCGCAGGCAAGGTCGGCATTTCCTACGGCGAATGGTGGTATCCGAACTGGCCATTGAATCTCAATGTCGATAAAGATCCTAAGGCAGAATGGATTGCCCTTCAAATTCCCGGGCTGGATGGACCCGGGAAGTCGATGGTGCCCAAAATTCGCAGCAACAAGCTCGTGGTCGTGAACAAAAAAATGAAGAATCCGGAAGCTGCCATTAAGATGATCAACTTCTACATCGAGATGGGCAACAAAAAGTACATGGATCAGAATAAAGCGGAAAAAGGATATGTATACAATTGGTTCAACCCACGGATTTATAATCCGGCCCAAATCGATACGATCTATACGGAAGTAAACAAAGCGCTTGACGCGAACCAATCGGAAATCACGCTGGATGACGAGAACTACAAAAATGTGGCCGACGTCTTCAAAGCAACAAAGGATTACCTTGCCGGTAATACCGCAGATGCCTCGAAAGGCGTGAATTGGGGCCAGTATTTCAGTCGGGCGGCGAAAGACGGCGGCTGGGGAATGACGCGTCAAATCAAAGAAAATGAGGCTTATGTGAACAATGAATTCTACGGCCTTCCTACAGCAACGCAGGTGGAGAAGGGATCCCAGCTCGATAAACTGATGCAGGAAACCTTCACCAAGATCGTTATGGGTGCTTCGCTGGACGAATTTGATAAATTCGTTCAGAGCTGGAAGTCGCTTGGCGGCGATCAGATTACGCAAGAGGTCAACGATTGGTACGGCCAGCAGAGTGCCAAATAATCTTTGAATGGCAGAACGGGAGGATAAGCCTTTATGAAGTTGGCAGATTCCTCCCGTTTTAAATGGACGGGGAGGTTCATCTGTGAGAACGCTGAAAAAAGAATATCTGCTGCATTTGATGTTGCTGCCTGGAGTTATCGTCACGTTAATTTATGCTTATGGGCCTATGGCCGGTCTCGTGATGGCTTTTCAACAGTTTGAGCCGCTGGCCGGGTTCTTCCACTCGGATTTCGTTGGCTTTGATAATTTTCGATATGTATTTGAACTGCCCGATTTCAAGCAGGTACTGTGGAACACCATTGTCATTTCCGTATTTAAAATGATTTTGTTTTTACTGGTGCCTCTGATCCTGGCACTGCTTCTCAACGAAGTTACCCGAAGATGGTTCTCGCGCTTTATCCAATCCGCGATCTTCCTGCCATTCTTTCTGTCCTGGACGGTGCTTGGAGGCGTCATCATAGAATTGTTCTCCTTGAATGGTCCGGTAAACGGCTTGCTGGGTGCGCTCGATATGGAACCGATCATGTTTATGCTGGATAACCACTGGTTCCGTGGGATCATTATCGGTTCGGACGTATGGAAAGGAATGGGCTATAACATGATTGTTATGCTCGCAGCCATAACAGGAATCCATGCAACATTGTATGAAGCTGCAGAAGTAGACGGAGCGGGAAGATGGAAACAGATGATTCATATTACGCTTCCCGGCATGGCACCGATTCTCATCCTGCTGGGTGTATTAAGTCTTGGCGGAATTCTCAATGCCGGTTTCGAACAGATTTTGATTATGTACAACCCGACGGTTTATGAAGGTGCGGATATTATCGATACCTTCGTCTATAGACTCGGAATGTTCAGTCAGCAATTCGGACCTGCCGCCGCAGTCGGCTTCTTTAAATCCGTCATCTCCCTGGCACTCGTGGCTGTGACGTACTATGCGGCTTATAAATATAACAATTATCGGATCTTTTAGGCTGGAGTGGAGGTAGGAAAATGCACAAACCAACGATCAGCAGAAGGCTGTTTGTAATCTTGAATACGCTGGTTCTATCCGCAATCACCTTGCTCGGCATCATTCCGTTCATTCATTTGCTCTCGATTTCGTTAAGCTCGAATACGGCGGCGATGGCGGGAGAAGTGAGGCTCTGGCCCGTCGGCTTCAACCTGGATGCTTACCGGTATTTGGGTGAAAAGGTGGAGTTTTTTCGATCGTTTCAGGTTTCGCTTACACGGGTTGTATTAGGAACGGCGGTGAATATGTTTTTGGTATTCATAACCGCATACCCCTTATCGAAATCCAATTATCAATTTAAGTTCCGAACGCCGTACGTGTGGTTTTTTGCCATTACGATGTTTTTCGGCGGGGGCTTGATTCCCACTTATATGATCGTAAAGAATACCGGCTTGATTGACTCCGTATGGGCGCTGATTCTTCCTGGGGCGCTCAATGTTTGGAACATGGTCCTCATGTTGAACTTCTTCAGAACGATCCCGAAGGAGCTGGAAGAGGCTGCAACGATTGACGGCGCCGGACACTGGAGAATATTATGGCGTATCTACCTGCCGGTTTCCCTGCCGTCTATTGCAACGATCGGCTTGTTTACCATCGTGGGACACTGGAATGCCTGGTTTGATGGAATTCTATATTTGAATTCACCGGATAAATATCCGCTGCAAACCTATTTATCCACGCTCATTATGTCAATCAACTCCCAAATGACCTCGATATCGATCGAGCAGATCAAGGCGATGGAGAATTTGAGCGAGAAAACGCTCCGGACTGCCCAAATATTCATGGGAGCGCTGCCGATCATGGTCGTCTATCCGTTCCTGCAGAAGTATTTCGTTAAAGGGATGACGGTTGGCAGCGTTAAAGAATAAGTGCTTGCAAAAAAGGAGAAGAATCGGATGAATAAAGTTAAGGTTGCCCTCATCGGAGCAGGGCTGCGAGGCATCAATTATATGGAATATGCCCTGCTCCATCCCCATGAGCTTGAGGTGGTTGCCGTCGCGGAACCGAATCAGCAGCGGAGGGAACAGTTTAAAGCTAGGCATGGCCTTGAAGATTCGGCCTGCTTCGAGAATTGGAATGATTTCTTTGCAGGGCCCAAGCTTGCAGACGCGGTATTGATATGCACCCAGGATAAGCAGCATTTCGAGCCGACGATGCGGGCGCTGGAGGCCGGTTACCATGTGCTGCTGGAAAAGCCGATGTCTCCAGATCCCGAGGAGTGCATCCGGATGGGCGAGATGGCTTCGCAGGCCGGGCTGGTGTTTTCTATCTGTCACGTGCTGCGATATACGCCGTTTTTCACAACTTTAAAGGAACTGCTGGAGGGTGAGACCATTGGCCAATTGATGTCGATCCAGCATAACGAGAACGTGGGCTATTGGCATCAGGCGCACAGCTTTGTCCGGGGGAATTGGCGTCGTAAGGAAGATTCCAGCCCTATGATTCTCGCCAAATCCTGTCATGATCTCGACATTTTGCTTTGGCTTGCCGACTCGGATTGCCTTCGTGTATCCTCTTTTGGCTCACTGAGTCATTTTACGGCAGCGCAGGCACCGGAAGGCGCACCCAAGCGCTGTCTGGATGGATGCCCGGTCTCGGATCAGTGTTTCTATTATGCGCCTGATCTATATTTGACAGAGGATACGAATTGGCCAACGTCGGCGATCAGTGATGATATGAGTTATGATGCCCGTTACAAGGCGTTGCTGGAGGGGCCATATGGCCGCTGCGTATACCATTGCGATAATAACGTTGTGGACCATCAGGTCGTCAATCTGGAATTTGCCAACACCGTGACGGCTGCATTTACGATGAGTGCGTTTACGCGAGATGTCAGCCGCACGATCAAGCTGATGGGAACCCGCGGGGAAATCCGCGGCGCCATGGAGAAGAATGAGATCGAGATCATTCACTTCGGCAGCGGCAAGATCGAGCGAATATCTTTTGAGGATAGAGGCGGGCATGTCGGACACGGCGGCGGTGATATGGGCCTGATCAAGGATTTTCTGAGACTGGTGCAGTCAGGGGGAAACGATCAAGGGCTGACTTCGGCAAGCCGTTCCGTTCAAAGTCATCTCATGGCGTTTGCGGCTGAGCAGTCGAGAGTGGATGGAAAGGTCATCTCCCTAACGGAAATTGAGCAGCAGTTTAGCCCATCAATGAGCACGAAGTCCGGGAACTAAATATGTAGATACTCAAGCCTGGTTGCTGCTGCAATCGGGTTTGTTTTGTATTCTAGAAAGGTAAGAGATATATCTGATTTATCTGAGCAAGTCGCCGTTCCCGAGTGGCTGGCTATGTTAAAATAAACCTAGAAATTCAGCCGAATTTCTTGAAGGTTTGCTTTAACTGTTAGGAGATGACGATTATACGATATCTAAAAGATATTCAGGAGCCGGGGATGGGAACCTGGTATTTTGAAATTGATAACAACGGCACGGCATATAGGCAGATCGTTCTTTATGAGGATGGCAGCTGCATTACATCCAACCGGAAGCACGAATCCTCTCATTTCATGCTGGCGGAGCATCCTCTTAATCCAGAGGAACCCTATTATTCAGAACTCAGTCAAGCTGCATTCGAGGAGCTTTGGTTGGAACAGCTGCAAGCCGGCATGGAGGACTGGCATCAGACCCAACGTTTATTTCCAGTCGGCGCTAAAGTGGAAGGGTTCATCGAGGCCTTTTTTCCGCAAGGCACATTGATTAACTTGTTGGAACCGCGGGCCGTAGGCTTGACTGACACGTGCGCTCTGGAGTCACGCTCCCCTGCTGAATGGATGTACCCTCGTTATCGGGTCATTGCCGAGGTATCCGGTTACGATGAAGTAAACCAATGGGTGCTTCTTGTCAATGCTGAGCTTCCAGGAAGTCAGTTGGACGAGTCTTAACGCAGGATCCGCGTTCAGGATCACCAGCCAATCGCGTTTTCTTTTACAAAGCGTAACCATCATATGTAGCTAAGGAAACCACGAAAACCGTGTTTTTTTTTTTTTTTTTGCGACTTGGTCATGCGTATAAAGCGTTTGGCTTGAATTGGATATAATTTGCTATGCTCGGGTTATCCTAATCTCAAGAGTATGTCTTTGAACGAATTCAAAATGCCCAGGTACGGGTAATCATGTTTTATTCCAAGACGATACAGGAGGTTAGCATGAAACATTCAAACGGTATATCCGATGTTGGGATACTCGGGATGGGCACTGCATTGCCGGTACATTCGGTGGCACAGTCGGATATTGCGGATTTAATTGCTTCTACGCTGCAGGATCAACCCGACCTGGCCCGCTTTGCTCGAAGAGTATTTCGATCCTGTGGTGTCGAAACTCGTTATACTTGTGAATCCAATTACCTTGGTTCATCGGAAGAATGCCGCTATCTGCCTTCCCATGACGAATCGGACATCCCGACTACCGAGGAACGAATGGATACATACAAGCGGGAAGCCCTCCCGCTTGGCATAGAAGCAGCCGAGAAGGCAATGAAAGATGCCGGTATCTCACCGGATCGAATCACGCATCTCATTACGGTCAGCTGCACGGGCCAATACCAGCCGGGCATGGATGTGCTGTTGATTCGCCATTTGGGGCTTTCTCCGCGCGTCAATCGTCTGCCGTTGATATTTCAGGGATGTGCTGCGGGCCTTAAAGCGATTCAAATGGCAAGGGATGTTGTCAGAGGAGCGCCGGCTTCACAGGTTCTGATTGTGTGCGTGGAGCTTTGCACCCTTCATTTTCAGCCGGTCAAGGAGAGGGAAGCGCTTTTTGCTGCTTCGTTTTTCGGTGATGGTGCCTCCTCTTGTGTTATCGGTCACCCGGAAACGGATCATCAACATTATTTGGAGCTCGGCTCGGGTTATTCGGTCGTGCTCCCGGATTCAACGGAGGATATGACGTGGGAGGTAGGCAATACAGGCTTTGATCTTTTTTTATCGCCGCGTATTCCCAAGCTGCTCGGTACTCACCTGGAGGAAGAAATACGTGTTCTGCTGAAAGGAGATAAGCTCCCGGAATTGTGGGCCATCCATCCTGGCGGAAGGGGCATCGTGGATTCTGTCCAAGAAGTCATGGGCCTGACCGATGAACAAACCAAGTACAGCAGGGACATTTTAAGAACAGCGGGGAATCTCTCCTCCGTGACCATTATGTTTGTGCTGAGTGCGATGCGTAAGGAGATGCAAGAGCTGAACAAAACTTCCACCGACGGGGTAGCCATGGCCTTCGGCCCAGGCCTGACCGCGGAGCTTATGCGATTTACCTACATGAAGGCATATACGTCATCGGTCAAGGATCTGGACCATGTCCTTCTTTAGAACATTATCCATCCGGGCGCAGGAAGAGGAGCTTATGGATGACTTTTCCATGGGAGGGGAAGAGTTGATCGAAGCGCTGAAGCACTTAAGGCGACTGAATCGAATCTTCGCAGCGCCTGGTCCTACCTTAGATGGCGTGGAGAAGCTTTGGAAATCGATTGGCTGCCCGAGTACCCTTAGCATCATGGACGTAGGAGCAGGTTCAGGCGATGTAAACCAGAAGCTGCTGCAATGGTCGGATCAAAGGGGCATCAAGCTGAATATCACCTTGGTCGATATGACAAAAGAAGCATGCGATGAGGCTAAGCGCTTGTTTACGAACGAACCGAGGATTCAAGTTCGGCGCGCCGATGTTAGAGATTTACCTGATGCATCGGCTGATATTGTGACAGGTTCCCAGTTCATCCATCATTTCCAGGGTAAGCAGCTGGTGGAGATGGTGATGCATATGCTCAGAGCTTCTATTTACGGGGTCGTGATCAATGATATTCATCGGCATCCGGTACCTTATACGGCAGTCTGGCTTACGACGCGTATCATTTCCCGCAATCGTTATATCCGCCATGATGGTCCGTTATCGGTTGCTAAGGGATTTAAAGGGAAGGATTGGAGAGAGTTGAAAAAGCAGCTCAATCACGACACCATGACCTATAAATGGAAGTCGATGTTCCGTTATTCCGTTGTTATCCCGAAACAGGGGACTTGCTAGTCCTCTACTCGTTAGCAATGAATGTTCTTCATGCAAGCTATGAGGCAGGTGTTCATATATGTCAAAGCAAGCGGATGTCATCGTCATTGGAGCGGGAGTAGCCGGCACTAGCTGTGCACTACAGCTTGCTAAACAAGGACATCGTACGATATTGCTGGACCGGCAATCCTTTCCGCGCCATAAAACCTGTGGTGAATTCATGTCCCCAGAAACCAAAGAGATGCTGGACTATCTAGGGGTCCAATTACGTGAAACGGTTGAGCCTAGTTCCATGGACCACGCCAAAATCGTAATGCCGCACGGCGGTGAGATTAACGCTCCGTTACCGGGGCAAGCAACCGGAATCAGCCGCTATGAACTGGATCGCCTGCTGCATGAGAATGCAGTGAGCGCGGGCGCGGACATTGTCACGGGAACAACCGTAACCAACATTCAGAAGCTGGATAATCATCGGTATGAAGTCGATGCAAGGCAAGGGAATGAGGCCGTTCGATATGAGGCAAGGGCCGTTATTGGTGCGTACGGTACAAAAAGACCACGTAGCGTTGCATCTGCCGAGGCGTATCGGGATGACACCGTGTATGTTGGTGTAAAATCGCATTATAGCGGCATTACGATCCCTGCTCGGGTTGAGCTGTATTTTTGCGAGGGGGGTTATGTCGGAATTTCGCCGATTGAAAAGGGGATGGTCAATGTAGCCGCGTTGCTGACCCTGAAATCAGTGCAGGGCAGCGGCAAATCGGTGCCGGAAATTCTACGGGCCGCTTCACGTACGAACAGAAGGTTAGCCGAACGAATGGCTGAAGGGGAGCCTGTTTCGGGAACCCAGGTATCGATTGCCCCGCTTCATTTATCCAATACGCCGCATCCATGGTCGGAATATCCGCATATCGGCGATGCGTTGTTGATGCTTCCGCCGTTGTGCGGAGACGGGATGTCGGTTGCTCTGCGATCATCATGGCTATGCTCCGACTGGACACACAAATATTTACATGGGGAAATAAACTTCGAACAATGGCGAGACCAATATACGCTTGAAGCTAATCGTACGTTTAAGGAGCTTCTCAGAAGGGCAAGGAGAATTCAGAACCTTGCTTTTGCCAAAACCAACCGCTTCTATCCAGGCATCGCCCGGATGATTCCAGGATTGGCGTCCTATATCGTAAAAGCTACCCGGTTATCCGAAACGGGCATAGGGTATGAATGGATGGATGGATGAGACGACAGACGGTGCTTCAGAATACAACGATCATGAAGAACGTTAAGGTACATTATTCGATGAAATCGATGAGATCCGTTAACAAATATGAACAAGCAGGCAGTCGATCAGAAGGATCGGTTGCTTTTTTTATTTTCTAAATATTAGCTCACTAATTTTTGTGAGAAACTTCGCCCATTTCTCTTGAAACTGCGGGTCGCCGGGTTCGAGGCCCGTTATCATCTTGGTAACATCCCCATAGACAAGTGGGTAAGTAGTCAAAGCAGAGATTGCCAACGTTAGCAATTCGGGGTCTAAATCCTCTGATATAAGACCTGCTTCTTGCTTCAATTTGATATCTTCCACGTAGGATTGAAGAGTTTCTTCTCTTCTTTGTTTTCTTGCAGCTTGTTGCGGCTGTGTTTCAAGAGCTTCCCAAGCGGTGAACCTTAAGAAATCCATTCTAGTTTGACTGAAAATTCGGAACCGATGCTCCGCAATATCCACTGGATTAGGAGGGAAGATAGCCCAATCCGGCGTATCGACTTTCAATTGATCTAGAACAGCCACTAATAGTTCTTCTTTTCCCTTAAAATAATGATAAATCAGTTGCTTTTTTACATCAGCGTTTTTTGCAATGACTTCTATCCGCGCACCTGTATATCCCTTATCGAAAAACTCTTTTCTTGCGGCCTCAAGAATATTCTTTCGTGTACGTTCGGCATTTCGAATTTCCCCCATTGTAGTACCTCCGTTCCCATGCTAGTTAATATGAATGATACATTCTAAATGAACAGGAGTCAAGTTCAACTGAAATTTTATCAAGTTCTACTTGACACTTGTAAAGTTATAATTTAACATTTGGTCAGTAGCCGCGATTTCCACTTTGTTCCATTATGGTGGATAGACTGAAGGCTTGTTGCCGAGGTCCAAACCAATGTAAGCGGCGCTGCAGTCATTATGACAATTACGAGAGAAAGGAGGTTGAATCCCGTTTGAAGATACTAACCGTCGTAAGCCATCCGAGAACGAAATCTTTAACCTTTGCGGTTTCTGAGAACTTTGTACAGGGTCTTACAGATTCAGGGCATAAAACGGAAGTTTTGGATTTACACCGCATCCATTTTAACCCCGTATTATGGGAGGCTGATGAGCTCGATTGGTCTGCTGACCATAAAGTCTATTCGTCGGAAGTAGAAACTGAAATGGAACGGATGAAGTAGCATGATGCATCTTGCTTATGTATCTCGATTTGGTGGTACTGTGTACCAGCTATTCTAAAAGGGTATATCGATCGCGTATGGAATAATGCTTTCGCGCGTACGGTTCAAGTAAGCTACATCATAAACGGGTGTTATGGATTGGTCTGGCTGGCGCCCCGGCAGAGCATTTTGAGAAGAGAGAGTATGACACATTGTTCGCTAACCATCTGAACATCGGAACTTCCAACTATGCGGGAATATCCAACTCCAAAGTAGAAATTTTGTACAATACCTTGGATTCAAACCCGGAACATCACCATAAGTTGCTGAGTCAAGCTTATGAGCTTGGCCGGAACTTTGGACATCAATGAAAGATAAAATCGGTTTATCAAACATTAAAAAGAGGTGTAATTAATATGACGACAGTAGCAGAAAACAATGTTATCCATGTTATGAAACAACGCAGCAGTATTCGTAAATATCAACAAGGGGTCGATATTCCTCAAGAGACGCTGAATCAGATTTTAGAAGCAGCGGCCACCGCTCCTTCAGCATGGAATCTTCAGCATTGGAAGTTTCTTACCATCCAGGATCCGGAAAACAAAAGTCGTATACTGCCTATCGCATATAATCAGCAACAAGTTGTTGACGCTTCGGCAGTAATTATTGTACTCGGTGACACGAAAGCGAATGAAAATGCTGAGATCGTATATGGGGAAACAGTTCGTGCAGGCTTCATGACAGAGGAAGTTAAAAATCAAATCGTCAGCTCTATAGATAGTTATTACGAAAGCAACGAACATGCCGGGACACATGATGCTATTCGAAATGCAGCCTTTGCAGCAATGCAGCTTATGTTAGCCGCTAAGGCGCATGGAATTGATTCAGGCCCAATGGGAGGATATGATGCAGAAGCTTTAAGGAAAGAATTAAATATTCCTGATCGTTATATTCCGGTGTTAATGTTAACTTTAGGTTATGCTGAACAACCGGCGCATCAAACGAATCGCTTCCCCTTGGATCAGTTAGTTATCCGTGAACGGTTTTGATACATGGATAAGAACATTTTAGACACTAACGTCATCGCTCAAATCGGCTTGGTTGTTAATGACATTGAAGCAACGAGTCAGGCATATGCCGATTTCTTCGGCATAGAGAATCCCGGGTGGTTCTGGTCGGATATATTCGATATCGAAAAAACCGAGTATAATGGCATGCCCACGGAAGCGCGAGCAAAGCTATCTTTTTTCAAACTGGGATCGATCCAGCTGGAGTTGATCCAACCGGACCATCATCCGAGCACATGGCGAGAAAGTTTGGATCGGAACGGTGAAGGCTTTCATCATATCGCTTTTCATGTAAATGGCATGAAGGAGAAAATCAGCATACTGCAGCGCAACCAAATCCCCATCCAGCAAAAAGGGGAAAATGCCGGGGCAGATTACGCTTATGCCTACATGGATACGGTTCCTCAATTGAAACTGCTAATTGAGTTGCTTGAACAGGAGAAACGTTAAATTGCTGTAAATGCAGCAACTTTGAAAGCCGCATGGAATGCGGCTTTTTCTGTTGTGACAAACTGGAAAAATTCTAGGCGGAGGGATACTACGTTAGCACGGTAGGCTTAAATGAAGCAAAAGTCGCTAAATGTATTCGTGAACAAAAAGCACATGACCAAGCGGTTGATAAACTGAGTGTAAAGAAGTACGAAGATCCACGGATATTGTGTCTATGTATGAACGATTTGTTGACACTATACAAACGTTATTTTATTATGTTTACAAATTATATAGATAAATTCTAATATTGTTTGCGTTAATTATTGAATGGAGGGGATGGTATGCAGGATGGACAATATTCATCTAACCCGACGGGTGTTATTCGAAGTACTCTTGATTTTCAGTTCCAAATCGCTTGGCAGATGCTCAACTTGCATCTTACGGGGCTTCAAGATGAGGAATTTCATTGGCGACCGGCTTCCAAGGGGCTCCATGTTTATCGTGAATCTGGAATATGGCTGGCGGAATGGCCTGAATCCGAGGAGTATGGAATTGGCCCGCCGAGTATTTCTTGGCTGACATGGCATATCACATACTGGTGGTCGATGGTACTGAATCATTCGTTCGGCAACTGGACATTGGTCCGTGAAGACATCCTTTCTCTGGGCAACATCCAAGAGACCAGAGATCAAATACATGAAATGAGCTGCGAGTGGAAACGTCAAATTTCAGCTTTGACGGATGATTCGTTCCTTTCAACGGAACGGACTTTGTGGCCTTTCACGAATAAGCCTTTCCATGAATTGGCGGCCTGGCTAAATCTAGAACTGATGAAAAATACGGCCGAGATCGGTTATTGCCGTTTCCTTTATGCTGTTCACAAGCAATAATACATGGATCCATGGGGGCCAACATCGTATAATGAGATCAGATCTTTGAGGAATGGATCGACGTCTTAACTAGATATAGGAGGTTCTTGAATGCGTATACAGTATGATCGTTTTCCGAATGGCACCAGAAAAGCCTTGACCCTCAGCTTTGATGATGGCCGCGAATATGATCGCAGATTGGTCAAGAAGCTGAACGATTACGGAATTCGAGGCACGTTTCATTTGAACAGCGGCACGCTCGGTAAGAAAGGGTATATCGATGCCTCGGAAGTGGATTCATTGTACTCGGGGCATGAGGTATCTGCGCATACCGTGGATCATCCTTTCCTGGAACAAACGCCGCCGGAACAAGTGATTGAACAGGTTATGGAAGACCGGAAAGCGCTGGAAGCTCTGGTTCATTACCCTGTAAAGGGAATCAGCTATCCCTTCGGCACCTATAATGATCAAGTAGTCGGTCTACTTAAGAGTGTCGGTATTGAGTATGCTCGGACGGTAAACAGTCATGGCGCATTTCATAAGCCGGATGATTGGCTTCGTTGGCATCCGACTTGTCACCATAAGGAAATGGTGGAGTATGCGGAGAAGTTTGTACATATGCAGCAGATGTATTCTAAGATGGCCATCCTATATGTATGGGGACACAGTTATGAGTTTGAGAATGATCACAACTGGAATCTCGTAGATCGCTTCGGGGAGATAATCGGTGGACGTGATGATATCTGGTATGCCACGAATGCTGAGATATATGCTTACTGCAATGCCTTGAGTAAACTTCGTTTCTCGGCGGATTGCCGCATGATCCATAACCCAAGTGCCGAATCCGTGTGGATTAGTGTAGATGGCGAATCGCTAGAACTACAGGGGGGCCAAATCACTCGGCTATAGTCTGTGCGCATGATCTCGACCCGCATATCATAGAAGAGGGATTCGAAATACGATGTAAAATGAAGGGCTGCTACTTTGCTTATTGCAACCTGGCAGCCCTTAATATGTAGATTAATTAAGAGTTTATCACTTCGTTCTCGATGACGATACGATTTAACTTCAAATTTACCGGCGCCGCTATTGTATCGCCTACAGGGCACTTACGCTCCAGGAATTCAACGAATTGTTCAACCTTATCGGCGGACGAAGGGGTTTTGATGTAGAAGGTGTATCGAATATCAGAGTACCCTGGGCGTACGTCAGAGCGGTTAAAGAATCCGTCCAGGTCAAGATCTCCTTCTACGTCAACCCTGAAGATAACATCGAATTTTGGCGCATATACACGGGCCACCATCGATTGGCATGCCCCCAGGGAGGCCAGCAGAGCTTCAACGGGGTTCATTCCGGTATCCGTACCTCCAAGGCTTTTCGGCTCATCGATGACGAATTCGAACTGCCTTACATTAGTAATAACCGTGACCCCTTCTTGCAAATGGGCAGTTGCTTTGAACGTTTGGACACTTGGCATATAGCAGATCTCCCTTTTCCTGGACAGGCCCAATCGTGTGGGTGATCTGTCTCTACGTTTAAATGCATACTACTTTACTTGGTTTAGTAAGGAATATAATTTCAATTAACATGATCTGTCAATAAAATATGAATAAAACGATAAAGAGAGTGTGTTCTCGTATCGAAAACACACTCTCCAGATCAGTTCCATATTATTTTTCGGAAGCCTTATTTTGTTGTTTCAGCAAATCGCGAATTTCTGTCAACAACAGTTCTTCCTTCGATGGAGTCGGCGGCTCTTCCGCCTTCGTTTCTTCCTTGCGTTTGAAGCGGTTAAGTGTACGGATGAACATGAAGATCGAGAAGGAGACGATCAGGAAGTCCACGACCGTTTGAAGAAATACTCCATACGTTAGGGTTGCATCCCCGATTGTCGCCTTTAGTCCTGATAGATCCACTCCCCAAGAATCAATCCAATAACCGGCATAATGATATCACTCACCAAGGAAGATACGATTTTGCCAAAAGCAGCACCAATGATAACCCCAATGGCTAAATCCAGTACGTTACCTTTAAGCGCAAAGGTTTTAAATTCTTTTAATAAATTCATAATACGTCACCTGCTTTTCAATCCAAAATGTGTGGGGCGGCCATTAATCTACCACTCGAAATATCCTATCAGCAACTAGTGGAATGCGCAAGATCGTTAAGTCGTATTTTTTTAATGGATATCGCCAACTTCAAGTATGGTTCAGAAGAGGTTATATCCATGCAAGCTCTTTCGTAGCTATGAATTTACTACGATTTCGATTTCCTCTCCTAAACAATAAGAAGTGCACTTATTGTTCCTGGACGAACAGCGACATTGCAGATGAACTTGCTAAAGGAATTTCACCACACTGACTCTATTATTGAAAGTGGGGGAAAGTTCATTCAAAGCGTTTAGGTGGGATGATGATTTGCTCAATCGTTCGATTTCTTGACGAGAGCCAACTCGGCATTGAGAGCATGTAGTTTCTTGGTTCACAGAAAAGACCGCACCAATATTGATGCGGTCTTTTCTGTGGACTATTAAGATTGGATGGCGGGGGGGCTAAGTTTCTTTATAATAAGTCCCCTCAAATGTATAGGAGAAAATAAAGGACTGTGAGCTTGCTGTATATACAGAGAATGCAACATGATTATTCGAGATCAGTATCTTGATGGTAGAACCAAAGATTCCTGAAGCCTTTTGAATCATATTTGTTATTTTTAGGTCATTTCCGTCCCATAAAAGATCGCAATCAAACATTAGATTGTTCGAACCATCATTCGTAACTTGTAGTCTGCCCTTCATTAGATCTCCAACAGGAAATAATTCAATGATGTTAGAGGCAGTTGGATTTGAGGTTATTGTCTCAGTAACGGCTCTTAGGCTTTTTAAGGTAGTTCCAGTTTGACCTGTAGCTCCAATGAATTCTATAACTTTAGTAGGCTTTGAAAGCGAAACAATACCATCTATGACACTACCTGATGAGCCTTGAATTAGAATAGGTGTATTTTTTGATATCACGGTGCCTACAATTTTTGTTGAAACACCAGTTTTGATGGCAACATTGCAGTCTTCAATTACTGTTCCTTCTACTTGTGCAAAGGAACTTCCATCTAACCACAATCCAATATTAAAACCTTTAAAGTAATTATTCGAGACATTAACATCCAAACATCCGTTTTTATCATATACTCTCCATAACCCTATACCTGTTTTTGTCATTTCGTGCTTAATGAAAAAGTTGTTTGTAACCATGGGCAATCGAGCACCTGTCATTGGCAATATCCTTGAACCGTCACCAAAGCATCCATTAAAAACATTTCCCATTACAATAACATTTTCTTGATTGTCTTCGATATGGAGTGCTTCTCTACGTGAGATTTCAGTTATATTTCCAATAACTACTACGTCTCTTGTATTAGCAATTCCAATGGCAAAACCTGCTGTTGGGCCACTTCCAATAGTGTCAGCGACAAGTGTGTTCCCAATAATTTTCACTTGTTTGAATGAATCGGATTCCGACTCGCTTAGAGAAGTTGGGTTGTTTAGTTCGATTGCATCCGCAGTTGCTGAGTATATCTTGTTGAATGCTATATTTAGATTTTTTCCGTTTCTAGAGTTATGATTGGTAAGAATTCCAAAACCTTGTGATGAAATATCATTGTGAAATATATCGATATCTTCTACTGTAGATGAATCGATGTGTAGTCCATTCTTTTTAGTTGAAATCTTATTGTGCTGGATCTTAAGTCCTTTTATAGACTTCATGTAGATTCCCTGTATATTTGAGCCTCCACTAAGATTAATGCTTTCTATAGTAACATCATTAGAATTGATTTTCACATCACCATTTGCATTCTGATTTGTATTGACAATTTTATTGCCTTTTTGTCCACGAACTATTACTGGATGAGAAATTATTATTTCGTTGTTAATAACAAATGTACCTTCTGGAATTATTATTTCTTTACCTGTACCAATAGAGTTATCAATGTGTGTTAGGGAGTCAGAAGCATCGCTCCTTACGTTTGTTGCGAGGTCTTTGACTTGTCCTTTAATGTGTTCAATTAAAGGAGGGGGGGAGGGGTTATCTTCTTTCATACTTTTCACTCCTCAATGAATGCCTTCTTCTATGATAAACTAATCAGTCACTACCCCATGACCTTCAACATTAAGTTGGTCCCATCTGCCGTGAGTATTTAAGCTAATACACTTAGTTTCATTTGAATAAACTTAAAATAAACTAGAACAAGGGAACACCTTCTTGCACGGCTATATTCATATTATATTCTTACAAGGATCGTATGTTACCTTTAGCATTCTCGTTTGATCTGCCCGTATTTTAATCAGCTCAATTGTCACAGTGCAACAACAAACAATCATTTCACGTTCAATAGCTATTCTTCTGTCATAACACTACAGCCAAAATAGCAAAAAAAGCTGTCCGCTTACTAACGGCAGCTTTTTTGCGTTTCGTTGTCATATCCAACAGCAGCTCTTACAGTTTACTTAGTCCTTCCAGTAGCCGGTCAAATAAAGCCCTTCCATCGCGTGATTCCAAATGGATTCATCATTAGGACGGTCGATGGGAACCTGGAGGGTGCAAACGCCTTCGATCCCCCAATCCAATTCTTGCACATTTTGAATATCATGCATGGTTCGTAGAAAAAGTATATTACACGTACCGGCTACGAACGAGGATAAGACGGCATGAAGCAGAGCAGCCTCCGGGGCATTCACTTCCCCCCACCTGATAAACAAAACGGATCGGCTGTTGTTTAGAACTTCATAGAATCTGTGAATGCGAAGATTTATCTTCTCTTTATAAGAAGCATACGATTGCGTCCAATCTTGATTGGGCCAAATCGGGAAGTCATGTACGGAGATCATATCATATTGCGTATCCAGTATGAAATGAGCATCATGGTACGGTCTCCCTTCAGCAGGCGTGGCGATTCCATCCTCCAAAAGAGCTGAAGTACCTTCAATCTTCCGCATATGCTCAAGTTCCATAAATCCGATGAAGCGGTTGCTCAATAACCGGGTTACATCCGAAATGGAGTTCGTTATCATCCAATCAAGCGGGAAAGAAAAGCGTCTTAGTTGACGCTGCCGCAAATTGATCGATGGCCCGCACCAGCTGCCCAAGCTGATGATCACATCATAGGCGCCTTTCACATCTACCAGCTTCACATTTGTCACCACTCTCTCATATACGTCTATGATTATCGTATTCAGCCTCTTTTCGGGACGTATGGACATTTATAGGTAGGGAACTGTTTGTTTTGATCGGAGTGTCTTACAAAAATGTAAGCTTGTAGAAAGGTTAATCGATAAGTGAATCTTTCATTATGGTTTAGACTGGGGTTAATGAACATATAAGAAGGTGATATATGATGAGAAATGTGATGATCATTTTATTTGCAATTACAAGCATTATGCTGATGGGGACGTGCAGGGAACTGGAGTTAGAACAAGCAGAATGCGGGGAGATGCATTGAATTGGGGATCAAGCGAAGGTCGAACACATGTAACAACATACGTACCTAAAGAAAAGAAGCCGCAAAGCAAGCAGCTTCTTTTCTTTGAATGATTCCACGGACAGATTCCAATGTGAAGAGACAGAGAGGGCTAGGGCTTCCTTGGTTATCCTCTCAATTACTTTCTAGAATCAACTGCTGCAGTTGATTGGTGTAGAAAGTCAGCTCATTCTCCGAAGACAGATCCTTAAGCAGCGCTTGGATTAGAAAGGAACGTGGACGTTCAGCGGTGAACTCTTCCCGCAGCATCGCGGCTACCTCAGACAAGTCTTTTTTTCTGGAGTTCGTGATGGACATATCCGGGATAATCGACTCAATCGTATCCATCAACGCCGTTCTTCGTATTTCTTGCGTATGAGTAAGTGCCTCTAAATCAACCATCGAATATTCCTTCATGAGTTCATCGGTGAGCAGGGGACGGGGAGCACCTTGTTCCAATCCCAGCATGAGATCATCCATTCGCTCAGCAATGAAAACAGCCAATTCCTTTTGAATGAGCGGTTTGAATCCAAACAAGACATGAAAGGTATACTCGCGGATCAATCCGTTAAAGACGGCTGTAGCATCCCATTTCCATTCCTCTATCGAATCCCCGTAATGACGGAGTAAAATATCCTGGTAATAACGAAACATATTCAATTGAAGCTGATGGATGACGGTACCGATCTTGTCACTGTTCGCCGGCGGGAGCTCGTTATGATCACGCGATATGTAATATCCATGCTCGATGAAAAAATCGAACTGATAAGCGATCTCTTCAAGAAATGTTTCCCTGCGGGATAACCCTTTTTTGCGGATCTGTTCTACGGCATCAATCATATCCTGCTGTCGTTTCTCCAGAATACGGATGTATAGCTCTTCTTTGGAACCATAGTATTTATAGATTGAGCCTTTAGCAATGCTGCAATCATCCGCGATATCTTGAATCGAAGTCGCTTGGTATCCTTTTTCGGCAAAGGAACGAATAGCCGATTGCAATATTTTTTCTTTTAACAAACTCATAGCGCGGCCCCCTTAACGATGTACAAATATACCGGATTCGATCACTATCATATCGTTTTTTGCAGAGCTAATCCACAGGCACAAGAAAGATGCCTCAATCTTGAACGAGCTCGATATCCGGATATTCCTTCGATAGTTCATCCATGGCGTTATGCCGTATTCCCTTGAGATGCTGGTCAAAGAAAGCAACGCTTACCTCGTTTATGATGTGATGAACCGATTCTGGATCCTCTCCCGGGTTAGGCAGCAGCGGAGAGAACAGATGAAAATCCGTATAACTCATATGGGAAGTATGTGGAATCGTCATCGTGTATCCGCCTCCCTGCAGAGCATTCATGCGACGCCTTACCGTCTCCTCCCAAAAATCTTCGTAATACTCCCGTGTATGGCCGCTTTGCGCCATAGCTTGATCCAGCGAGTTATCGAATATCGACTTGTCGATACTCTTCTCACCATTCATCTGTAGATATGGCTTATTAAGTCCCGTGCTCGGCATAGGTTCTCCATATAAGGTCCCATCCATATTGATCGCAGCCTGGATACGAGAATCCTTCAGCAGCATCTGGGCTGCAGTCGCACCGCCGTAAGAATGACCGAACATGCCGATTCGTTCCAGATCAAAACGACCGGTAAAACGGTCCTGTTCATCCTGTCTATTCAATTGTTCCAGCCGATTCAAAATAAAAGATACATCCTGAGTCCATAATGTCATGTGCTCGTCAAGCGCTTCAAAACCTGAAAGCTGGTGCTTGTTGATCAAAACCTCCCGGCCGTCCGGGAATACGGTTGCAGCCGCATCATAGGCATGGTCGATTCCAACCACGATATATCCATGGCTGGCCAGCTCTTCGATCTGGAAGGTATTCTGGTTGCGGAAACCCGTCATGCCATGTGAAAAAATCAAGATCGGATATTCCTGCTCCATGGAGGACAGCGGGGCATTGCTGTAGGCATGGGTCTCCACGAGACCCAGATGGCTTAACGTCCAGGCTGGGAAGGACAAGGCCTGTTCGAGACCTTGTGTAATCGCTGTTACATTGCGGATATAGGGTTCGGCTTCTTCCCCCGTTTCGGGCTCGGAAGGATACCATAACTGTACCATCAGCTCACGGTGATCCTTCGGATCGGCAGAGTACTCATCGGGCCGGTCATTGTCAATAAAGTGGTATACCGCAGTTCCCACAGGATAGGGTCCCTGAGGTTGATGAAATGCGAATACAGGGAGCAGGAGAGGCAGTGCGACCATGACTGATGCGTATAGGAACAATACCGTGGTCCATAACCAGGCTAACCATCTTCTCCTGCTCTTCTTACTGGACGGTTTCTTTTCGGGTTTTCTAAAAATGATGACAACCGTCAGGATAACGGAAGCCGCGTAACAAGGAATCATTTGCCACCGGCAATCCTCAACGATGATCTGCACAACCGTAACGATATATAGCGCTATTAACGAGTAGATCAGCCGGCTTTTCTTCGATTTTGGTCCCCAAATCGTAGCTATAGCCAAAGCGATAATGAATAGTATGATAACCATTTCTCCGAATCTCAAGTAAGCTCCTCCTATGTGTAACGGTTATTGTGGTTTATTCGATGTCTGCTGTTCAATGGAACGAAGATTCCTCGGTTATTTGTTTGGGTTTTCTAAGAAACAAGCTGAGAACCAGTCCTACACAAGCAATGCAGGCAGCCAGGAAAAAGGTGTCCGCAAAGGATGCAGCATGGGACTCCATAGGGTTGGCTCCAACAGGGTTACTCGGCAGGCTTGATGTCATCCGGGAAGATAAATATCCCGTGAAGCCGGCTACGGCAAACGAGGCGATGACCTGCTGTGATGCACTTGTGAGCGGAGTAACCCGGCTTACAAGGTGCTTAGGGGTTGCATTTAATACATGCGTATTCAAGGACATCATCGATAACCCCATGCCGGAGCCCATGAAGAACAATACGATCATGATGAGTAGTAAAGGGGTATCGGTTCGAACAAAGGACATCGTGAACAACGCAGCTGTCATCAGCGTCATTCCGGCTACAAGCGGGGGACGTGCGCCCACCTTATCAAAAAGCTTTCCTGCCAGAGGCATAAAGATCATGGAACCGACTGCCTGCGGCAGCAGAATGAGCCCGGTTGTCAGCGGAGTGAAACCTCTAATCTGCTGAAGAAGCAGCGGGAATAGTAGCACGGAGCCGAACATCGCTGCCTGCATGATCCAGGAGATGATGATGCCACGTGTAAAATCAGCCGATCTGAACGCACGCAGCTCAAGCAAAGGCTGTTCTTGTCTAAAGCAAGACCATATGAAAAGAACAAGTGCTAACCCACCAATGATAAGACCGGATAAAGTCTTGGCGGAAGTCCAGCTTACCCCTCCCTCACTGACTCCATAAGTAATCATGGCAAAAGCTGCGGGTCCAAGAAGCATGCCGACAATGTCCAGAGACGGAGCTTCCTTTTCTGAAAAGGAAGGCAGATGTTTGATGCCCACGAATAGTCCGATCATGCCAATGGGGAGATTGATCAGAAAGATCCATTGCCAGCTGACAAACTCAATCAGCCATCCGGACAATACGGGACCGAGCGCTGGGGCAAGCAGTAATGGAATTCCAAACATTCCTATGATAGAACCTCTTTTGTCCGGAGGTGCCAAACGGTATACCATGGCCATCCCGATCGGCGATACCATGCCGCCACCCATGCCTTGAATAACCCGAAAGGCGATGAGCTGCTCGGCTGTCTGGGCAAAAGCACATAACACGGATCCTATCGTAAACATTCCGATCGATAAGAGAAACACCCGTTTGGGCTGAAATTTATCCGACAGCCATCCCGCGAGAGGGATGACTGCGGACAATGCAAGCGTGTATGCGGCGATCGACCATTGAATGGTTTGCAGGGGGCTATCAAAATATTGAACCAGCGTAGGTACGGCGACATTGACAACCGTGCTGTCCAACAGGACCATGAAGGTGCCGATGATGACGGCAAGCAATGGCGCAAGGATGTCTTTAATTGCAAAAGCTCTTTCTTCTGAGGTGTTACGAATAATTGCAGATGGATCTGACATGATGGTGAACCTACTTTCTTTTAAAAATTTCGAGATTTGTACTATTTAGTTTTTGAAAAAACCATTGGGTCATTATAATAGTAACGATGAACGTAATTTGTGTCAAACGGGCACCCAAGCTCAATGCGACCGTTATCCTTGAAGGTGTAAGCAAACCCTTTAACTTGGATATTCCGATACAAAAACAAATTCGCAATTGATAAGAAATATACGTACATCTGGCATGCTATGATTTGAAGAGAAAAGGAAGTCTTGGAAGCAATCTGCTTTTGACATTTAATTTACTTATACGAGGGAGTGTACCAATCGATGATTAGCAAAGTTGGTCAAATTATGGTGTACAAAATGTCGCCAGGATTACATTTGGGCACACCTTCTTTAATGTTTATCACGGACGATTTCGATGCGCTGCACAGCCATCTAACCAACCACAATATCACGGTCGGCGAAGTGGTGAATATGCCTTCCGGTAGAGTGTTCAACTTTGCAGACTATGAAGAAAACTATTTTGCTGTCATGGAAAAATAATAATAACCGGTCCGCAAGAACAACCATAGATCACATGGATGTGAAGTCGCCTATTTGGCGGCTTTTTTTGCATGTTCTTTTATAGGGAAGAAATGCTCCCGCTGACAAGCTTTAGCCCCCTGATTTAGACCGCTGAAATGATGTGCGTTATACTTTTTCCCTGCATTCGCTATAATGGATACAGTGATTTAAGGAAGGGAATGTCATGCATGAAGAACGTGATCGTCATTGGATCGGGAATACTTGGGGCATCGACTGCTTATCAGTTAGCCAAAATGGGAGCAGAAGTGCTTATTATAGACCGCCATGATAAAGGACAGGCTACGGATGCCGCGGCAGGCATCATCTGCCCCTGGTTATCGCAAAGACGGAATCAGGCTTGGTACCAATTAGCCAAGGCCGGCGCGCGTTATTACCCTGATTTAGTGAGAGAACTCATCAGCGAAGGTGAGACAGAAACGGGCTACGCACAAGTCGGGGCCCTTAGCATTCACGAGGATTTGGATAAAATCCGCAAGATGGAGGAACGGGCTCATAACAGAAAAGCGGATGCTCCGGAAATCGGTGAGATAACCCGGCTGAATGAGGAAGAAACCCATGAGCGTTTCCCATTGCTTCGAGATGGCTATCATTCCGTTCACATTAGCGGCGCCGCCCATGTCGATGGTCGTGCACTGCGCGATGCGCTGATCCGGTCCGCTCAGAGGAACGGGGCCAAGCTTATAAACGGGGATGCCGCATTGTTATATCAAGCTAATCGCGTAACCGGAGCCGCTGTCGGAGCAAGGAGATTTGAGGCAGATGAAGTCATTGTTTGTGCTGGTGCATGGGCTAATCAATTGCTTCAGCCACTAGGCATTCACTTTCAGGTTCGTTTTCAAAAAGCGCAAATCATGCATGTGCAGGCGACTGACCGGCAAGATACAGGCACCTGGCCGGTCGTCATGCCGCCATCGGATCAATATTTACTCTCTTTTGATAACCAGAAGATTGTGATCGGAGCGACTCACGAAAATGAAGTCAAAGGCTACGATACGAGAATAACAGCCGGCGGCATGCAGGAAATCCTGAATAAAGGATTGGCCTTGGCGCCGGGACTAGCTGACAGCACGTTTCAAGAGGTCCGTGTCGGATTTCGTCCGTTTACCCCCGGATTTCTTCCGGTTATAGGTGCTGTCCCTGGCTGGGAAGGCCTTATAACCGCAAACGGACTGGGCGCGTCCGGATTGACGATGGGCCCCTTTATCGGTAGTCAATTAGCGAAATTGGCTCTTGGAATACCACTGGATATCGACATCGATGCTTATGATATTCGTACAGCGATCGAAGAGCGTTGAAGCATGCCGGCTAAATCGATTCTGAGCATGCAATTGGTGAGCGGCATCTTCAGTCACTATAAAGAAAGCCGCGAATATCGCGGCTTTTGTTGTTGAGAGAGATTGTATTCCAATCGATTATACGGCAGATAATGATTCGTTCACGCGTTTTGCTTTCAACCTGCCAAACAGGAAGCGAACGGTCGGGCCTACAATGAGAAGTTGAAGCGGCAGCGCAAATACGAAATTTTTAATGAAAATGGAGAAGTAGCTTCCAAGCAGTGATTCCCCTCCAAGCCGGTTTGCATAATAGGAGGAAGCTAGCCCGTACATGGACATAAAAGTAACCATGCCGATCACCATACAAAATGCCATCATCACAATCATAAGGATTTTACTGGATTTATTACGCAATAAGGAAAAAACAATTTTCTTTGCTATGGGTCCGACAACAAACGATTCCAATAAGAAGGCAATCACGAAGCCCAACACCAATTGCAGGAGTATGGCCATAAACGATATGTTCCCAATTAATCCGTTTGTGAACAAATTGTAGGAGGTCATCATGATAACCATCCCCAGACACATCATCAAACCAAAATAAAAATTTTCTTTTTTTGTTGCTGGCAATTTCATCATCCTTTCTAGTTACCTTTGTCATTATAGAGATTGGAGAAAGTCTCTCGTAAGTGAAAATTCTGTGAACATTTTCTGAAAACATTCCTTTGCAAAGTACAACAATGACTAATTTCATTGCATTTCAGGGTGGGAGATCCTTTATTTGGTTTTATAGTCCTAAAGGACCTACGGCTGATATGCGTGACCTTCATATCGTGATAGGGTAAAGGCTAGGATAAGACAGCCAAGCGAAGTGGAAACTAACGAAGCCGCCGTCAATCCTCCTTTTTTATCGCAAAATGACCGCATTACGATATTGGTCAATGAGTATTGGATGCGATTTCACCCGTCCGGTCAAAGGGACGCATACTAAAGAAACTATGGATCATGGAGGGAGATCAATGTCGCATATGAAGCAAGTACCTCAACCTAAAACTTACGGACCGCTCGGCAATCTGCCGCTGCTGGATTCCGCTGCTCCGGTCCAATCGCTTGTGAAGGTCGCCTCGGAACTTGGGCCGATATTTCAATTTCAATATCCGGGTGGACGCAGGGAGCTGTACGTCTCCGGCCACGAATATGTCAAGGACGCGTGTGATGAGAAGCGTTTTGATAAACGAATCTGGGCGCCGCTTCAGAATGTCCGTCCTTTTGCAGGTGATGGATTGTTTACGAGCGCTACACACGAGCCCAACTGGAAAAAGGCACATAACATCCTGCTCTCCAGCTTTAGCCAGCGTGCGATGCAAGGCTACCATACCAAAATGGTTGATATCGCGATGCAGCTCATCCAGAAATGGGCTAGGCTCAACCCTGACGAATCTGTGGACGTTCCTGCCGACATGACTCGTCTGACGCTGGATACCATCGGCCTGTGTGGTTTTAATTATCGCTTTAACAGCTTCTACCGGGAAGACAATCACCCGTTTATCGACAGCATGGTGCGGGCCCTTGATGAAGGCATGAATCAGCTGCACCGTCTCGGCATACAGGACATGTTTATGATTAAAAAGAAGCGGCAGTTTCAGGAAGATGTCCAGAACATGTTCTCGCTAGTTGATGAGCTCATACAAGATCGCAAGAAGTATGGCGGTGAAGAAGGGGATTTGCTCGCGCATATGCTGGAAGGCGTCGATCCAGACACAGGCGAGCGCCTGGATCAAGAGAATATTCGTTATCAGATGATTACCTTTCTTATCGCGGGGCATGAGACGACAAGCGGATTGCTGGCCTTTGCTATTTATTATTTGCTGAAAAATCCGGATAAATTGCATAAAGCGGTAAGCGAAGTGGACCGCATTCTGAAAGATCCCGTGCCGACTTACAACCAGGTGCGGGAGCTCAAATACGTCCGCATGGTTCTTAGCGAGTCGCTGCGTTTATGGCCAACGGCGCCTGCCTTCTCGTTATATGCGAAGGAAGATACGGCAATCGGAGGAACCTATCCGATTCAGAAGGGGGACAGCGTAACGGTCCTGATTCCGGGACTGCACAGGGACTCCCGCGTGTGGGGAGACGACGTGGAGACGTTCAGACCGGAGCGCTTCGAAGATCCCAGCAAGGTACCGCATGACGCGTATAAACCATTTGGCAACGGACAACGCGCATGCATCGGGCAGCAGTTTGCGCTGCAGGAGGCAACCTTGGTGCTTGGCCTGGTGCTCAAATATTTTGAATTGATCGATAACCAGTCTTATGAGTTAAAGGTTAAGGAAACACTCACTTTGAAGCCGGAAGAGTTCCATATTCAAGTTCGAAGCCGTCAGGACGGGGCTGCACTGTTGGTTCCGGCAGGAGGCAAGACGGGGGCAAACGATTCGGAGAAGCGGGAATATGCCACGTTGTCCGATACAACCGGGACTAATGCTCATCATACGCCGCTCCTCGCGTTATACGGGTCCAATCTGGGCACGGCAGAGGGAATTGCCCGAGAGGTGGCGGATGCTGCGAAGCACCAAGGGTTCGACAGCCAGGTGGGCACACTGGACGATTATGCCGGAAGGCTTCCGAAGGAAGGCGCCGTCATCATTGTAACCGCCTCGTACAACGGGCAGCCCCCTTCCAATGCCAAAGCATTTATGGAATGGCTGGAGGATGCCGATGTATCAGAAATTGAGGGTGTGCGATATGCGGTATTCGGCTGCGGAGACCACAACTGGGCAAGCACCTATCAGCGGATTCCGCGCTTGATAGACGATCAGCTTGCAATCAAAGGGGCGAAGCGACTGCTTACGCGTGGTGAGAGTGATGCCAGCGGAGACTTTGAGCGTGAAGTCGACGAATGGACGGAGCATTTATGGCCGGATCTGATGCAATCGCTAGGACTCCCTCTTACGTCCGTCAATGTGGCGAAGCGCAGTGCCCTGTCCGTCCAGTTCGTGCAGGGAGCGGCCGCCGTGCCTCTGGCTGAAACCTACCAGGCTGTAACCGGGCACGTTGCTCATACCCGCAATCTGCAGCATGCGGATAGTGGAAGGATCACGCAGCATATCGAAATCTCGCTTCCCGCGGGAACGGATTATCGTGAAGGAGATCATCTGGGGGTGCTTCCGGTCAATCCGGTGACGCTGGTTCAGCGAGTGCTCCGAAGATTCAAACTGGACGCGAGTGCACATCTTATCTTGTCTGCTGAAGGAAGAAGCGGTGCGCATTTGCCGACAGGCATTCCTGTCCATCTGGACGACCTGCTGTTCCGCAGCGTGGAGCTGCAGGAGCCGGCCACAAGAGCACAGATTCGGGAGATGGCCGCTTACACGGTATGCCCGCCGCATGCCAAAGAGCTTCAAGAACTGCTTGCGGAAGCGACCTATCAGGCTGAAGTGCGGGCCAAACGGATCACCATGCTCGACCTGCTGGAGCGGTATGAAGCCTGTGAGCTGCCGTTTGAACGGTTTCTTGAGCTCCTGCCGCCATTGAAGCCGAGATATTATTCGATTGCCAGCTCCCCGAAGGTTAGCCCGAATACGGCAAGCATCACGGTCAGTGTCGTTCGGGGCAGTGCTTGGAGCGGTCAAGGGGAATACCGGGGCGTGGCTTCCAACTATTTGGAACAGATGGAGACGGGCGCAGAGGTTCTGATGTTCATTCGTTCTCCGGAGTCGGGCTTTGCGCTGCCTGAGGATCCGGCAACGCCAATGATTATGATCGGTCCAGGCACGGGCGTGGCTCCGTTCAGGGGGTTCATCCAGGCAAGACAAGCGCTTCGGGAGGCTGGGCAGGAGCTGGGTGCTGCGCATCTGTACTTCGGCTGTCGGAATCCGGAGCAAGACTATCTTTACCGCGAGGAGTTTGAGCAGGCGGAGAGAGAAGGCTTGGTCACCTTGCATACAGCCTTTTCAAGGATAGACGGTGTAGATAAATGCTACGTCCAGCATTTAATGACACAAGACGGAGCGTTATTGCTGTCACTGCTTGAGGCAGGAGCACGAATGTACATTTGCGGTGACGGTTCCCGGATGGCCCCGGAGGTAGAGCAAACACTAATGCTTTCCTATCGGGAAAGACATGGCGTTAGTGCAGAAGAGGCTGCCGCCTGGCTATCCGGGCTGGAGGCGTCGGGACAATATGTAAAAGACGTCTGGGCAGGATGAGGGTCATTCCAGCGAATTTGTTCTACAGATCTCCTTTCGATCCAGTACTGTTTTTATGTTAAGATGATCAGTACATGAGTAATGGAAGAGATTCGAAGGAGAGTGTGACTTATGCACGAAGAAACCTGTGTTCCGACTGGCGTGAAACCTCAAGACACCGGCTTTGGTTATACGTTATCCTTGATCGGCGGTAAATATAAAATGATCATCTTGTACTGGCTGTCTGAAAATAAGGTGATGCGGCATAATGAGCTGAAGCGAAGCATTGGTTCTATATCCTTTAAAACGCTAAGCATCATGTTAAAGGAGCTGGAGGCCGATGAGCTAATCGTTCGCACGGAATATCCCCAGGTCCCTCCAAAAGTCGAATACACCTTGTCGGAACGCGGACTATCCCTCATTCCTGTGTTACATATGATGTGCGAGTGGGGAGAGAAAAACAGTGTGCCGGCTCTGGAAGCTGTGCAACTGGAAGCATGAGGTTTTGTTATATTCAAAGAAGTATTTCCTGAACAAGGAAATACTTCTTTTTTAACGGCTTCATTCGGTTTATTTATCACATGTTGTCTATGAACTTCAAATAGTCTCGTGCACTTATATCCAGTGCGTTATCAGGAGGCGATAGGTCCATGTCAGGCGTGTTGCCTCCAGGAGCAGCCTCTTGCCCATAGTAGGCAAAGAACGAACGATAATCTGCGTCGCAGTACAGGAAGGTCGTTTCAAAAGGAGTTAGGATCTGGGCAAGCGTGTAGCGATACCTTCCGTCTTCCCGATAATCTTCTTTCTTGATGCCGGCGGATACAGCTAAAGCCACTTTCCGATTCTTTAATTTATCGCCTCTTGAACCGTAAGCCCAACCATAAGCAAAAACATCGTCAAGCCATTTCTTGAGGAGTGGCGGGCAATTAAACCAATAGATCGGAAACTGCAAAACAAGATGGCTATGCGATTCAATAAGCTGTTGTTCTTGTTGCACATCAATGTTTCCGTCGGGATAAACCCTATGCAATTCGTGTACGGTATATTTTTCCGGGTATTGTCGGAGTTCTTCTACCCACCGCTTATTAATGACGGATGTTTCCAGGTTTGGGTGTGTAACGATAACAAGTGTTTTCAATGATGTATCCTCCTTGAGTATGATTGATATTCTTGAGTATAAAGCGCGCACTGCAATTATGTAAGTATGCACTTTTAGTACAGGTACTTACCAAAAGGTGAGTGTTGGCGGAGGATATCGTTGATTGTAAATTGTAGAGTTTTCAGAAAAATAAAAGACAACCATCATCGCATATTATGATATATAATAATTTGCACTGGCTGCATTAGAATGAACTCTCACGGGTACATAATTTCTAGATCACCCTCTGAATAACCGTTAAATGTATGTAAGGTCTATATTCGGAGATATTATCTGGTATCATATTATTTTCATAAAGGAGTTCTTGTTTAATGGTAGATTTTTTTATGAAATTCAATCCCATTATCCAAGCATTACTAGCCACCTTGTTTACTTGGGGAATGACGGCGTTAGGGGCGGCTCTTGTTTTTTTTACAAAAACATTGAACCAGCGTCTGCTGGATAGTATGTTGGGTTTTGCCGGCGGTGTCATGATTGCGGCCAGTTACTGGTCCTTATTGGCTCCAGCCATCGAGATGTCGGAAGGCAATGCGATTGGAAACTGGTTTCCGGCGGCCTTCGGATTTTTATTAGGTGGAGTTTTTATATGGGGAATCGATAAGGTATTACCCCATCTTCATCCCAATTCTCCGATTGGAGGAGCGGAAGGATATAACCCCAAAGTGAGAAAACGGAGTACTCTGCTGGTCCTCGCTATTACCCTCCACAACATTCCGGAAGGGTTAGCGGTCGGGATCGCATTCGGTGCGCTTGCCAATGGAGGGACTGAAGCATCGCTGGTAGGGGCTTTGACGCTGGCCTTGGGCATCGGTATTCAAAACTTCCCGGAGGGCGTTGCAGTTTCCATGCCCTTACGAGGTGACGGAATGTCCCAGAGAAAAAGCTTCTTCTATGGACAGTTCTCGGGTATGGTGGAACCCATTGCCGCGGTAATCGGCGCGGTAGCCGTCGCCTTTATTGAACCCATGCTCCCTTACGCATTGAGTTTCGCGGCCGGTGCGATGATTTTCGTTGTAGCCGAAGAGGTTATTCCAAGTTCGCAAGAAAAAGGGAATAAGGATTTGGCTTCCATGAGTTTAATGTTCGGTTTCGTATTGATGATGATTCTTGATGTGGCGTTGGGATAGCGACGAGAACAGCCAGCCGGGTGCGGACTGGCTGTTTTGTCGTTCACCCCGGCTAAGCTATACTGGACTAAAGTCGAGGTTCTCGTCTCATTCGCGGGACCAATGCTCAAGTCTCTAAATGGATGCTATACTGAATAGGACTTCAGGATTTGGCAGAAGAGAGACAAAAAGGGACGACGGAAGGAATGGGAACACATTATGCAAAAGAAAACAGGTATATTGATCGTAGTGGCCGGCGTACTGCTGTTGCTCTTTACGATGAACCCGAGGAACATTTTTTCGGATGTTCAATTCGGATTTTCCTTTAAGACCAAGAAAATTAATGATGAGAAAACATTCGCCGCTGATGATTACCGGGATTTGTCCATTCAAACTGGAAGCTCCGACATTGAAATCACAAAAGGAAATGCAGACGAGATTAAAGTTCGGTTGAACGGAAAGGTAAGCACGAAAAATGCAGACCAAGTGAAATTGAAGGTCGAGCCGAACGGAGATACGCTGGAAATCGGGGTTGATGTTCCTGACGGTATTGAGTTTGGTGTGAATATTATGGATATCGTTTTATCCGTGGAAATACCGGAAAAGCAATGGACAGCGGCCCAAATTGAAAGTGGAAGCGGCGATATCGAGATCGGAAATATGCGTGGAGATGCTGTCACCGTTAAGGCAGGCAGCGGGAATATCAATATTCAGGAAGTAAATGCAGGTTCACTTACGGTGTATACCGGCAGTGGTGATATTGAGGCAATGGAGATTGAAGCCGAATCCTTTATGTTGGAATCCGGATCCGGCACTATAGAGGCGGAACGCTACCATGCCACAACGCTGAACTTTCAGACTGGAAGCGGCGATGTTGAACTGAAAGACGGGGAGTCGGCCGTACAAGGAACGACAGGTTCTGGAAACATACACCTGGAATCGGAGCGGTTGATCCATAATACCGACCTCCGAGCCGGAAGCGGGAACGTAAACATCGATTTGGCTCAAGAGCCTTCCTCCCTGGAAGTTGATTTTCAAGGAAGCTCCGGTGAAGGAAAAATCGAGTGGGACGGAATACAGTATGAGGTAAAAGACGAAGACGAAGGCAGGCTGAAGGGGACGTTCGGCAATGGCGACATAGCGCTGAAAGTTCGCACTGGCTCTGGAAACTTCAAGCTGGAATAAAGTTGAACACAATAGAATCGACGATTTGAAGAGAAAACACCCCGAATTGATATTCTCCCCTCATGGCAGACAACGAAAAAGAGACATCTGTTAAGATGGCTTTACATGTTGTCTGCTGAGGGGATTTTTTCATGGGAATAAAAAGGACGTGCTAACAAGAAACTTTCAGTCGGACACGCCGCTAAAAAACTGGTCAGGGATATTATCTACGTTCGTGCGGGGGAGTGTAAACTCTGCAAACTCACGGAGACTGTTCAGAAAAGCTAAATGACCGCTTCCCATTGGAGTTCCGGGAAACGGTCGCAGCTTACAGATGTCACTTTATTGGCGTCAACTTGGCAGGGGTATGACCAACTTCGATGTCTCTTTCATTAAAAACCAAAGGCTTGTTGAATCAGTCTCGCATAGATGGCGGCAGCTTCCTTGCGCAGAAGTTTGTCGGACGGCCGGTAATCGGCGGCCCCGTTTGCGTCTGTTGTCACCTCGGGTCCATGCATCCCGGATCCGACCATGAACTGTACGGCTTCGTCTGCCCATGCAGCCGGTTTTGAGCTGAGTTTGGCCGGAACCGCCTTGGCGCCAAGCGCGTTTTGGGCCACACGCCATATTATAGCAGCAGCCTCTTGGCGCGTGATCGGCTGATCCGGTTCAAAGTTCTGGGCTGGTGTGCCGGTGACACCTCCCATGTCCGCGACATTCTGCACATAACCAGCGAGAGGGTGCCCTTGCATATCCTTAAACGAACTCGCGCTATCGCTAGGCTTCATCCCGGCCAGCCGGCTGATAACACTGACAAACTCTGCCCGCGTAATCGGTTCATTCGGTCGGAAGGTGGATTGCTCATTCTCGTCAAAAGCCTTGAGGGACTGCATGAAGTAGATATCCTTGGCATAAGGATTCTCTTCCGGAACGTCGCTGTACGCAGCAGGCTCCGCGAGCTTTTCGGACATGCTGTCTATCGCCGTATAATACATATACGCCACATTGCCGTTATCATCTTCCTTGAAGGCGGCAGGCGTACCGTTCTCATCTACGAATCGCAGCGGACCGACCGGCGTGAGTTTATGTTCGCCCAATGCATCCGAGACTAACAACTCACCTTGGCCGGCCTTCACCTGTGTGGCGATAATCGGTGTTCTCAAACTTCTGAACATGCCCTCGAATTTCTTGAGCTGCTCCTGATTAAGCGGGAAGTCGTTCGGCTGAACCTGCTTCTTCGGATAAAAATGATCCATAAATGCGGTGAAAAATTCGGCTCGGATCGATGTGCTCGCGTCACTGTTAACAACGATCAGGCCTCCGACATTCTGGTCGGGAAGGAGCCAAAGCCAGGAATGATAGCCATCCAAATCGCCACCTTTGCCAATCAGGGTTTGGCCGTTATGGCTGCTGTGCATGAACGATTCAAAACCGTATGACATCAACGGAAGACCAGCTGCATCATAATGCGTCTGATGCATCAAACGCTTGGTCTCTTCCTTCATAATGCGGGAAGATCCGAACTGGCCCTTATTTAGATGGGCAGTGATGAAATTGGCCATATCGGTACCGGTGGCGAACATGCCGCCTTCCGGCGCGATGGTAGGTATGTTTTGGTACGGCTTAAACGGATGACGTTCGGCATTGTAGCCAGTCGCAAGGTTTGCGATGATATCCTCATCCATCCGAAATGCAGCGTGCTCCATTTGTAGCGGGGTGAAAATATGCTTTTTTACATAATCTTCAAACGGTTCTCCTGATACCCGCTCGACAATGTAGCCCTGCATGGAGGAGGCAAGATTATCATAGCGGTAAACCTCTCCTGGCGTGCGAACCACAGCCGGTGCATTTAACCGGATAAAGTCGGCAAGCGGCATCTCGCCCTTCTGAATGATATGCTGCGGAAGCGAGTAGTCGTCCGTAAAGTCGAAGCCTGTTGTATGGGTCAATAAATGCTCAACGGTGACGGGTGTCCCGGTGTTGTTGGTGATTTTAACATCCGGCATATAATCGGTTATGTCTTGCTTCAGGTCGATTTTTCCTTCCTCTACCAGTTGCATGACCGCCGTCGCGGTTATCGATTTGGATATCGAGGCCATGCGGAACAAGGTTCGATCGGGGTCAATCTTTTTCTTGGATTCAAGGTCGGCATAGCCGTAGCCCGTATTCAGCAGCACCTTGTCGTCTTTTACGACCACAACAAGCGCACCAGCCAGCATGTCCGAAACCTGGGGTTTGGCAAAATAGGCGTCGGTGAACGCCTTGACTTCTTTGGCACTCAGTACCGGTGCTCCCGTTTGCTGTGTTAAAGCTGTACTTGAGGCGGGTTTAGCCGTATCGGCAAAGATATCGGCAGGGAAAGCCAGCAGGCTAGCGGACAGTACGGAGGCTGCCAGGACACGAATGGTTCTGGATTTGCTTTGTTTATTTGGCTTCATGGGTTCCTCTCCTTGTCAATCGTATTTGATTTCCACTTCATGGTAGACGATGGAGGGAGATGGAAGAACGGTCCGCAGAATGAGTTTTAACTGGCTCTTCGGAGGGAACCAGGCCTCGACTTTGGTCCAGGGGAGATAGAATAACCGAGGCGAAATTAATCGTTTTATATCGATTGTTTTTAATTAGTACAATTTGATTGCGTTATTTAGGTAATACACTATCAAAATTTATACTTATTATTTTATAATAGTATAAACATAGAGATGTCTGGGGGATGAGGAAACTGAATCTATACATCAAGGAGAGCGGAAATAAGCAGGCAGCAAGGATGATCGTTTTTTTGCATGGCGGCGGTGTAAGCGGATGGATGTGGAGCAAGCAGATTCCCTTTTTTGAAAACAGCTTCTGCCTGATACCTGACTTGCCCGGACATGGGCGCAGCCCCGGCAATCCGCCTTTTTCCATATGCCGCACCGCGGAGCAGCTTAACGAGGTCATTTCGACCAAAGCTGATGGACGGGAGATTGTTGTCTTCGGCTTTTCACTAGGTGCGCAAATTCTCGTGGAGATGATATGTCAGCGACCCGGCCTTATTGATTACGCCATCGTAAACAGCGCATTGCTGAGGCCGATGCCGACAGCGCTTAAGCTGATTGAACCTTCCGTTCGAATAAGCTTCCCATTAACAAGATACAGATGGTTTTCCAGATGGCAGGCAAGCACGCTGTATGTGAATGAGGTTGACTTTGAACAGTATTACGCGGAAACTCTGAATATGAAACGGGAGATGCTGGTTTCAGTGCTGAAGGAGAATATGTCCTATTCAATCTCTCCGCGGATTCAAGAATCCACAACGAAGCTATTGGTTACGGTTGGGGAGAAGGAGAGAGGCATTGTTAAAAAGTCGGCTGAAGATCTCGTGCAGCTGAGCGAAAACGCTGACGGGATCATCTTTCCCGGTGTTGGGCACGGCATACCGCTTGCTGATCCGGCGCTGTTTAATCGGGTAGTGAACCATTGGCTTAACACCGGTACAATTCCGGAGGGTACTCCTCATTTATAGCGGGGACGGGCAGATCATAATCCTCCTCATAAAATGGCTGTAGACTTTGCCCTTAGGGCAAGGTGTATAGTGATCTTGAACCAAGAGCGATAAACCAGAAAAGAGGTGAACCTTTGCTGTCGATTGGAGAATTCTCCAAAATATGCGAAGTATCTACAAAGACACTTCGATATTACGATGAGATCGGATTAATTCATCCGAACCAGATCAATCCGGAAAACGGTTACCGATATTATTCCATTAGTCAATTAAAGAAAATGCTCTATATTAACCGTTTGAAGTCTTATCATTTTTCGCTGGAAGAAATCAAGGAGATTCTGGACGAGGAAGCGGATCCATCCGAAGAGAAGCTTCGCTTCGCCCTTCATCGCAAACGTAGGGATATTCAGGAGAAGTTAGACACGTATGAATATATCCTAAAACAAATGAACCAGGATATCTTGAATCTGGAGCAGGGCATACATTTGATGTCATATCTGGATGATATCGAAGTACGGCTTGTTGAAACAGGACCAATGAATATCCTTAACATGCGTCAAATGATGAGCAGTGATGACTATGCTTTAGGATATGGCGGGTATTACAGCAGATTGTACGAAAAGATTGCCAGGGAGCAGCTTACCTTGGTCGGAACACCTATGACCATATATCACAGTCCGGAATTCCATCCTGCAGGCAATGACACCGAGTTTGCCCTTCCGGTCAGGGAGGCTGTAAAGGGAACGAGAGTGTTGTCCGGTGGCCTTTGCGCGAGGTCTGTTTTAAAGGGGGCTTATTCCAATTTGACATCGGTATATGCCAAACTGAGGGAATGGATAGAAGATGAAGGATATGCTTTGACTCAATCGCCCTATGAAGTTTATGTAACCGACCCCTATCAGGCCTTGACTGCCGAGGAATTGGTGACCGAGGTGTATTTCCCCGTGACCAAAAAATAAGAGATTTACATATACCATATAGCTTGTATAACGAATTCTGCGAGGTATCTATTATGAAAAGAAGCTGCTGGCCAACGACATTATGGCAAACCCTAGCCCCGGCGACGGTGGGAATGGACGCTGACAAGCTTTCAGGGCTGGATTCATGGATCAAAACCGAATATCCCGATATTCATGGCATAATCGTGGCTCGACACGGAGCTATCGTTTATGAAAAATATGATCATGGTTATGGCCCGGAGGATCGGCACCATGTTGCATCGGTTACAAAGAGTATCATATCCGCACTCATTGGCATTGCTATAGATGCAGGCTATATACAACATGCAGATCAGAAGGTGCTGGATTTTTTCCCCGAATATGAACCTAAGGCTCACGCTCAACAACAACGGGAAGTAACGATACGCCATCTGCTCACGATGACGGCTCCTTATCCATTTGAGGATTGGCACGAACCGCTGGACAAACTGTGCATGCAATCAGATTGGGTTCATTATACGCTGGATATGCTGGGCATCGGTGGAAGTCTGGGAGCATTTAAGTATTCTACTGCAGGGGTGCATCTCCTCTCAGCAGTAATAACTCGCAGCACAGGAAAAAGTGCCCGCGCGTTTGCTAACGAATACTTGTTTAAACCGATCGGCATGAACGAAATTCCGGATTATGACATGAATTCATTCGGATTTGATGATTTATTCGGAAAAGACGTCAGGGGATGGGTCAAAGATCCAGCCGGTAATTCTACTGGAGGATGGGGGCTTACGCTAACTCCTCGAGATATGGCTCGTTTCGGTTTTCTTTATCTGAACCGCGGCACATGGGACAATCAGCCCATTATATCGGGGGCATGGATTGACCAATCAACAGCGATGAATCCCAACCATTATGGATATCTATGGTGGTTGCGCGATGAGGACGGAGTATCTGCATACTCGGCAGTAGGCGATGGAGGCAATATCATTTGCTGCATTCCGAAGCAAGACTTGGTCGTAGCCATTGCATCAGCATTTACCGTCAATCCGCGGGATCGATGGACACTGATTAAAGAACGCATTATCCCGGCGGTTATCGACTAAATAGATCATCGCAATCTTTGTCTCGGTATCAGTTTCAATATGTGGTTGATGTCAAAAAAACAAATATATCTGCGCATCTGAAGCCGCCAAATTGGCGGCTTTTATGGTTGCTGCACACTCTTTCAGGCAAAAATCGCAATCGGTGGCCCTTCTTAGCCATTCTGATGTTACGCGTATTTTCATACATTGTATGGACAAGCGAAAACAGAAATAAGCAGAGGGTGGGGAGGAATCGTTGTGAAGCTGCATCAAATCCAAGTGACGGGCATGACTTGCACGGCTTGTGCAGCCCGGATCGAGAAAGTTCTTCGTAAGGTGCAAGGCATTCAATCTGTCCGTGTTAGCCTCGCCTTATCTCAGGCCACGATTCATTATGAACCGACGCAGATTGGTATAGAGAAGATCATGGAGAGAATCGAAAAACTTGGCTATGGAGCGACCGACAGGCTGTCGCATCCGCATGCCGGGATCGATGCGGAGACGGGAGCTTATCGCATCCGGTTTATCATTGCCGCTTGTTTATCCATGCCGCTCATATGGGCGATGATGGCGCATGTTGCCGATTGGCCTGCACAATGGATACCGAATTTGTTGATGGAACCTGTATTTCAATGGGTGCTCGCTACCTTGCTTCAGTTTGGCGTAGGGTATCCTTTCTATTACGGAGCTTACCAGGCATTGATCCATCGTACGGCCAACATGGATACTCTCGTTGCGTTAAGTACCTCGGTGGCTTACTTCTACAGTCACTATGTCATGTTTGAATCCCGGGACAGCTTCGCGCATCCAACGCTTTATTTTGATACGATCGCGATGGTGATGGCTGCGGTTCTGCTGGGTAAGTGGCTTGAGACCATGGCCAAAGGCAGAGCGTTGAAGCAGCTTAGTGCCTTATATGAGCTTCAGGTTAAACGGGTTCGAGTCATACGCAGTCATGGGGAAGAATGGATTTCTGCGGATCAAGTGCAGATCGGAGACCGCATCCGGGTGAATCAGGGGGAATGGATCTCCATTGACGGCTTTGTTCAGTCGGGATCGGCGGATGCCGATGAATCTATGCTGACAGGTGAAAGTACAGCAGTGGCCAAGGGCATGAAAGATCGAGTCTACGCCGGCACGCGTTGTCTGATCGGAAGTTTGGACATCGTGGTTGATAAGTATCATGACGAAACCCGCCTGTCTCAAATGATTGGGCTAATCGAGTCCGCGCAGCAGGGGAAACCGGCCATTCAGCGAACCGTAGATCGTATAGCGGCGATTTTTGTTCCCTTGATGATCGGTTGTGCTGCGCTTACATATGCGGGGTGGCTCTGGTTTTCCCAATCTCCCGATGCATCCGAAACGGCCATGCGCCACGCGCTGTCTGTATTACTGATCGCCTGTCCCTGTGCGCTTGGGTTAGCTACGCCGGTATCCATCCTGATCGCAACCGGCTCGTCCGCCCAAAGAGGCGTTCTATTCAAAGACGGCCGTTCTCTGGAGAGTTTGCGCCGAACCGATGTCGTATTGTTGGATAAGACCGGCACGTTGACGGAAGGAACGCCTCAACTTACGGCGATTCACACTGCGGACGGCACCAAAGCTGCCTACGCGCTATCCATGTCGGCTGCGGTGGCTTCCCGGTCCGCCCACCCGTTAGCACAAGCCATTGTACGAGCTGCCCAAGACAAACATTCCCCCATTTTGGAAGCCCAGAAATTTCAAGAGCGGGTTGGGAAAGGGATGGAAGGCTATGTCACAGGTGAGCACGTATGCGTGGGAAATCGAAGATGGCTGCTGGAGCAGGGCATACAGCTGGAGAGTCCTCCAGATCACCCCGGCTATACAAGGATTTATGTCGCCGTGAACGGGAAGTGCATCGGGTCGCTTGTATTGATTGACAAGCTTAGAAAAGACGCCCGGAAGATTGTACAGGAGTTAAAGCGCCGAGCCGATGTGTGGATGGTGACCGGCGATGAGGAGCAGGCCGCCGTGGCGGTGGCTGCCGCGGCTGGGATCGATCAGATGCGTGCAGGCATGCTTCCTGAAGACAAGCTGGCATTCATCCGCGAGCTTCAACATCAAGGGCGTTCCGTTGTGATGATTGGCGATGGAATAAACGATGCGGCTGCGCTAGCCGTGGCAGATGTCGGCATGGCGATGGGCGGGGGAGCGGACGCCGCTAAACAGGCCGGCGACATCGTACTGATCGGAAACAAGCTATTCAACATCATCGATGCGTATAGGTGGAGCCGCCAAACGATGCGGAACGTTCATCAGAATTTGCTGTTTGCTCTATTGTATAACGCCGTTACCGTACCATTGGCCGCATGCGGTTATTTGGATCCGCGCATCGCTTGCATCGGCATGGCGGGAAGCTCCGTGATTGTTGTTGCGAATGCGCTTAGATTGCAGCTGAAGGTGCAGAGACTGGGTAAGAGAAGCATAATAATTTGAAGACGGAGTCCCAACCCGTTGATATGCAGCCACCGGTACGGGTCCGCGAGCCTGGGATTTCACCCGCACCTGGATTATGATCATTCCTTTGGCTGGATAAAGTGCAGGGATGTACGAGGTGGGACGACATAACAGCTAATTTGCAGGGAACCATGTTGACTCAACCGCTAACTGATCCTGAGTAACCTCTCGATCAGGTGTAAGCCGTCCTTTCTTGCGATGTATTAGGGAATTGTGATCTAAAAGATAAAATGAAATAGCCGCAGTCCGGAGACTGCGGCTATTCCTCAAGGCAGAGTTGTGTGCCATCACTCATCTATGGCAGGAACGATCACTACGCCAGCTCCAACACAACCATTTGGTGATTATCCAAATAAGGAACCGTGTAGTTAATCTCGTCTTGATTGTTGACAGTATAAGGAAGTTCCTCCATCGAAGGAGCTAAATAGACCCGTTTAACCGAGGCCTGGGACGGGAGACGCAAGCCGACGGAAACATCCCGCAGCGGAACGATGTCTTCAATGACTTCAACACGCCCCTTCAACACAGGGGTGGCATACAACAGGTGATTTATGTAGCGTTTCTCGCCCTGCTGATACTGAAGCGTCGCAATGCCTCGTGCCGGCAAATCGCAGCTCAAGGAAGGCTGCGGCAGGAGCCGTGCAAGAGCATGCAATACCATCTCTTTCAGAATGAGATGTCCGTTGTCCGCGTAGTCGCCGAACACATTCCATGCGATATAGATACCGCTTGTGCTTTCGATCATGCCGGGTCCGCTGTCCTCCCCCGCGCTTGGCGTGTGCTGATGAGAACAGAACGTGAACACGTCCCGGTTAAAGTACGGATTCTCCCGGCTGCCAATTGCACGGCCGCCGTTCAGTTCAACCTGCTGTCCCTCGCTGTATATGACAAATGAAGCAGGGAGGAGGGGCCCTGGAGTAAAGTCCGGACGGAAATATGACGGACGGTAAGGGCTGGCGCCTCTCCAGTTCAGTCCAAGATCAAGCGCAAATGCGCTGCCGTCCGGCTCCAAACCTGAGCGACCCGTGGCCAGAAGCTTGCCGCCGCTCGCGGTAAAAGCGCGGATAGCTTCTCCCAATGCCGGCCATACCGGCACATCATCCGGCAAAATCAGCACTTTGTAGAGGCTGAAATCAGCACTGGCATCCACGATGTCGTACAGGTAATGTCCTTCGGTCAGGATGCGTACGGCTCCGGCATCCGCCAGATTGTTACGGTCTTCCGATTTTCGTGCTTCGGGACAAGCCTCCCAAGCAGCCTCCAGCGACAAGACGGCGATATCCGCTACTGAAGATGTTTCGCTGCACCATGGCTCCTTCGCTTCCACCTCCGCATAGGCGGTGCCGATCAAGGCGTAAGTCGCTTCATCCATCATGCCGGAAGGGTGAAGCTGATCGCCGATTGAGCACTTGGCGCCGTGGGCGAAACTGAGCGCCGTTTCGAAGCGAAGCGCGTTCGGATGCTTGTAACCGCCGAATTCGCCCCAGGAGGTATGGAATTTGCCCGTCATGCCGAGATAGTCCATGCCAAGCGTCTGTGCATAGCGTGCGGAAAGCGGGAAGTGGTCGTAACCCCAGCCTCCGGTCGGCAGCGATTCCAGTTCCAGATGACTGTTGACTTGGGCAAGGTCGCGGCGTCCGCGACGCTGATGGCCGCTGTTATGGAAAACCGGAAGACCGGGCTTGATCTCGTCCACCGTTTCCCGAACGCGGCGGGCATAGTTCAGGTAGGTCGCCTCGCCCAGGGCGGCAACGGCTGCTTCATCGCGAGGGTCTTGACCGGCTGATCGCAGGGCGGCTACGCAATGCTGGCACCGGCATTTGCGGATCCCGACGATGTCAAGGAAAATGCCATCCGCATCATATCTGGAGACTACCTCACGAATTTGCTCAATCAAGATGTCCAGGTAAGGCGTATTAAAGCAAAACTCGTGGTAACCGGGGGTCATGAAATCTTTCACCCAGCGCGTACGATCTTCCGCGTCGCGGATCAGCCATTCGGGATGGCGCCGCGCCAGCTTTTCGTCCAGCCCCGCGGATAAGTACACCGGCGTTTTGACGTCGATTTCGTGGGCGGCAGCAATCATCTCGCCCAGCAGATCGAATGAGAGATGCGGGTGCATTTCATTGGCTTCGCTCGGATGGTATGCCCACCCGTGATGGCATTTTGAAAACACCGTGATGGAATCGACGTGCCCGGCACGCAGCATGTTCTGGAACTGGGATTTTGAAAAACGGCTTCCGATGTCGGCGATGGCCTCGGATGTATGGAAGTCGAGATGAACCTGACGATAACGCATGCGCAAACAGCCTCCTTAGTCGCTATATGGTAGCGGTTACTTGTGATCAAATGTACCTCTTTTTCATGCGGGCAACCAGTGATAATATAGACTTTAATTAGCACAAAATGAACTTGCGAAAAGGAGGGGATGGCCTTGCTGTGCTTAGAATTCGCCATACCGCCGCTGCCGCAATTCGTAACGGCCGGACATGCCGTATGGAAGCCGGGAGACAAGCATTTCGCTCGTACCTTCGGCGTTTTTGACCTGCTGCTGGTCACAAAGGGAACGCTCTATATGAGGGAGGAACAGACGGAGTATGAGGTAGGCGCGGGAAAGCTGCTGGTACTGGAAGCAGGACTGCCGCATGTAGGGCACCAAGCCTGCTCGGAGCATACGGAGATTTATTGGGTGCATTTCATCCATGGGCATCCGGCCGTTCACATCCGGCGAGAAGATATTCCCTGGTCGAACCTGCTGTCCAAGGGCACGGTCGAAGACGTTGAGCCCTCATCGCAGCAGCGCATGTACTTGCCGAAGTTTGCATCCGTCGAGGTGCAAACCGTGGAGCCGATGCTGCGCGGATTGAACGATACCCACAACAGACTGAACGGGGAGAATGCGCTCCAGCTCCATCTTTTGCTGACCGAGCTGTTTGCCGCCCTGCAGGCAGGCTGCGCCCGGACGTCCGAGCCGGAGCCTTCCGTACGGCTGGCCCAAGCCGCCGCAGCCTATTTAAACGAACATTGGAGGGAGCCGTTTGAACGGGCCTCGCTGGAGGAAAAGCTCCATTTCCAAGCGAGTTATATCGCCAGATGCATGAAGAGGCATATCGGCAAAACGCCCCTGCAGTATGTGCTGCACCTGCGCCTGGAGGAGGCCAAGAAACTGCTTGGCGGCACGGTGCTTGGCATTTCCGAGATCGCGGAACGCGTGGGAATCCGTGATTCCAACTACATGACGCGCCTGTTTACCGCCAAGCTTGGCATGACGCCCGGTGCTTATCGGCAGATGCTTCGGCAGCAGAACGAAGGTGGAGGGAACGCGTCACCTGGACAACCCTGATAAGTAATAAGGCGATCCCGCAGATACGGTGAGTGCGTATCCCGTGCAGGGTAACCTTTCGAAAGGTCTTTTGCAACATGGCTCGTATTTTGTTAGGGGAGGAATTGCACCGGACGATTTTGTCATTTGGGGCGATTATTTCTTCCTTGAAGCTCATGCGTTTAAACAACGGGCGGCCCGGTTACTGGTATGAACCCGTGAGGTCAAAAACAATAGAATGATTTTCCATGGTTTCCTAAAAAGCGAGAGGCCCTGTGATTTAAGACTGACAGGGCCTCCCGATACCATGAGCACTTGCTGTACAGGGCTTTTTTTTGATTGTACCTAGTGAACTGAGAGAGGTTAGCCTTACCGATGAACACGGATAGGAAGCTGAGTCAACATTTGTCCTGTAGCGGAAGGACTCAGGTTATCTTCCAGTTTCAGGAACCGGCTCAATGCGCGGGAAGAAATCCATGAACCTGCTTATCGCTATATTTGCTTCCAGCCGTGCCAGCGGAGCACCCAGGCAAAAGTATGTTAAACCGATAGCGGAGCATTTCCTCGATGGCATTGGGAAGGAGCTCGCGGTTAGCCTGGATTTCCCCGTAAATTTGGTTGTTGTCATATAAGAAGGAATAAAACGTATTGGCTAGCAGATGAGTCGTCGTTTCAATGCCTGCACCCACGATAAACATCGTCGTTCTGACGATCTCATCGTCCGATAACCGATCCCCGTCCTCGGCTTGGATGAGGTCGGAGATGATATCGTCCGCGAGATTGGCTCTTTTTTGGACGATATGAGGATAGAGATAGTTGTAATATTCCTTGGCAGCACGACGTTTCAGTTCTTGAACATCTTCCGAATGGTTTTTGGGCAGGGGAAGGAACAGATCGACCAATGGATGGCCTTTATCAGCGATAAAAACGCAGAGAACATCGTGAAGCGTACTTCGCTGCAGATCGGGATACATGACTATGCGCTGCTTGAATATGACAAGGGCAGGGTGAGCATGACAGATGATGATCTAGACAGATCGATGCCGGAAGACAGATGGACACCTGGTGAGCCGTTGACCGAAGAACTTGTGCGAGAGCACATCGTTCCTGAGCTATCCTCTTATATGCAGCGTAAATTGGATGAAATGCCGAGCTCTATCATCGATTATCAGTTTCCGTTTAACGGCAAGTTTCGAGTGCGGGAAGGCGACCTGAATCTTTGTATTCTTACAGATGGGACAAAGAAGAAGCAATTACAAGAACGAATCTCAATCTATATAGCCAATAAGCTAGAAAAAGGAACCTATCCGACCAAACCGTTGGAGACGTTTTTCCTGTCCAGACACATCCTGGACGAGGGGCTGTTTCCAGACGCGGATCCCTACTCGACTGGATCATTGGCGTCTATGGATTAAGCAGGAAACAGGGGAGAGTTACGCTCGCGCGCTCCGGTTTCTGACTCACCTCTTCGGCTTGGGATTCCCGAAAAGCTGCCAAATCAAACTGAAGTCCTCAGGGAAGCAGTGTCTCCCGATTAAAGGCTTGGCTAAGTCGGGAACGCATCGATTCTTTGCCAATGCTGTGGAATATCCCGATCTGTAACCTCTAATGGAGGAGTATGCCAAAACTGCAATGGAGCCGTTTGAATGGTACACGGATACGGAAGGGGAGAAAAACTGCATGCCGGGAAGCTATGCCGTATTTAGCCTCGGATTGAAGGATAAAACGTATTTCCCGTTGGTGGAAGAATATATGGGTAAAGTCGATGACGAACACCAATCCGTTCAAAACCATTTTACTTTAGCTTTTACTGAGCGGCATGGTGTCTGTGCGGAAACGATTCCAACCTTGGTAAAGTGCATGCTGCACTGCACCGATTGGATGAAACTGAAGATTCAATCGGACATGGAAACCGACGTAAACGTCAAACTGCTGCTCGACCAAGTTCGCGGCCTTCCGTATTACCAGGTGGAGCATATCGTATATTTGGTCTGGGGCGGAATGGACAAGCTCAAGAAGATAGCCGCCAAAGCCGAAGGGGAAACCTCCATAGATGTGGAGGTTATTCGGGTTGGTCGGAAAAAGTATATCACGAAAAGAACTCATCCAAGCTGAAATGCTTGACAAACATTAGCTGGTTTTTTTCTTGGTTTTAGGATTAGAAGTCATATCCAACCGCATTTTTCACATAAAATGTACAAGCTTGGTATTCGTAGGCGGGAGTGAATGCGATTGAACGTGAATTTATTAATTAGCTACATTATTCTGGGATTAACATTGGCTGCTCCGATCGGGCCCGTGAACTCGGCCAGGCTTGATAAAGGGATCCGAAATGGCTTTTGGCATGCCTGGGTTGTGGGAGCAGGATCCATGTTGGCAGACGCAGCCTTTATGCTGGTCATTTATTTAGGACTTGTTCAATTTCTCAACATTCCGATCGTTCAGATTTTTTTATGGCTTTTTGGCGGATTCGTTTTAATTTATAGCGGTGTTGAGAGTATTATGAAGGTGAATAAATTGAAAATCAGCTCTGCAGCGAGAAAAAAGGATTCCTTGTTTAGCTGTTTTTTGCTGGGGTTTTTTATGTCGATTACCAGCCCGTTGTCGATTTTGTTTTGGCTGGGGATTTACGGGTCCATCTTGGCTAAGACCGCTAGCTCGTTTGGGACTAGCCATTTACTGCTTTACAGCAGCATGATCTTTTTGGGCCTAACCCTCTGGGACCTGTGCGTTGCGGGATTAACCAGCGGACTTCGCCGATTCCTGAACGACAAAATGCTGACTGCGATTTCTGTGATCTCGGGAATTTCCCTCGTGGGTTTCGGTGTGTACTTCGGGATTCAGGGCATTCTTGCGTTAACAGGATAACCAAGTGGTCATCTGCCCAATTCCGTTCAATATACATGGGACAAAGCGACAGTATTGGAGGGTAAACATAAACTGTTCTCAGACAATTAGGCAGAAGTTTACATTTCAGGGGCGAAAAACGACTTGCTAAGATCTATCGTGATTCCTGAGCGTTACCAATCCAGGCTAGACAGGATGGAAACGGCTATCGCCATACAAAAAACCAAATCGTATTTTAAGACCGGGCTTGAGAAGGCACTCCGCTTAACCGAAGTCTCCTCACCCGTTATGGTAAAAGAGGGCACAGGCATTAACGACAATTTGAACGGTACGGAACGGACCGTATCTTTTGATGTGATGGATATGAAGGAAGGCCGTGTCGAAATTGTGCAATCCCTTGCAAAGTGGAAACGGTCGGCCCTTGCCCAATACGGCTTTAAGAATGGGGAAGGTTTATACACCGATATGAAAGCCGTCAGGCGTGATGAAAGCATGGATAATCTGCATTCGATCTACGTCGATCAGTGGGATTGGGAAAAAGTGATAGGCGAAGACAATCGCAACCTCGCCACCTTAAAATACGAAGCTGCACGAATATATGAAGCGATAAAGTCCACGGAAGCGTTTGTCCATGAACTTCATCCATGCTTGGAGCCGATCCTTCCGGAGCGCATATTTTTCGTTACGACGCAGGAGCTGGAAGACCGCTTTCCTGGCCTCTCTCCGAAGGAAAGGGAACATGAAATCGCCAGAATGCATGGTGCCGTATTCATTATGCAGATCGGCGGAGCGTTGAAGTCCGGGCAGGTTCACGACGGCCGCTCGCCGGATTATGATGACTGGACGTTAAACGGGGATATTGTTTTGTGGTATCCGGTATTGAATTGTGCGGTGGAGATCTCATCCATGGGGATCCGGGTGGATGCTCCATCACTTCGTCAACAGCTTCTGGCCAGCAACCAGCTGGATCGTTTAGGTCTTAACTTTCACCAAGCCGTCCTCGCAGGGCAGCTGCCGTCGTCCATCGGTGGAGGCATCGGACAATCCAGGCTATGCATGTTCCTTCTGAGAAAAGCTCATATCGGTGAAGTACAGGTCTCCGTATGGAACGAGAAAACAATGAAAGAATGCGAAGAGGGAAACATCCCGATTCTGTAAGAAGCAAAAGAAAGGGCATCTACTAAAAGATGCCCTTTCTTTTTTTAATTGTTGATGGTGTTGGTCTGCATCCTGTTCCATATCTTGACCATAATTAGCGTCACGATGGCCACAAGTGCAGCCAAGATCAAACTGACAAAAAAACCGGGCCGAATGCTCTTCTCCATGATGGTTCCGGTTACGGCACCGAGCAGGAGGATGATGCCGAATCCACCCAGAATCACATCCCACATTCTGACCTTTAGAATTTTGTAAGCCGAAATGATAATGAACGACCAATTATACATCTGCAATATCCCGGCAGCAGTTGTAATGTATTCGTATATTTTTCCGGGCAATAGGAGTGCCGTAACGATTGAAGCCGATAAACCGATCGCGGCAAGCACCAAGGAAGGGAGCGGCAGCTTCCGGAAATTTTCCAGCTTCTTCGTAAAAATACTCGGTGCATCGCCGTCTTTAGCCATCGTCACAAGCAAGTTCACTACGGCAAACAATGAAGCGCTCATCGTCGAGAATCCGGCCATAATGATCGCTCCATTGAATACATGGGGAAAGAAAGTTAGCGGATAGCTGGATAGCGCTGTAACGAACGGGCTTTCTTTCTCACTCAAGAGGTTGTAGGAAACCATGAAGACAGCAAGCCCGATGGATATCATGTAAATCACGGTCAGTCCGATGAGCATGACTTTTCCTGACTTGGGAGCATCCTTTTTGTTTTTGAGCTGCATGGACATCAAACCAATGGTTTCGACACCCCCATAGGCATAGAAAGCATATAAGAGCGAGGACCAGAATGCGGGAAATCCGCCAGGGAACACTTGTCCAACCGAATCGGGAAATCCGGGTCTACCATCGCTGCCCCCGCGAATCCAGCCCATAAGCGCGGCAGTTGAGAGAAGAATAAACATGAGAATCGCCGCTGTTTTTATGACGGCCAATACATTTTCCACCTTATCGAAGCCTTTCGTACCCAGCAGAACGACGGCAATCGATAATACGGCATAGATGGCAGCAAATATCCATAGCGGAACATCAGGGAACCAAAACTTGGTCAGGATGGACAGAGCCGTCAGCTGACTGCCCATGATTAGAATTTTCGTGCTCCAGTAATTCCATGCGCTTCCGAAACGTGCCCACCGCCCAAACGCTTTTCCCGCATAATAACAAAAGGATCCCTCTTGAGGATCCGCCGTCGTCATTTTGGCCAAAAAATGAAAGACGATATAGGTTCCTATAGCAGCGATAAGGAATGATAAAACCATGGAAGGTCCCGTCAGCTTAATGCCAATGCCGGAACCTAGAAAATACCCCGTACCAATCGTACAACCGATGCCAAGCAGTGAGAGCTGCCACCACTTTAAGCTGCCTTTGCTGCTCTTTTGATCCGACGATGCGGAATCGTTCGGTCCTGCACACCCAGGTGAATCCATAGCACATACCTCCTCTATGGTTAAGTTGTTCATGTTCCGTGCGGAGTATGCATCCGGTTTGAGCAGATTAACCATTATTGGAATAATTATTATGTAAGTCCCCATAATAGCTATAGATTGGTGGGGAGTGAGTGTTATGTTAAGTCGATTACTGATAAAAGCGCTGAAACGAAGCATCCCAAAGAACAGAACAATGAAAACAACGGATACACCACATCCGATAACCACGTCACTTCAAGACTCCATTCAAATATTGGAGCAGAAACTGGGGAATAGCTCTGATTTTATCGTCAGAATAGTACCAGGTCGCGACGGTATACCGGAAATTGCGGTGTGCTACATAGAGGGACTTGTTGATATGGATCAGCTTAACGGCATCATGGAGGCTTGGTTAACTGTTACAGTGGATACTGCTGGAACGCCTGATATGGATGCCTTGCTGAAAAAAGTACTGCCGGCAAGGCAGGTAAGTCAGTTGCGATCCGTTAATGCCTTAATCCCGGCGGTATTAGAAGGTAAAGCCGTTATCTTAATCGATGGCTTGGATGTCGCTTATTCAGCATCGGTTGCAGGTCTGGAGAAGCGATCGATAGTTGAGCCGAGTTCACAGACCGTGATTCGAGGACCTAAAGATGGCTTCACTGAAGATATTTCGACGAATCTATCCCTTATCCGAAGAAGGCTTCGAACACCGGATTTGCGGATTCAAACGATGGTTATCGGCAAATATACCAATACCAGAGTGACGATAGCTCATATTGAGGGTATTGCGGATCCGCAGGTTGTATCAGAGATTATGTCGCGGTTACATTCCATTGATACGGACAGCGTGCTGGAAAGCGGATATATTGAAGAATTTATTCAGGACGCTTCCGTGACATCTTTTCCAACGATGATTAACACAGAACGCCCTGACGCAGTGGCTGGAAGCCTTCTGGAAGGACAAGTTGCCATTTTGATTGATGGTTCACCTTTCGTACTGATAGCCCCTGTTACTTTTTTTAAGTTCCTCCATTCTAGTGAAGACTACTATCAACGGTATGATTTGACCACATTTTTGCGGGCCATTCGTTTTGTTTCTCTTGTGGTATCCCTGCTGCTTCCCTCATTATATATTGCCTTCTCGACGTTTAATCAGGAGATGATTCCGACTCCACTTCTCATTAGTTTGGCAGCGCAAAGGGAAGGCACTCCGCTGCCTGCGCTGGTTGAAGCCTTGATGATGGAATTAACGTTCGAGATCATTCGTGAAGCTGGGGTTCGGATGCCAAGGGTCATTGGTCCCGCCATATCGATTGTGGGGGCGCTCGTATTGGGACAGGCTGCCGTTCAGGCGGGCCTTGTGTCCGGTGCGATGGTGATCGTAGTTTCCTTTACGGCTATTGCGAATTTTGCGATCCCGGCTTTTAGCATGGCAGCAGCCATTCGCTTAATTCGTTTTGTCCTGATGCTGCTCGCAGGTACGCTTGGTTTGTTCGGTATTCTGGCAGGCATCGTGCCTCTTTATGTTCATTTGGTGTCCCTGACTTCGTTTGGGGTTCCATATCTGTCGCCTATGACACCGCTTCGCTTCTCTGAATTGAAGGATCTGTTCGTCCGTCTACCATGGCCATTGCTCAAGACCAGACCTAAGGAGATCAGTCAACGTAATCTAGTCAGGCAGAACGAGAATCTACGCTCTAAGGATACGAGAAAGGATCAGACGAGGTGACTTTAATTAACTAGAGGTGAAATATGCGCACTTTCGCTCACATAACACTTTTGCTGGTCATGATGTTTTCAATGACAGGCTGCTGGAATCAAACCGAGTTAAATGAGATCGGCCTCATCTCAGCGATCGGTATAGACCGGTCAGGGGATCGGTGGATCGTTTCATATCAATTAATTAACCCATCGGCGATTTCATCCGGTGCTGGCGGTGCTGGCAAGGCTGGCGGCTCGGAGGCTCCAATCCATGTGTTCTCCTCAACGGGCCCAACGCTTCGGGAAGCGATTGATGTTAGTTATACGGAATCAGCCAGACGTCTATATTTTCCGCATACGGATATTCTTGTGCTTGGTCAGCAGGCAACGGAAAAAGGGATTAGCGAAATCATGGATTTCTATTGGAGAAACACCTATATGCGTGAGACCGTCAATGTCCTGGTTACGAACGGGCAGGCAAGTGAGCTGCTAAAGCAACTTGTACCGACTGAACGATTACCGGGTGCAGCTATCGCTAATATCTTGGACAAAACGGATCAATTTAATGGCAATTACCCTTCAACGAAAATGTATGAGCTGGCTATTAGTTTGGATTCGGAGTCACAAGCAGCCGGTGTTCCCCAGATTGAATTAGTCGGTGGGCCGGAGGCTAAAGTGGATTCCGTGGATCAATTACATAAAACTTCTACCCGCGGAAAGCTTAAAATTACGGGATTATCCGTATTTGATAAAGACCGGAGAATCGGAACGTTAACGCGGAGTGAAAGCTTCGGAATATCCTGGTTAACTGATAAAGTGAGCATCAGTACGTTATCCATTCCTTGTCCAGAATCGAATACAGAAAGAGAACAATTCTCATTCCAATCGGCCTCTGCAAAAACCAAAGTCACACCTCATAAAACGGCAAACGGTTATCAAATGCGCGTTTCTGTTAAAGTCAAAGGTACAATATCGGAGTCTCATTGTCACGGTAACTTAACCAGCTTGCCTACACTTCATGCGGCGCAGAGGGAAATTGAGAAGGTAATCAAGGACTATATCGAACAGGGATGGGAAGCCGCCAAAAGACTTAAAGTCGATTTGCCACATTTTGCCGACAAGATCCATCGTAAATATCCGAAGGATTGGCAGAAGTTAAAGGACCGTTGGGAAGAAGAGGAGATGCAATCTCTCCAACTTGTACTAGAGGTGGATGCTACGATCAGTCAAACCGGAATGTCACAAACGTCTTTCAGAGAGACGGGAGCTCTTAGTAGGCCTTTGCTCTTTTCATTGGTAAGGGCACAGAAAGGGAAAGCTGCTTATGAACCAATCCATTCGAGTTACCGAGTTAGTATGTTATCTAGCTCTTTTTGAGGTTGGAAGCACAACCTTGTTTTTCTTGGGAGCTGAAGCCAAGCGGGATGCTTGGCTAGCCATGGCCCTAGCCGCCTGCGCTGGACTGCTCCTACTCTGTATATATCTGATGATACACCGCACAGATCCTGATCTTGATTTGTATGATTTATGCAAACGATATTTTGGTAAAATCATCGGTTATGTAGTAAGTTTTGCCTTTGCCGCTTATTTCACTTATGAAGCCTCTCGTAATCTAAGGGATTTAGGTGAACTTACGGTGTTGACTTTGTTAAACCGGACACCGCTGGCATTTATCATGTTGATCGCCATTCTCGTCATTACAAGTACGGTGATGTATGGGCCTCGTGTTGTCTTTTTGGTCAGCGCTGGCCTGCTGCCCATCGTAATATTGAGTTATCTCACCATATATTCACTGCTGCTAACGACAGGACTTATGAAAACGGAGATGATGCTGCCGGTTTTAGAGAATGGTTTTAAACCAGTATTCTCTGCAGCCATACCGGAGCTGGTGTCATTTCCGTTTGGACAAACGCTCTTGTTCCTGGTGTTTTTTCCTTTGGTGCATAAGAAGGGGAGGTTGCGGAGAGGCGTGATAATCACTTATATCATTACGGCGATTTGTTTAATATTGATCAACCAAGTCAATATTTTGGTCTTAGGGCCGACACTTGCTGCCAGTAGTACGCTTCCTTTGCTGCAGGTGGTTCAGCTGATCGAAATTGCAGATGTCTTTGAGCGCATCGACGTTTTATTCGTTCTTATACTATTTCTGGGACTGGGCGCGAAAATGACTGCTTTTTCTATGGGTGCCGTAATCGGCCTCACTAAACTCACAGGAATCCCCTACAAGATAAGTACTATTTTCTTAGGGGTATGTTTATATATGCTGGCATTCTTGTCCCCCAATTACCCTCATCATATATGGCTTGGGATTAAGTTTGTCGTGACATATGTAACACCCATCTTCCAGGTGGCGCTGCCTTTGATGCTTCTCCTTACGATATGGATCAGACAAAAGATGGAAAAACAACATCAATGAAAGTTTCAGCACCAACAAAACTTGTGTTCGCTAAAAATACCCTGAATACTTTCGGCTTGTTTAATTAACAATAAACCTGAACTGCAGAAAAGAAGCGGTTATCCAGCTACCACCTTGTTGAAATTACTTGATTGACATGTAAGCAAACCATATTAGGAGGTACGACAATGCAATTCGAACAACCACAAAATCATCAAAACATGGAGACCGGTATGATTCCTCCACAATTGAACCACGGCGGTCATGAGATGTTTGATGTCCACGAAGTATTGGCAGGGGCTATCAATGCCATGAACACGTATACCATGCTGAGCGGACATGTGCAGGATCCGGAGCTTCGGGATATCCTGCAGCGCCAGAAGCAATTTATGGCTGATGAGTATAACATCACCTTGGAGTGTTTTAAATCAGGACAAGATCCTTCAAAGCCGACGCAAAGCTATAAAATGAAGCAGGGCAATGACTTTATTTACGGCATGAAACCAGGCCAGCCGAAAAAACCGATGCAGTCCACAGCCGAGATCAACGATGAAACCATCGCGCTCAGCATGTTGAATGCAGTGAAATCGGGTGCTACAATGAAAACCAATGCAGCCATGGAATCCACGAATCCGGTCGTACGCCGCGTGCTTGCCGATTCCCTTCCTAACTGCATCGAAATGGCTTATGAAATTTCGCTATATCAGAATAAGCATGGATACTACCAAGTACCGCAGCTGCCTCAGCAAGATATGCAGTACATGCAGAATAGCTACGGCACAGCCCCAATGCCTGGCAATATGGCCCCTCACTAATAACCAAAGCGCTTTGTCCGTATGGACAGGGCGTTTTTTTTTATTTCTTCTAAAAGGAAAGGCAATACATAACCTCAGCGACTGGATATTAATTGAGAATGATTATCATCCGGATTATAATAGGATAAAACAATGTTACAGTCTGAAAGGGTGACCGTCAGCATGGAAGAGACGCAATATTCGCTGTTTGGAGTTCGCTATATTAAGCTTGGTCATACCGAAGAGGCTGCCGGCGGATTCATGGAAACACATACCATGTTATTGGTAAGTAAAGGTTCAGGTGATTTGTATATGAATGGAGTTAGGCATCGATTGAAAGCGAAGGCGATCTGTTATTGTCCGCCGGGGACGATTGCCGACATACGCCGGACTCCAAACTCGTCGGTTCCGCTCGAGCTTTATGAATTGCAATACGATGTATGGGAGTTCAAGGAGCGGACACCAAGCCGAATCGTATACGGCAAGCGAATCTCTGCACTGATGGGCACCGGCAAGCTTCCCGTCGCCGCTACACACGAGGCTCTAGTTCTGGTTCAAGAACTATACCAATTCAAGCAATTTCACGGAGTCAGCAGCGGGAGACTTGCAACAAACCTTCGCATAGATGCGGTATTTAAACAACTGTTGGGTACGCTGCTGCAGTCAACCGATGATGAGGAGCGGGAAGAGGATTGGCTGGAGCGCATGAGACTTGCGGTGGATTATATGGAGAAGCATTTCGCCGAGGCGATAACGCGAAACGACATGGCGAAGAGGGTAGGATTAACGCCGGAACACTTCTCTGTATCGTTCAAAAGAGCAACGGGATCCGGCTTCACGGAGTATCTGACGCGGCTTCGCCTGGAGAAAGCCAGGGAGGAATTGCTTAGCGGCGACGATCGTAATCTCGATCGAATCGCGCGGGAAATCGGCTACCAGGACGGTTTATATTTAAGCCGGAAATTCAAGCAGTATTTCGGTTACTCTCCTCGCGATTATATCCAGCGTCCGAAGCGTATTGTGGCCCTGCAATATGTGGGTCATCTGCTGGCGCTTGGACTTACGCCCGCAGGAACTTCGACCAATCTGCTGCGTGCCCGCCCTTATGTCGGAAAGCTGGGGAATGCAGCGGACGTAGGAGATGCTCGATCGTTCCAGACGATATCATCGTTGCAGCCCGATCTGATCGTCACGTGCGGACCGAACAGCGAGCTCTTATCCCAGCTTGCTCCAACCATATCACTTCCTTGGGGACAGGAAGACCCGCTCGACGAACTGTTACGATTAGGCAGAGCACTCAATCGTGAATGCGAAGCGATGAACTGGATGGATGGGTTTCGAGCGAAGGAGGAGCAAGCTGCTGCTCAAGTAGCTAAACTAATCGATTCACATGCTACGGCTGCCGTGTACGAGTTTTGGGCGGATCGGCTGTGGGCGGTTAATATGGCGTATGGCAGAGGCCTGCGCAATTTATACCAGTCGTTCTCGTTTCGGCCACCAGAGCCGCTTGCAGAACACGTATTAGGTGAGGGAGTCGGCTTGGAGTTAACGCCGGACATGCTGGCAGCGTATGCCGCAGATTATATGTTTGTAACCATCTGGGAAGGTGGTGGAGGTGCAGGCAATGCAGAACGTGTCATGAACAGCAAAGAATGGAGAAGCTTGCCTGCGGTTCAAAACGGGAATGTGTTCTTTCTCGATCTGGAGTTATTTAAATATAATGATCCGCTTGCTTTGGAGCAGCAATTGTCCATACTCACCGAGCTTCTAACAAATGTCCATAGAACCGCTTACGGAACGCAATAGACTCGTGCAACCCTTGCCGTTATTATGATAATAATGATAATCATTATCAACACGATGGAGGGTTCAAAGATGTGGTTGCTTAAAGGATTGATGTTGTCTCTGATCGGAAGTATGGTCATTGTGCTGGGCGCCTGTGGAGACACACAGCAGCAAGGTGATATTGTTAAGGCCAATGGCGACCCGCAAACAGGGGCAACACGTAAATATGAAACGGTCATGGGCGAGATCGAGATTCCGAAGGATCCGAAGCGAATTGTCGCGACGCAATATCTTGGCCATCTGCTAACCTTGGGCGTTAAGCCAGTCGGCGCCGGTACGGCCAGCCTGAATCAATATTTTTTGCAGGATCTGACCGATGGCATCGAGGATATCGGTGACGATCAGGCGGCGCTTGAGAAAATCGTATCCCTTGATCCCGATCTCATTATTAGACCTTCCGATAAGAACTATGAGCAATTCGCCAAAATCGCACCGACGATTGTTATTCCCTGGGGAGCAAAAGATCTGTATGCCGAGCTGCGTGAATTCGGAGAATTCCTCGGGAAATCGAAGGAAGCGGAGGAAGCGATTCGGCACTATGAGGAGAAGCTTGCAGAGGCCAAGGCGAAGCTGGACGGAGTCGTGAAGGAAGGAGAAACGGTTGGCGTCTATGAGATTTGGGCGAAAAACTTCTGGGTCGTAGGTGAGAGCTTTGGGCGCGGTACCCGCAATCTGTATTCGGGTCTCGGCTATCAGCCGCCAGAAGCCGTGAAAGAGCAGATCGTAAACGGAGGAGCCGGTCTGGACATTTCCCTGGAATCGCTGCCGGAGATGGCCGCGGATTATATGTTCGTGACGGTCTACGATGCGGACGGAGGCGGGGATCGTGCCAAGGAGATTATGGAGAGTGCCATCTGGAAGTCCCTGCCGGCTTACAAAAACAATCGCATCTACACATTGGATATCAATCAGTTCTCGGCAGGCGATCTCATCTCGCTGGAGAAGCAATTGGAGATCCAGACGAAGCTGCTGCTTGGCAACGGGAAGTAGCTGCATAGTTACAAGGTGTCCATTTGATATTCATACTTATTCATTTGCGAAAGGTTCTCGGAAATGCCGGCCGGATGCAGTCGATAAAGTCTCGGAGGATAAGGAATAGATAAGCTTGAGAAGTCGCGATTCTTGCGGCTTTTTTTAGCGGTAAAAAAGGACTTATCTCTAGCATGATCCTAAGTTTATACTTGGTTTCTTGGAGTTTGGGAATTGTGGAGGATCTTCTCACTTTGTTAACAACTTTAAATCGTTTATAATGATTAGATAATAGTAGGTATTTTAATCTATCAATATTTATAATAGACTATAATATGGTGATAATTGACACAGAAAAGGTGTGTTTTCAGAGGACGCCTTGCTTTTTAATGACATTTTTAGCGGGGATGTCTATTCTTTTTTCAAATATATGGGATAAGGAAGGTTTATAATGAGCAACATGGAGAAAAAAACAGACGTAATCTTAATCGGTGCCGGCGTCATGAGCGCAACATTGGGAGCCTTACTGAAAGAATTAGTACCTGAGTGGGAGATCAAAGTGTTTGAGAAACTCGCAAGCGCGGGGGAAGAAAGCTCCAATGAATGGAATAATGCGGGGACCGGCCATTCCGCATTGTGCGAGCTTAACTATACGTCCGAAAAACCTGACGGATCTATAGACATCAGCAAAGCGATCAATATTAACGAACAGTTTCAGGTTTCAAGACAGTTCTGGTCTTATCTGGTAAGCAGCAATCTGATTCGCAATCCGCAGGACTTTATCATGCCTATTCCGCATATGAGTTTAGTGCAAGGCGAAAAAGACGTGGCTTTTTTGAAAAAACGTTTTGAAGCGCTGTCAAACAACCCGCTCTTTCAAGGAATGGAATATTCCGAGGATCCGGATCAGCTGAAGGAATGGATTCCGCTTATTATGGAAGGGCGTACATCGAATGAGCCGTTAGCGGCAACCAAAATCGACTCCGGGACGGACATTAACTTTGGCGCTTTAACGCGCATGCTGTTTGACCACTTGAAGAGCAAAGACGTCGAAATAAACTACAAGCATAGCGTCAAGGATATTAAACGTACACAAGATGGTTCGTGGAAAGTGAAAGTCCATAATATCGAACACGGTAAAACCGAATATCATACGGCGAAGTTCATCTTTATCGGCGGCGGAGGCGGAAGTCTGCATTTATTGCAAAAAACCGGTATCCCCGAGTCCAAACATATTGGAGGATTCCCGGTAAGCGGATTATTCATGGTATGCAAGAACCCGGAAGTGGTAGCGCAGCATCATGCCAAAGTATACGGAAAAGCCAAGGTTGGCGCTCCGCCGATGTCGGTTCCCCACTTGGACACAAGATATATTGACAACCAAAAGGCATTGCTCTTCGGTCCGTTTGCCGGCTTCTCGCCGAAGTTCTTAAAAACCGGGTCGAATCTTGATTTGATCACATCCGTCAAACCGAACAATCTGTTCACCATGCTGGCGGCTGGCGTAAAAGAAATGGCATTGACCCGATACCTAATCCAGCAAGTGGTGCTATCGAATGAAAAGCGCATGGAAGAATTACGCGAGTTTATTCCGAACGCCAAAAGCGAGGATTGGGAAATCGTCGTGGCGGGCCAACGTGTACAGGTGATTAAGGATACACCGAAGGGTAAAGGAACGCTTCAATTTGGTACTGAAGTGGTTAGTGCCGCGGATGGCTCGGTCGCTGCCTTGCTCGGTGCTTCCCCAGGCGCTTCGACAGCTGTTCACGTTATGCTCGAGGTATTAGAGAAGTGCTTCCCGCAGCATATGGAAGAATGGGAGCCGAAAATTAAGGAAATGATTCCTTCATACGGCATGTCTCTTACGAAAAACCCGGCCTTATTTGAGGAAATTCAAGAATCCACTGCGCAAGCGCTAGGTCTAAGCTTAAAAGTACTGGTGCATAGCTAATAGTAGACAGGTAGAAAGCGGCAATTAAAAGAAACATCGCGCTTTTTCTGGATAACGAATTAATAAGGAACATCCCCTATACGTTATCGGCCATATGGCCAAAGATCTAAGCGGTTCATCCATTGAACCGCTTTTTTACGTTATTTAACAGCCGAGTATCACAGATATCAATATTTCGGATATTATTGAAAGTTTGCAGGATATTATGAATGGGCCAAGCCTCTTATAATGAAATCAAGAAATGATAACACTTACATAACGATCATAGGAGGCTTACCCATGAAAATTACCCGGCATCCGGAGAATCCGATCGTAGTGCCTGGACTTTACGAGTGGAGAAAGGTGACGGTATTCAATCCGGCCGTCATTATCGATAACGGAAAATTCTATATGATAGAACGGACGGCAGGCTCGCTGACTCCCTGCAAAAACTACCTGGGTCTTCTGGAGAGTGCGGACGGGGTGCATTTCACTCATGTGCTGGACGAGCCTGTCGTAACGCCGGACCAGCTGGGATTCCCCTACGGCAGCATCCAGGACCCGCGGATCGTCAAGATCGACGATACCTTTTATTTGAACTATGCCTTACGGCCATGTGCCATGAATTATTACCCGACGGGAGCCGGCATCCCCGAACGCTCGATTCCCGAGTATCCGGACGGTTGGGGCGAAGAGGAAGGCCACTGGCTGACGCGTTCCGGGATATTGACTTCCAAGGATCTCATTCACTGGGAGTACCTGTGCGATACAACGCCGCTGGATATCAATGATCGCGACAACATTCTGTTTCCGGAGAAAATCAACGGCAAGTATGTGCTGCTTCGCAGACCGGAAGAATACGTAGGGGAGGAATACGGAACCGAAAAAGCAGCCATGTGGATCAGCTACTCCGAAGACTTGGTGCATTGGGACGAGCCCAAGCTGCTGGCAAAGGCCGAGAACAACGATTGGGAGTTTAAAAAAATCGGCGGCTCTACGCCTCCGGTGCGGACAGATAAAGGATGGCTGGTGCTCTATCACGGCGTGGACCAAGATACGGTGTATCGTGTAGGGGCCTTGCTGCTGGATTTGGAAAATCCGGAAAAAATCATCGCGAGAACCCGCCGCTTCATTATGGAGCCGGAGACGTATTATGAGAAGTTCGGCTATCAGATTCCGAATGTCGTATTCCCGACAGGCAATGTGGTCAAGGACGGGCTCCTCTATATCTATTATGGCGTGACGGATACGGCGATTGCGCTCGCTACGGTTCCTCTGGATGACTTGGTTGATTATATTTTGAACGAACCGCAATAACGAGAGGAGTGAGGGCGTGGCAGAGTAGTTGGTTTCTCTGTCGCGCTTCCTCTAGAACCAATTTGTAAGCGATACCATTCATTTGAAAATTTGTGAAGTTTATGTTACTAAAATTAACGTTAGAAATGAAAATATGCTTTTTATAAGTTATCGCTATTTAAAATGACTTAAAAAAATTAGATGAAATCGTTTTTTTAATGGATATTGGGATCGAGAACCCGATTGTATAATTAATATATCTTATATTGTTAAATATAAGAACATGATATGTAATATATAAAGAGAGGGGTATATCAAATGAAAACATCTAAGAAGCTTAGAACGCTGCTGCTCACCGGAACAGCCGCGCTGCTGCTTATGTCAACCGTAGCCTGCGGATCTGGAGAGAAAGACGCTGCCGAGCCGGAAAAGGTTACCTTGAACATCATGCATCCATGGACCTCGCCGAACGTGGATAACGAGGTGTACAAGGAACGGATCGCGGAGTTTGAAAAACAGCATCCCGACATTATCATCAAGCAGGACGGGGTAGCGGCAACCGAGTACAAAACGAAGCTGCGCACGCTGGCTGCCGCCAACAACCTGTCGGATATTAATGTCGTATGGCCTGGCGCCGATCTGGCTCCTTTGGTAGCCGGGGATCTGCTGATGCCGCTGGATGGCCTGATGGACAACTGGAAGGATATTTTGCCGGAGGACGCATTGGCCGGGTTCAACCAGAACGACAGTCAATTTGCCGTGCCGACCAAACAAACCTTCGTGGATATTATTTACTACAACAAGGAAATGTTCGCTGGAGTCGGTTATGACCAATTTCCGGCTACCTACGACGAGTTCATTGATGCGGTGAAAAAGCTGAAGGAAGCCGGCATTACGCCGATCTCTCTGGGCAACAAAGAGAAATGGCCGCTTCAATCGTCCTTCTTGTCGATTATCGGTGACCGTTATGTAGGCAGTGACTTCTTACAGAAAATTCTGAACAAGGAAGCCAAATTTACCGATCCCGAATATGTGAAAGCGATTGCCGTCATTGACGAACTCGCCAAGCTGGGAGCATTTAATACCGATGCAAACAACATGGATTCCGTGCAAGGCCAGGACTACTTCATACAAGGCAAAGCAGCCATGCATATCTCTTCTTCCACCGTTGACGGAAGAATCCGCATCAACAACGAGGAAGGGGACAAATTCGGCATTGCGCTCTTCCCGAGCGTACCTGACGGCTCCGGCGATCCGGTGAAAAGCGCGGGCGTCGTTCAGTACGGCATTTCCATTAAAAAAGGATTGAGCGATGAAAAGAAAGCGGCTGCCGAGGAATTCATTAAATTTTTTGTTAATGAGGACCTGTACAAAGATCTGATCAGTAAAGGCGTTGTCGTACCGGCCAACGTTGAAATTCCTGAAGATGCGAGCCCGTATCTCAAGGAAATGCTGGAGTTGACCAACAAGGGAACGGCGCCGGTATTCGACAGCGTGATTCCGACCCAAGTTACCGATGTCATGCAGAACGGATTGCAGGCTCTGACGATTGGCAGAGGAACGCCGGAAGAGCTCGCTCAAGAGGTTCAGGAAGCGTTCGACAACATGAAGTAAGGGCGCACTTCCTAAGTCAAGATCATGATGGTACAAAGAAAAACCCGGCAGCGGGTTTTTCTTATTAAAGGCAGAAAGAAAGGAGTTACGCCAATGCATACGCTTAAGCATACGAAATGGGCTATTTTCTTGGGCTTGGCGCCAGCACTCATTATATATATATGTATTGCCATTTTTCCTATCGGCTTATCGGTTTATTATTCCTTGATGAACTGGGATGGGATCACGCCTATGCGTTTTATCGGGCTGGACAATTTTGTTGATATTTTTAAGGACGATATTTTTTGGCTGTCCGTTAAAAACAACGTCATCATTATGTTTACAGGGATCGCGGGACAGATCCCGCTTGGCCTCCTGCTGGCCTTGCTGCTGAATCGAGGGCTGAAGGGCTCCAGTTTCTTCCGGACGATCGGATTCCTGCCCGTGGTCATCTCATCGGTCATGGTGTCCCTGATCTGGGGCATGGTGTACAACACGGAATACGGGATGCTGAACAATCTGCTTGGTGTTTTGGGACTCGAGAGCTGGCAGCAGAATTGGCTGGGCGATCCGTTTTGGTCCATGATCTCGATCAGCATCGCTTATATATGGCAAAACTGCGGACTGTACATGATTATTTTATTGGCAGCTTTGCAGAACATCCCCGATGAAGTCAATGAGGCGGCAGCCCTTGACGGGGCGACCGGATTAAACCGGATTATGCGCATTACCATTCCGATGATCCGCGGGACATTGCTCGTTTCCGTTGTCTACAGCATCAGCAATTCGTTCCGTGTGTTTGATCTGATCCAGATCATGACCGGCGGAGGACCGGCCCATGCAACAGAGGTTATGACCGTCTATATGTATAACAACTCATTTATGAATATGAGATTCGGCTACGGCAGCGCGGTATCCGTATTGATTCTTCTGTTTAGCCTTATCGTTATTACAATCGTGAATCGAATTGCTAGAGAAAAAGAATAGAAGGGAGAGGGAGGAGATGTACAGACAAACGAAATGGTTCCATTTATCGGCATACACATTTTTGGGGATATTCGCTATTATTAATATAATCCCTTTCTTTTGGATGATCGTAGATTCTTTCAAAACCGAACAGGAATATGCGGCGAACCCGTTCTCCATACCAACCGAACTGCAATTCTCCAATTACGCAAAAGCGTGGGAAGTTGCGAATATGGATACCTACTTTCTCAACAGTATCATCGTAACCGTGGTATCGTTGGTCGTGACGGTCCTTCTCGGATCGCTTGCGGCGTACTTCTTGGCAAGGTTCAATTTTAAACTGCGCGGAGCGACTTACGCGATATTTTTGCTGGGCATGGTCGTTCCGATCCACGCGACCTTGATTCCGATCTTTCTGATCATGCGGAACCTGCATTTGCTGGATACGCATTTATCGTTGATTCTACCTTACACGGCCTTCCATTTGTCGTTGACAATCTTTATTCTGGAAGGCTTCATGAGAGGATTTCCGAAGGATCTCGAAGAATCAGGCGTCATGGACGGCGCGGGCGTCTTCAAAATTTTCTGGTCGATCATTTTACCGATCACGCGTCCGGCCATTTCAACTGTCGTGATTCTAAACTTTATCTATAATTGGAACGAGTATTTGTTTGCGCTCGTCTTGATCAGTTCATCGTCGCTGAAAACATTGCCGCTCGGACTCGCCAACTTTGTCGGCATCGAGACGGCCAGCCTGACGCTGCAAATGGCGGCACTGACGATCGCGCTTATACCGATCATCATTTTCTACCTGCTGCTGCAAAAACAACTGGTTAACGGCATGACGGCAGGAGCAGTTAAAGGTTAAACAGGTTTCAATTCTACATCATGAGGACATCGAAAGAGGGAATGGACATGCGCAGCAGTTTTGGCTGGATCGGGAATTATGGTCTGAAACAGAAAGCACTGGTCATTTTCCTCTTTTTTGTCATTTTGCCTACGCTTGGGGTCGGCGTCCTTGCTCAAGACAAACTGAACGAAGTGCTGCGGGGCCAATTTATCCAATCAAGCCAGCGCAGTCTGGAGATTGTAACGAATCAACTGGAAGAGCAAACGACCATGATTGAGGATATTGCCGATTATTTGATACTGAGCAATGACATGCGTCAATATTTGCGGCTGGATCCACCGCCGGAGAGTGAGAGAGCGGAGCGGTTGAAGCAAAATCTCGAAGGTTTCCTGACGTTTCAGTTAATGTCCAAAAATTATATCAAATCGATTTCCATCACCGGCTTTAACGGCAATTCCATCGAGATGGGCGAGCCGATTCACGGCAACGAAGAATCATGGAACCAGCTCGCGGACGAGCACAAAGGCGGGATCGTGTGGAGCAGTGCCTATCCTTCAACCAGCGGTTGGTATGGAGAAGTAAGCCTCGTGTCCTTGTTCCGTGTACTGAACTCCTACGACGAGATCACGCTGCCGCTTGCCCGGCTCGTGATCCGTATGGATGAAGCCAGTATATTCAAACAGCTTCAACGGGGGTTAACGCGGGACGAAGGGATGGTATTCATTGTGGATTCCGATGGACGGCCTGTTCTGCCCTCCAAAGACAGGTTTCCCTTGAATGTCGGTGATGAGGCAGCGTTTAAGGATATCGTAACCGCAGGGACGATGGGTGCTTCTACTTACCGTCACGAAGGTGATGAATATTTGACCTTTCATCAACGGATGGAAAACACCGACTGGAATATCGTTTCCATGGTGCCTAAGGCTGCGCTGGATCAGGATCTACGCGGCGTAACCATATTGATGCAGGTCATTCTCGGCGGGATTCTCCTGTTGGGTTTATCGGCCTTGATCGGCTTCCACTATACGATTATCAGACCGATCCTGCGCTTGAAGATTGAGACCAACCGGGTAAAACTAGGCGATTTCTCCGCCAGGGTCCCTATTCGTTCCAAGGACGAGATTTCCGAATTGAACCGCAGGTTTAACGATATGGTATCCACGATTCAAGAATTGATCGAGCATAAATACAAGCTGGAACTGCGGGAGCGCGAATCGGAGCTGCGTCTGCTTCAGGAGCAGATGGATCCGCATTTTCTCTATAACACGCTCGATATGATCCGCTGGACCGCCAGGCTTGAGAAGGCGAGCGAATCCAGTCAGCTCATCGAAATCCTGTCTCGATTCTTGCGTTCCAGCCTGAACAATGGCCAGTACGAGACCAGCCTGGCAAAGGAAATGGAATTTGTGCGCTCCTATCTGTATTTGCAGCAGAGGCGGCTGGGTACAAAACTGAAATACGCGCTTTACATGGAATATGATCTGGCAAATACGCTAACTCTGAAGGCTACCATTCAGCCATTGGTTGAGAATTTCCTTAAGCATGGCATCGATCGGGGGGAGCCGGTAGCGAAAATATCGGTCAAAGCATACAAGCGTGAGGATGAAATGTGGATCGACGTACAGGATAACGGGCGCGGAATGGACGATGTGACCTTAGAGGAGGTCCGGGAGACTCTCCGTAACGGGGCACAGACCGGTCACAATCGAGGAGCGCTCTGCAACATCCATGAACGTCTGTACCTATTTTTCGGAGAACGCTACGGTCTGGAAGTAATCGAGGCTTCAACGCAAGGTACCTTGATTCGCCTCAAGCTCCCACATTCTGAAACCTACGGTGGTGAATCGCATGATGCAACACGATAAGACAGTAAAAATGCTGATCGTTGATGATGAACCCGTGATCTGTCAAGGCCTGCGCTATACGATTGATTGGGCGGATCATGGCGTTGAAGTCGTTGCGGAAGCCTATGACGGCAGTGAAGCGCTGCAGGTGGTCCAAGAACAAGAGATTGATTTGGTTCTGACCGACATCCGGATGGAGGGAATGGACGGTCTTCAGCTTACTAAGGAGCTGAAGCGCTGCCACCCCCAGATTCGGGTCATCATGATCAGCGGTTATGAGGAATTCGAGTATGCACGCCAAGCCATCAAGCTTGATGTAACCGATTACTTATTGAAACCCGTTGATATTGAAGAATTGGTGGCGGTCGTGGCTGGAATCGTGGAAGACGTTCGCCGGAAGGATACCCGTCTTGATGGTTCAGTGAAGGATGCCGAGCTTTGGCTTGCCGAAATGGCCGCGCCGTACGAAACTTCAATAGCTAAGCCTGTGCCTCCATATCTACTAACCAGTGCCGAGTATAAACTCATAGCCACGCAGCTGGAGAAGTTCTCGAACCTCGCGGCTTCCGTGACCGAACAAGATTTTGCGATACTTCAGCAATTGTGGCTGCATACGATACGTGATAATCTGGAATCATGCGGAGTCCGTCACGTATCCGTATTCGTGCATAAAAATTTGCTGATGACCCTGCTGATGACGGATCAACCGCTATTGAAAGGGCAGTGGGATGAAATCCTGCAAAATATGCTGGATTCTTGGCCGAAAGAGCATCGCATGTATTGCGCGGTATCGGATGCCTACACGTCCTTGGGCCAAACCGCCGCCATGTGTTCGGAAGTTCGAAACCTGCTGCCTTATCATGCTTTGGATAACTGCCCTTTACTGGATTGCGCATATAAGACCAAAGTGGATAACGGCCGGGTGCTGCGCGATTTTGACAGTGCGGACATGGTCTCGAAGCTGTCCGTGGCGTTATTCAAGCAGGATGCTGATATGCTGGAAGAGCTGGTGCGCGGCATGTTCCAATTTTTCCGCGATCAGCGCTATCTATTGACGGATATGGTGAAGGTCTGTGACGAATTATCGATTATGCTGCGGCAGCGCCTTCGACAAAGCGGGCTGACCCAGCTTGAGCATGGCCTGGAAAGGGCGTTCGATCTGGACGTATACAATCATCCCGAGGCGATCCGGCAGGCGATATCCACGGAAGTGTTTGACCTACTGCAGCTCATCGACAAGGTTGGCATCGACCGATCGTTCTGGATCATTGAGAAGGCCAAGAAGTATATGGCGGAACATTATCTTAGTGACCTGAAAGCATCGGAAGTGGCCGCGTATTTGAAAATTACGCCGAGCTATTTCAGCAATATTTTCAAACAAAGCACGGGAAAAAGCTTCAGCGAATACATGAACGAACTGCGCATTAACGAGGCGAGAAATCTGCTGTTGACAACGCAGGACAAGGTGTTTGAGATTGCAGATCGCGTCGGGTATAAAGAATACAAGTATTTTGTATCCGTCTTCAAACTGTACACGGGAATGACACCCAAGAAATATCGGGTCTTGAATATCAAAGAATAAGCATACTGACCAGATTGGAAGGAGAAGGGGAAAATGGATAAGTATCGGAATGCGGCACTTCCCGTTGACGAGCGCGTAGAGGATTTGCTGTCGAGAATGACGCTGCGCGAGAAGGTCGGGCAGCTGAACCAGCACTTGTACGGCTGGATGGCATATGGGCAACTCGAAGGGACTGAAACGGAGTTTGAACTAACCGAATTATTCAAAGAGCATGTCGAGTGGGGAGCTGGCATGGGGGCGTTGTACGGACTGTTCCGGGCGGACCCTTGGTCCGGAGTGACCTATGAGAACGGGATTCCTACGCAAGACAATGCCAAGGTAGCGAATGCCATACAGCGCTATGTGATCGAACACAGCCGGCTTGGCATTCCTGTTCTTCTCTCGGAGGAATGTCCCCATGGTCATCAGGCGCTTGACGGAACGCTTCTGCCCGTTAATACGGCCATCGGATCGACGTGGAATCCCGAATTAATTGAACGCGCCTATTCCCATGTGGCCTCCGAAATCCGCAGCCGCGGGGCTCACATCGGCTTGGTATCGGTACTGGACATCCTGCAGGATCCGCGGTGGGGACGCTCCGAGGAGTGTTACGGGGAAGATCCGTACCTGGCTGCGCGGATGACGGAAGCGGTTGTGCACGGCATGCAGGGAAGAGAGCAAGAAGAGTGGAAGCGCCCGGACAAGGCGGCAGCCGTGCTCAAGCATCTGTGCGCTCAGGGAGCAGGGCAGGGCGGTCGCAATGCAGGACCGGTTCCCGTTGGCGAGCGGGAGCTTCGCGAAATTCATCTGCCGGCTGCGCAGGCCGGAATCAAGGCAGGAGCGGCAGGGGTCATGGCGGCCTATAATGAGCTTGACGGCATCCCATGTCACGCCAATGATAAACTGTTAACCGGCATTCTGAGAGATGAATGGGGATTCGATGGGATTGTCATGGCGGATGGAACGGCCATCGACCGTTTGGTGTCCATAACGGGAGATTATGAGTCGGCTGCAGGACTTGCCCTGTCATCCGGGGTTGATCTTAGCCTATGGGACAAGTCGTTCACCACGCTTGAACAAGCGGTGAAACAAGGGAAGGCCGATATGGAGTACATCGATCGCGCGGTGGCTCGAGTGCTTCGGCTTAAATTCAGACTGGGACTGTTCGAGCACCCGTACATAGACGAAGGCTTGGCAGCTGCAACCGTCAATAATGCTGTCGCTAAAGACTTGAATGCATCCGTCGCAAGAGAAGCGGTTGTGCTGCTCAAGAACGACTCAAACGTACTGCCGCTGAATAGCGGCCGGATCAAACGACTGGCGGTCATCGGACCCAACGCGGACAGGCTTTACAACCAGCTTGGAGACTACACCAGCGTTCAGCGCGAGGGCAGCGGAGTCACGGCGCTTCAAGGCATTCGGATGGCTGCACCCGCAGGCACGGACATCGTCTTTGCTCCCGGATGCAGCGTGCGAGGCATGTCCACGCATGGTCTACCCGAGGCGGTTGAAGCAGCCCGTTCCGCGGATGCGGTCGTGCTCGTGCTCGGCGGCAGCAGTGCCCGCCAATTCGGAGATACGTTTGATAGTAATGGTGCAGCCATTGTAGCAGAAGGGGATCCGACGGAAATGGATTGCGGCGAAGGCGTCGATCTGGCCGATCTCCGATTAGGCGGCATACAGGAGCAATTGGTCCGGGAAATTCACGCGCTCGGCAAACCAGTTATTACGGTACTCATTCAGGGACGTCCGCTGGCCATCGCCGAGGTTGCTGAGCTCAGCGATGCACTGCTGTGTGCCTGGTATCCTGGAAGCGAAGGAGGCCGTGCCATTGGCGAGATCCTGTTTGGACAGGTGAATCCCAGCGGCAAGCTTTCCGTATCCATACCACGCTCCGTGGGTCAATTGCCGGTTTATTATAATCAGAAGAACGCTGGACAGCCTCGTCCCTATGTCGATATGCCGTCCAAGCCGCTATATCCGTTCGGATTCGGCCTTGGTTACAGCATGTTTGAATACGGAACTCCAACGATTTCGCAGAAGGAAATGACGCTGGAAGAGCTTCGATCCGGAGGCCGTGTCGAGGTCAGCGTGGAAGTGAGAAACAGCGGGGACATGAAAGGACTTGAAACCGTACAGCTCTATATTCAAGGCGATCAATCAGGGATTACCCGCCGTTTGCGGGAATTAAAGGGATTTAAGAAGATAGCGCTGGAGCCCGGCGATGTAAGCACCGTCACCTTCGAGCTTGGCTTCGAGGAATTGGCTATATGGGATCGAAACATGGAATTCGAGGTAGTCCCTTGTCGAGTCAATATCGTAGTGGGTGCCCATTCGGATTGGGAAACCGGTATTGTTCAGTTAAGGTTAAAGTCCTAAAACGAAGCTCAAACAAAAAAGGGTTCTTAAACATTAGCACGATGCATCGATACTTGGAGGCAGCAATTAACGCTGTCTCTTTTTGTCGTGAATGAGCACTTTCGTTGACTAGAAGAAGAAATTGGGATATGATTTTAGAAATCGCGGAAAACATTATCGTTTTATTATTTTCCGAACAGGGAGGTGTGCCTATTGAAAGAGCGAATTGTTGCGGCGGCAAGCCATGAAATCAAGAGAAGAGGATTACGCTTTACGATGGGGGACCTTGCCAAGCGACTGGGTATGAGCACGAAGACGCTGTACGGATGGTTCCCGTCCAAGGATGTGCTGATTGCAACGATTCTTCGTGAGGCCATTATTGAACTTCAAGAAAAAGAAAAGGACATCATGACTAATCCTGAACTGACTACGCTCGATAAACTTAAGCGATGTCTTATCCTCATTCCGACTGATTTTCAGTTTATCGGATTAAACCTCATAACCGAGCTTCAGCGTTATTATCCTGATCAATGGAAGACGCTGGATGAATTTCTGAATAAACAGTGGGACAGCATCACTGAACTATTTGAAGAAGGAATCAATCAAGGATTGTTACGTCCGTTTAATACTAAAATTTTTATTGATTTGTATGTTGGAGGCCTTTATCGCTTAATTGAGGACTCGTCTGAAAATAAAAGCAGCATTACGCTTCAGGAGAGTCTGCGGGATATGGAAGAGATCCTGTTAACCGGTATTATTCAGAAGGAAGTTTGAACGATCATTATTCATTATGGAGAAGAGAGGGCAACACATGAGTAAATCATTAAAAGGTTTATTTTTATTTACGGATATCGGATTTATTTTGTATTGGGTCATCACCGCACTAGCGTTAATTCCCAAGGAATATTTATATCAGGATTATACCAATGAGCTGTTAGTAGCCTGGAATTGGTCGTTCTTCCCGCTCGATATATTCATTTCCATCACCGGAATGTACAGCATTTACCTACATAAACAGATGAATATAAAGTGGAGAAGCGTTGCCTTAATCTCGCTCATCCTGACATTTTGTTCCGGACTGCAGGCGATCGCTTTTTGGATCATAAAGTCCGATTTTGACATCATGTGGTGGACGCCTAATCTGTACCTCATGTTATATCCATTGTTCTTCATCCCAAAACTGCTTGAGACCAAAGAGCCGTGTTAATTCACGGTTTTTTGATTTTCGTTTTACTAAGATCGGATGAACATTCGATAAAAGTTACTGCCGACCTCTTCTGAGCGCTGGCGAAAAAAAGGGCTAAAGGACCATGCGATTCGTCTAACTTTAAGTATTTTATACACGGGAAATTCCTGAGGTACATGGTAAACTCAATAGTGGATCCCCCATTTTTTGTAATGAAGCAGAAACTTGATTGGAATGAAACGATGTTTCTGTATAAAGAGAGGAGGAAGATATCCTATATCATGGCAAAAATGCCCGCATGAACCTTGTCTTTCGTGCGTTTTCGGGGGCAGTCCAATTTCTTTCCTACTATTAATGGAGGTGTATTGATGGTTGACGTTCAAGGGTTGAGGCATATGAATAGGCATTTAAAAATGCTAACGTCCGCAATACTTGCAGCTCTCGTGTTTTGTTTGTCCGGATTGCCCGCATTCGCGGCGACTCCTGAGAAAACAATCAACGCTTCAGCAACGCTCGCCTACAACTTAAAGGGACTTAATCATAATGTGGCCGTTCAGAAGGCTTATATCGCGGATAAATATCTCTATGTCACGCAGCGGTCGAAGGGAAATTGCTATCTTTCAAGATTGCTCATTAACGGGAAAGACGCTACTTATGTAGATGAAATGACCGTTACGAATACCGGCCACTGCCAAACGCTGGATATGTATACGTACAATGGCATCAATTACTTTTACTTTAGTTCCAAAGCAGATCCTTCAACGGATTATTACTGGTCGCTGCAGGTAGCTAGGCTGCAATATTCGGCTGGCAAGACCGTGGATTATACGGATTTGCATCGCTTCACCTACATGAATTACGCCAATAAAACGGGGGCAAGGCTTGGTGAGACCTACCGTGTGGATGGTGGCGGCAACAGTACGCATACGGTGTTCCGGGTTCAAACCAAAGAGGGAACCGTAACATGGTCGATTTATGACACGGTCGCACTCAATAAGCTTCTGGACAGTAATGAACAGGTGCGAATGGACAGCGCAGCTGCGGTTAACGCCGCCGTTGGCAGCTTTACGCAGTCGGGCAGTGCGATCGTAAGGCCGAACGGATCCTTCCAGGGGGCCGATATGCTGGGTCAGACGAAAATATATACGTCAGGCGGTGCCGAAGGCGATATCCCGCAGATTGCCATGATGACCAACGCAGGGACATTCAAAACCCTCGTGAAAATAACGAATGTGGGGAACCATGAAATCGAGGGCGTACAGACAAAGAACGGCAATGTTTATTTTACGATCGTTACGGACCCGGTAAACAAAAGAGATACGCAAAAAGTGTATTACGTTCCGGATAGCATATTTAATTAACTTCCACCAAGTTAGTCTCTGATAACTGTAACAACAGTAAATTTAGCATAGTTGGCATTCGACTATGGAAGGGAGATTTGTCCATGAAAAAAGGCTTCGTCTCGTTTATCGCCTGCCTGTTGTTTGTTCCGATGTTTACAACGGGGGTGCTGGCGGCTGGAAAAGGACAAGGCAAAGAAGTAAGCACAACGGTGATGTCTTACAATATCCATCACGGGGTTGGATTGGATGAGCAGCTAAGCCTGCAAAGAATCGCCGATGTTATCCGTGATTCCGGCGCAGAGATTGTTGGCCTTCAAGAAGTGGACCGGTTTTACGGGGAACGAAGCGACTTTCAAGACCAAGCGAAGGAATTGGCAGGTTTACTCGGATATCATTATGCTTACGGTGCGAATCTAGATTTGGAGCCTGCGGAAGGTCAGACGAATAACCGCCAGTATGGAACAGCCATCGTGAGCAAGTATCCGATCCTTCGTTCCGAGAATGTGCTGCTGAGCAGCTTCGGGAAGGAGCAGCGCGGTGTTCTACACGCTGTTGTCAACCTGAGGGGGATCCACGTGGATGTGTACAACACGCATCTTGGATTGGACGTCACCAGCAGAACGGCACAGGCGGAGGAAATCATTGAGCTTGCATCAGCTTCTGAGGGACCGGCGCTGCTGATGGGCGACTTCAACGCAGAACCAAACAGTTCAGAGTTTAAATTGTTGCTGGACAGCGGTTTATTCGTAAACAGCTTTCAGGGAATCGAAGATGCCTATACGTTTCCTGTAATCAATCCGTCGGCAACGATCGATTACATTCTGACCTCACCAGCTGTACAGCATTCGAATCAGCGCGTGATCCATACGGAAGCTTCGGATCATCTGCCTATCGCAGCCGAAATATCATTCAAGCGTTAGGAACTTGCCATCATTCCGCCTTCATGCCGACTCTTCGGACTTTCGATGTCACACGGAAATCAAAAGTTGTATTTTTATAAATTTCACTCCATTGATCCGCGGTTTTGACATGGCTATTCCAATAGGTTGGTTTTCTGGCTCGTACCAATTCGCCGAATCCGAAAATATCGGATTCTTTTTTTGCGTTTTTTGGATGAGTCCGAGCATGAGTTCTTTAGCGGATCGTTCGTTCTCCCTCGCAATTTCCTCAAGAATATGCGAGTTATTGAGCGGGAGGGTTTCCGTATTTTTTTCTTCGACATTCACTTCCGTCACTGCCGTGATCGTAAAATGAGGAAGGCCGTTCTTGATGTCCACCTTGATTTCTGATTCCCGGTTCGTTGCATGAATGGTAACAACCTGAGAATCGTCTCCGATATGAATGATTCCTCGGTATCCTGCCGGACTGATTCCCTTGATGACTAAATATCCGGCAATTTCAAACGGTTTCGTCACGCCGACCAATTTGGCCCCTTTGAAAAAAGCCATGCCGCTGATTTCCACGTTCTCCCCCTTCATGATTTGGATATAGGGCAGAAATCCTTCCTGCCCCTTCTTCGAAGAATTGTTCCAAAAGGTTCCGATATAGTCGATCGGGAACTTGCCATGCTTAACGGCATCGTCCAGCGTGGAGGACAAATACAATGCCGGGACGCGCTCCAGCTTCGGAGCAGCCTCCATCAGTTCCTTTGCTTTCCCCTTGGATACCATCAACCAGGCCATACGGCGAACTTCCGCGTTTCGGTGAAGATAGTCGTTTAAATTCTCCATTCCCTTTCTGGCAAACTCTTCAGACACGACGATGACGCGGAGATGTCCAAAAAACAATTTGCCTGATATTTGCTGCTGGAGATTCATCATCGCATCATCGACGTTATGCCCTACAACATCAAGCACCCACACGGTTTCTTGGGCGCCTTCTCCCGAAGCACCGCCTTCGCCGGGTCCGAGTGGTATTCTTCCGGGAAGAGCGATTTGAACGCATAATTGGATCATTTCCTGTTTAGGTGCGGGATATTTCCCTCGAAGATGAGAAATTTCTTCTTCACGAATCTCGGCATCCTTGTCGGCCGTGTCGATCGATATACCCAGAACGACCGCGCGTTCCTCTATCTCCATCCGATCCCAGCAGCCTGTCAGAAGTGAGCAGAGGAGAAGAAGGATCATGAATTTTAGGTTAAGGCGGGCATTTACTCTCTTACTCATTGAGATCCTCCTGAACTCAGACATTTAAACTCACACGAAGACTTTAACAAGGACGATAATTAGAAACCAAACCGTTACGATTCCGATGTTGATCCAGCCCAGCACGCGGGATACCTTTTTTTCCTTGGTCATGTTCGATTGTCTGTACTTATTCGTGTCGATGAACAGATTGAACAAGCCGGAGAAGAGCCAGATCAGTATGGCAACATCCAAATAACCGCTGTAAATTTCCCCGATCATTTGGCTGCACCTCTTTTTTTGCGCAGGATGGCGATGACCAGCAGGATTCCGGGATACGCGATAGTAATCAGCAGTCCATATTTGGATATCATGCTGTTCACTTCATTCAATTGAATCAAGCTTTGGGGCAGCATGGCCAGGACGAATAGAATGGGCAGGATGAAGAAGGATATCATCCCGTGATCCGCTAACCGGAAGAGCTTGCTTATCGAGTAAAGCGTAAAGTAGTAACAAGAGAACAAGGATGTAAATACAGCCGTTACCCATACGGCTAGAAAGACTGCATCCAAGCGTTCTAGCACATTGGCAGGCAATGAAGTTGCTTTGGCAAGCTCCAGTGTCGGCCACAACAGCTTTTTGGTTTCCTCGGCTCCAAACACGCCCACGGTGGCAGCCACGATCAAAATATACAAAGCGCCGGTTACTACCATGGCCCATAGGCTGGACCGCATCGCTCTTTCAGGTTTGCACATGGCCGGAATGACCATCATCATAATAAAGTATCCATGGAACACGGTGGAGAGCGTAATAATGCCTGCCGGTATGCCTCCGGGCTCATTTCCCCATACAGGGAGAACATTGACCAAGTCTGCATTTTTTAATGAAAGGGCGACGATCAAAAGCGCAGGTATCAGAATAAAGGGGCTGTAGAATAAGTGGATATATGCAAATGTCATAATATTTCGGCGTGAAGAAAATGCAGCTAGGAGCAGCATGACCAGCACGGTTACCTCCAGCGGTGTATTCTTCAGGACGGCCGTAACGACAACCTCACCGAATTCTCTTGCAACCAGAGAGCTCAAAACCGCAAAAAACGCAATCGAGATCACGCTTGTGATTCGACCGAACCACTTGCCGATGATGACTTCGCTGTACTCCACATATGAGTCGTTCGGAAACCGCATGCCGAGCCGGGTCATGAAGAAAAGTCCGACAAACGCCAGCAGCATTCCCAAAAAAGTAACGAACGGAGCCCCGGCATCCGCAGCTTTGACCGCCGACAAAGGGAGTGCAAGCACACCTACTCCCACGATGGTGCTGATCGTAATGGCAGAGGCCTGCAGGACCGTGATTTGGCGCTGTTCATTCATGGTTATCGACCTTTCTCGTCGTTAGGTTGGACGGGATTCATGATATTGGTTGAGGAATGATCCACCTGCTCCTTCATTTGATCACCGAGCCTTGATGTGTTCAGCGGTTGGAGGAAGGAAGGCCTGTTCTTCATCTTCCACAGCGGTCCGCGAGTCAGAAGATCCCGCATGCCTTGAAAGTTGCCTGGCACGAATGGGCTTAGATACGGAACCCCGAATGATTTAAGCGACAATAAATGATTGGCAATCAGAATGATGCCGACCATGACGCCGTACAAGCCGAAGATCCCGGCTAATATGATCAGCGGAAAACGCAGAAGACGGAGCGCAAGCGCCGCGTTGTAGGCCGGCGTTGCGAAAGACCCGATGGTCGTTAATGCGATGATGACGATGGTAATCGGACTGGCGAACCCGGCAGATACCGCGGCCTGTCCGATGACGAGCACGCCGACAATGGATAAAGCGCCGCCCACTTGTTGCGGCAACCGGATCGTAGCTTCCCGTAAAACCTCCATCGAAATTTCAATAACGAGCACTTCGACCATTGCAGGAAACGGGACGCCTGCACGTCCACCCGCGACGGCAACCGCAAATTCCGTGGGAATCAGCTCAGGATTAAAGGAGATAATCGCTACATACAACGAGGGAAAAACCAAGGAAAATATCAAAGCAACCAGACGGGACAGCCGGATCGCACTCATCAATAGAAATCGCTCGGTATAATCTTCGACCGTTTGATAGAACTGGCTGAATACCGTTGGAGCGATCAAGGCGAGCGGGGAACCGTCGACCAGAATGGCCACTCTGCCTTCCAGCAGATTTGCTACGACTTTGTCGGGCCGCTCCGTATACTGGATTTGCGGAAACGGAGACCAATGATTGTCTTCGATAAACTGTTCCAGATACCCCGAATCCAGCACGGCATCGATTTCAATGGCGTCCAGGCGCTTATTCACTTCATTAACGATGCCGGGATTAGTGATGCCATCCATGTAACAGACCGCTACCTTGGATTTCGTTTTCGTTCCGATCTCCATAGATTTCACGCGGAAATCCGGCGTTTGCAGCCGGTAACGGAGCAGGGAAATGTTGGTGCCGAGTGTCTCGATGAATCCTTCCCGGGCCCCGCGGATCACCTGTTCTGTAGCGGGCTGTTCTATCGAACGCTGCGTTATTTTTCGTGTATCAATGATAATAGCCTCGTCCAGCCCTTCGATCGCTACAACTGACTGTCCCCTTAGAAGATTGTCGGTGAGTACGCGGATTTTTCGTTCCGAGTATGCTTCGCTGTGATAGAGCGTATCTTTCATCAACGTGTCCATCAACGCATGGCGAGGCAGGTCTGAAACATCGAGATGGAGAGGGCCATATTTAAGAGGTCTCAATAAAGTATTATTAATGACGGCGTGATCCGTCATATCGGAGAAATAAAACAACACGGCCGGATGCTGCCCGAACACATGGAAAGGATGTATCATAAAATCGTCGTTATCGCCCAGAATATTTTTGATTTCGGATGTGGTCTCTTCTAGACTCTCCGATATGTTCCGGCCCTCTGAACTCGCATCATTTGAATTGGAAGAGACTTCGTTATGGGATTCGTTCGAACCCGTCCATGTGGAAAATGGCATTGTTGTTTACACCTCTCTTGTTAAAGGGTGGTTCTTAGCAGTTAGATAGTTTGGTTAAGTATTTCCTCTGATTGTTATTTTTATCAAAGGAAGCCATCTAATGTATTGTATTTAATATAAGTATGCGATATATTGCATATAACAAACTTGATTAGTAAGGATGATTAAAACTATGCCTGTACCTAAGAATTTTGTCTCTCCCGTACGGATGACTGCAAAGGAAAGAGCGTTCTCCCAAATTCAACGGTGGATTATCGATGGCACGTTGCAGCCCGGCGAGAAATTGCTTGACGCTGAATTGGCGGAGTCCCTTGGCGTAAGCCGAACGCCTATCCGGGAAGCTTTTCAACTGCTCGAAGTACAAGGACTCGTGTCCAGTCATCCTGGAAAAGAAACAAAAGTTACAGCCATTGAGAGGGAAGATATCTTTAAGATGTATTCGACCATGGCTGCTCTTCAAGCATTAGCTGCCGAAGTGGCCGCTACCATTATTGTTCCGGCGCAGATCCAGCAATTGCGAGCGATTAATCTGGATTTTGAGAATGTCATGAAAAGCGGGCAAGTCTATCAAGCTATGGAGTTGGATGAGCAGTTTCATAACTTGATTGTGGAACTCTCCGATAATCCATATGTCGCTACATACAGCGCTTCTCTTCAGATGCATATCCGGCGGTTTAAATACGTGTTCCTAAAACAACCGATCGCTGCTACACAAGCCTCGGTCGATGAGCATGCATTAATTATCAGCGCCTTCGAGCAGAAAGACAGCGAGCGGGCACAGGCCATGATGAAACAAAATTTTATACGTCCCATGCAGGAACTTCATGGGTTACTCTAAATAGACAGGAGAGGGAAGGATGACAAACAAAAAAGACTTGCGTATTCGCAGTAAAGTAATCAGTGAGGGGGTCAATCGGGTACCGAACAGAGCGATGCTTAGGGCTGTTGGTTTTACAGATGAGGATTTCAAGAAACCGATGATTGGCGTAGCCAGCACCTGGAGTGAAGTGACTCCGTGCAATATGCATATAGACAAGTTAGCCATAGAGGCTAAGCAAGGGGTACGCAACCATGGCGGCGCTCCGCTTATTTTTAACACGATCACGGTTTCGGATGGCATTTCGATGGGACATGGCGGCATGCTGTTCTCCCTGCCCAGCCGTGAAGCCATCGCGGATTCGATTGAGATCGTGACGGGGGCCGAACGATTCGATGGTCTTGTGGCGATCGGCGGTTGTGACAAGAATACGCCCGCATGCCTGATGGCGATCGGAAGGATGAATATTCCTGCGGTTTACGTTTATGGCGGTACCATCCAACCTGGGAAACTCGAAGGCAAGAACGTGGATATCGTTACGGCTTTTGAAGCAGTGGGGCAATATCATGATGGAAAAATGTCGGACGAGCAGCTCCATAAGGTTGAGTGCAGCGTCTGCCCGGGACCGGGCTCCTGTGGGGGCATGTACACAGCCAACACGATGGCCGCTGCGGCAGAAGCCATGGGGATGAGCCTGCCCGGGTCATCCTCCACACCGGCTATTTCACCTGACAAGGCAGCGGAATGTGCTGCCGCTGGAAGGCAGGTCATATCCCTGCTGGAGCATGAAATCTATCCCAGGGACATCATGACCAAAAAGGCATTTGAGAATGCGATAACGGTTGTCATGGCTTTAGGCGGTTCAACTAACGCGTTCCTGCATCTGCTCGCCATCGCTCATTCGGTTGGCGTAGATTTGACATTAGACGATTTCGAGCGAATCCGTTTGCGCGTTCCCCACCTCGCAGACCTCAAGCCAAGCGGACGACATGCCATGCAGGACTTAAACGAAGTGGGCGGCATACCGGGCGTCATGAAATTGTTGCTCGCGGAGGGGCTTCTGCATGGGGATTGCCTGACGGTTACAGGCAAAACCTTGGCAGAGAATCTGGCGGAGGTTGCACCGTTAATGGACAGCCAGGAAATCATTCACCCTATCGATAAGCCGTTGAAGCCAGATGGGCCATTGGTTGTGCTAAGAGGTAACCTCGCACCTGAAGGTGCGGTTGCCAAAATGTCGGGTATGAAGAAGCTGCGTTTTGTCGGACCGGCCAAGGTGTATGACAGCGAGAAAGATGCAACCGAAGCGATCTTGAAAGATGAAATCCGCAAGGGTGATGTGTTAGTTATTCGTTATTGCGGTCCAAAAGGCGGACCGGGTATGCCGGAGATGCTGTCGGTAACGGCTCTCATTGTAGGCAAAGGTCTCGGTGGGGAGGTTGCGTTGATTACGGACGGCAGGTTCTCGGGAGGATCCCATGGGTTCGTAGTTGGCCACGTATCGCCAGAAGCACAGGTAGGAGGGCCGATCGCGCTGCTGAGGAATGGAGATATGATCACCATCGACAGTGAAACGCAAGAAATGAACTTCGACGTATCGGATGCAGATTTCGCTGCACGGGCACAAGCATGGCAGCAGCCTCCACTCAAGGTTTCCACAGGCGTATTATACAAATATGCACGATTAGTGTCCTCAGCATCTAAAGGTGCGGTCACCGACTCAGCAGAATAAGATCATGTTCCAGCCTGAATGATGGGCTATTGCCAACAAGCTCTTGCCAATTCGCAAGAGCTTGTTGGCATATGAATGGACCAGGGCCATATTCGCAACTTTTGGATTCTCTATATTGAATAAACAGAGGGAAGTGCTTTTGACATAAATAGATCAAAATGCTGGCAAAAAAAGCATGGGGAGACTAAGAATTATGGCTAGGGTATGGTATGATTTTTAAATCATTATTTTTGCAAGCGTTATCATAAGAAGACTACATATCGATTTATAATGTCCTGTTGGTCCTGTTCTTTACATCCAATACCAAGAAGGAGCAGACGATATTGGGAACATTCAAATCCAAAATACTCATTTATAGTTTACTGCTGGGATCCTTCCCGACGATTCTTATCGGATTTTTCTCTTATTTTATAGCCGCCAAAGATGTGGAGGAGAAGGTAAACGAGGGAAATATGCATCTGTTGAACCAGACCCGGATGAGGGTCGAGCAAGTGCTCGATTCCATGCAAAGAACCGCCCTGCAGTTTGAGAACTCTTCGCTGCTGAAGTCTGTGATGGACAGCAAGTTAAGTGGACAGGACTTTATTAAGGTCCGGGAACTGATGAAAGAAATGTTTAACCTGCAGACGCAGACTATATTAAATCAGGTGTATGTCGTTAATCTGAAGCATGAATGGGTCGTGGATTTAAATTCCCTCAAACCTCTGGAGGGATTGAACAAAACCGAGTTCGAGCGGTATCTGGATACCAATGATAGCATATTCTGGGCAGCGGGCTCGGGAGAAATCTCGCAAACCGCGAATCCGGTGGAGACGGATCATTGGAACAGCGCCGAACAAACGGCAACAACCCTTCGGCTGGTGCATAAAATACCGCTGCTGTCGAAGAACGCGTCGCCGACGGGTATTCTGATTCTGCAAATCACCGCCAAAGATATCCGGAGCATGCTGGAGCCCGTCAATTTGCGGGCCGCCCAGTATATCCTAAACGAGCAGGGAGATGCATTCCTGTCGCCAGTTCAGGATCGTGAGGCTTACCGTTCGATCAACGGAGAGATTTCGGCAAGGATTCAGCAGTCCGATCAGCTCCAAGGTGCATTCCATGCCGAGGGCGAAGGTAAAAAGGTGAGCGTGCTGTATGCCAAATCGGAATATAACGGGTGGACCTATGTATCCGTCGTATCCCTGGATAAAGTAACGGACCAGACAGGAAACATTGCGCTGATTACCGCCGCCGCCTGTTTCGGGATTATTGTGACCGTGCTGATTGCTTCTTGGTTTGGCAGCCGGAGGATGTATTCTCCAATCCGCAGACTCCATGAGTTCGCGACGAACGTTCAGCCGCAGCAGGCCGATGACAACCGCAAAGATGAGTTTGAGTTCATTCGGGAGAGCCTGACCTCCCTTGCCGTTTCCAGAAACGAGCTGGACAAACAGATGAAATCCCAAACGGTCCATCTGCGAGAGTTCTATGTCCTGAAGCTGTTTACTGAGCAAATGTCCGGAGCCGATGACAAGTACGCTTCCGAACGCTACGGGTTTCCAACGGGCTGGGGAAGCCTCGGGGTGCTGCAGCTTGAGCTGGATAACCTTCAGCAGTCGCGGTTCCAGGAACAGGACCGGGAGCTTCTTCTGTTTGCGGTAAGCAATATCGTCTCGGAAACCCTGCCGGAAGAGGCCCGCTTCAGTCCGATCGTGCTGAATCATTCCCAGGTGACGCTGCTGACCTGTAAAGAAGAGGATGCCGAAGCCGGGCAAGCTTTGTTCTATGAGACCGCTCAGCACATCAAAACCAAGGTTCAGGAATACCTCGGGCTCGAATGCAGCATCGGCATCAGCCTTCCGTTCAAGCGGTTGTCCAATGCGAAGCGCGCGTATAAAGAAAGCAGCCAGGCACTCAAATTACGATTTATTCTCGGATCGAACATCATCGTACGCTATGCCGATATTGTGGATCAAGGAAGTGCAGAGAAGACAGTATACACGAAATTAAGACTGATTGAAGAACAGATGATGCTTGCCCTTGAAGAACGGCAGCTTGAGAAGGTGGAGCAGCAGTTTCAGCGTTATTTGGATGAATTGCTGTGCAAGGACGGGCTTTATCAAGAGCATCATTTATTGCTGCTGCAGCTCGCGTCCAGGACCGTAAGCATAGCCCAGGAGCAGGGACTGTCGATGCAGCAATTATGGAATGGCGAAGAGGAGTTGAAGCTTCTGTTCAGGCTGCAGACACGAAGCGAAATTGCGAGCTGGTTCCACTCCAAATTGTTTAAACCTGTGATCGGGATTCTGGAGGACATGGCAGATAAGCAATTCGTAAGCATTACCCGCCGAATCGTGGAGATCGTGCAAGAGCAGTATGATAAAGACATTTCACTCGAATACTGCGCGGCGGTCATGAATTTTAATCCGGCTTATATCAGCCGGGTATTTAAGAAAGAGATGGGTGTGTCCTTCAGTGAATACTTAAGCGAGTACCGAATGAATATAGCCAAAAATCTGCTGGCCACGACCGAGATGAAGGTCTCGGAAATCGGCCAGAAAGTGAGCTACACAAATATCAGCGCCTTCATTCGTACGTTCCGTCGGACATATGGGGTAACTCCCGGCCAGTACCGGGAGCAGCATAGTGAAGAAGGCTAGCTTGAGAATGAGCAGCTCGATCCGAAGATGAAGACATACCCGGCTGCATGATGGCTCAATTTTGAGTAAGCCACCATAACAAGAACTTAATGGAGCTGTTCCATCCGTAGAATGTTCTGCGGTGGAGCAGCTTTTTTGCACGAAAAAGAACGCCCGTACGGTGCCATTATAAATATAGATTCGGGACCATTTATTCCATGGCTAATGTAGACGGCAAAGATCCTGTTCTTATCTGCATGTCATATGCGGCATATAGAAGGTGGAATACGGCATATGCAGGGGAATTGGTGAAATCCTGTAACCCTTGCTGGAAAGGCATTGACCGAGGGCTGGTGCGTGAAGTCATGAACGGAGTATAGCCGGACACGAGGATGGTGACGGATAATTAATCCATGAAAACGCATACAACCAACAAAAACGATGTTCAGACAGGCAATGCCCATGCTTCCGAAGCGAGTTTTGTTCGAAACTGATTCAGGAAGTAACGCTCACAAAACTAAGGGCATGCTTCCGAAGTGAGTTTTGTTCGAATCTCATTCAAGAAGTAACGCTTACAAAACTTTGAGGAGAGGTGCTATGAAAACAAATCAAGCTCCGGCAACAGTCGGCCCGCAAGTAAAGAGGGAACTGCGCCTGGAGAAACGAAAGCTCTTACTAAGGGATCTGGTCAGGGACAGGTGGATGTATCTGATGCTGCTGCCAGGCGTGCTGTATTTTATCGTATTTAAATACGTGCCGATGTACGGGGTGACGATGGCTTTTCAGGATTACAAGCCGCATACCGGGTTCTTCGGCAGCCCGTGGGTCGGGTTCAAGCATTTCGAGCGCTTTTTCAGCGAACCGCAGTTTTGGATGCTTTTTCGAAACACCATCATTTTAGCTTTATATAATCTGATCTTTTTCTTTCCGCTGCCGATTATATTGGCGCTCATGCTGAATGAGCTAAGGCGGGAGCGCTTCAAAAGGTTTGTACAAACCTTGATCTACATTCCGCATTTTGTATCCTGGGTTGTCGTTGTCGGTATTTTCTATATCTTGTTTACGACCGAGAACGGCATTCTGAATGAAATCATTTATCAGATAACGGGAGAGAAAATCGCATTCCTGCTTGAGAAGGACTGGTTCCGGACGATGATTGTGTCCCAGTCGATCTGGAAGGAAGTAGGCTGGGGCACCGTGATCTTTCTTGCCGCCCTTGCTGGCGTAGACCTGCAGCAGTATGAAGCCGCACGGATCGACGGAGCCGGACGCTGGCGTCAGCTGTGGCATATCACGCTGCCAGCCATCCGCAGCACGATCATCATTTTGCTTATTCTTCGTTTAGGCAACTTCCTGGACTCGGGCTTCGAGCAAATCTTCCTGATGATCACGCCGACAAACCGGGAAGTGAGTGAAGTATTCGATACGTATGTATACACCAAAGGGATGACGCAGGCACAGTACAGTTACAGCGCAGCCGTCGGTTTGTTTAAATCCTTTGTCGGATTGATTCTGGTTCTCGGTTCAAACTGGATGGCCAAGCGATTCGGGGAAGAAGGGGTGTACTAGGAGGATGCCGAGGATGCATTTTTTGAAATGACAGGAGGGAATAAACGTGCGTCAAGATCAAACCTGGGGCAATCGCCTGTTTGATATCATTAACCATTCGATTTTATTCATCGTTGCGATCGTGTGTGTTCTTCCATTCGTGTATGTGCTGGCGGTTTCGTTTGCCAGTCCGGCTGAAGTCGCCAAGGGTGGGTTGATTCTATGGCCCAAAGAATGGTCGCTCGTATCGTACCAATATATTTTCTCGTCCGACACACTGCCGCGAAGCTTGCTCGTTTCGATCTATATTACGGTAGTAGGAACACTGATCAACCTGGCGTTTACATCGCTGATGGCTTATCCGTTGTCCAAGCCTCATCTCCGGGGCAGAAATCCCATCCTGCTCGGCGTATTGATCACGATGCTGTTTAGCGGGGGGATGATCCCAACATACTTCGTCGTGAACGGGTTGAATTTGACCAATACGCTGTGGTCCTTGATGATACCAAGTGCCATCAGTGCGTTTAACCTGATCGTGCTGAAGAACTTCTTCCAGCAAATTCCCGACGGGCTGGAGGATTCGGCTAAAATCGATGGCTGCAATGACTTGGGAGTTCTGATTCGAATTGTGCTTCCATTGTCGCTGCCAGCGATGGCCACGTTCGGTTTGTTTTACGCGGTTGCTCATTGGAACACGTTTTTTAATGCCATTCTATACATCAATGATAACGAGAAATGGCCGATTCAGGTTCTGCTTAGGGAAATCGTGATTTTGGCACAGAGCCGGGTAGGGGATTCCAGCTTCGACGAAATGGACGTGCAGCCGTTAACGATTCGTATGGCGGTCATCGTTTTTGCCACCGTGCCCATTCTGCTCGTGTATCCTTTTCTGCAGAAGCATTTTGCAAAAGGCGTCATGCTGGGCTCAGTGAAAGGATAACCGGTTGGATGCGCCTTCTTCCCAGTAAGAGGGGTTTCAATAGAAATGAATATGATGGAGGGCTAAAGATGAAGAAAAGATGGATGACAACCGTTATGGCAATGCTGGCGGGGATGATGGTTGTAACGGCTTGCGGAGACAAAAGCGGCGGGAGCGGGGTCAATGGCGACGGACCTTATCCGCTTACGCTGGTGGTTAATCAGGTTGGGGAAATACCCGACCCGAAAAATCAGATGGAGGAAAAAATACGCGAATACACAAATACGGATCTGCGGATTCAGTGGATTCCCTACTCCGCATACGACGAGAAGGTTAACGTCATGGTCGCTTCCAATGAGCTTCCGAAGCTCATCAAGCTGAACTATACGCCAACGACGATCAGCTCGCTCGAAGCGGATCTGTTCTGGGACATCACCGAGCAATTGAAAAATTACCCGAATTTGGCCGCGCAGCCGCAGGCCTATTACGACAACATCAGCGTGAACGGAAAAGTGTACGGCATCCCCCTGTTCCGGGACATGGGCCGGGCGATCGTCAGCTACCGCAAGGACTGGCTCGATGCTGCCGGCTTGAAGGAGCCTGTCACCCTGGATGATTGGTATGAAATTATCCGATTCAGCACGGAGGAGGATCCGGATGGCAACGGAAAAAGGGACACCTACGGAATGATGCTCGACAAAGGCTATAACCAGGGTACGGCATCGACCTTGACCCGGCTTGCCGTTTCCCAAGGCGCACCTAATAAATGGGGCATCGACGAGCAAGGCAATTTCTATCCGGAGTTTGTATCCGAGCAGTTCTTCGATGTCATGAAGCTGTTTAGAAGATTATATGAAGAGAAGCTGATTAATCAGGATTTCGCCGTGGTTGATTCCTCCGAGCTCAATAAGGTGTATGAATCGGGCCGCGCGAATATCCGGATCTCCGGCGGTAACGGTCAATCGCTGCAAACCAAGCTGGAGAAGGTTGTTCCGGAAGCGGTTGTCGACGTATCTCCGCTGCAAGGTCCAGAAGGCATTCGCGTTCCGGGGGAAAGCGGAAATACCGGCTTCCTGGCAATCCCGAGATCGACGGTCAAGTCTGAAGAAGAACTGGCTAAAGTGCTGACCTTCGTTGACAAGCTGCTGGATCCCGAGATGGTCAATGTTATTAATAAAGGCATCGAAGGCGTGCATTACAAAGTCGAAGGAGATTATACCGTAACGATCGATGCGGATAAGGACGCTCAAGAAGTCAAGCCTTATCGCGATACGTTTCCACAACGGGGCGATTTGTACAACATGGAGAAGAAACCGAAAGGAACGGAGCTGTTCAACAAGAACAAACAAATCGTGTATGAGAACGAGAATTACATTGTACCGAATCCGGCGCTTACCCTGAAATCGACGACTTACAATGAACGCGGCGGAGAGCTGGAGCAGATCATCACCGATGCGCAAACCAAGTTCATTATGGGGCAGATTGACGAGGCCGGCTGGAAGGCGGAAGTGGAGAAATGGAGAAAGAGCGGCGGAGATCAAATGGCTGCAGAATATAAAGAATCTAACACGAATCAAAAATAGCGGTCATTGAGGAGCAATGTAAACGAGAGACAAAGCTGGCAAGTAAAAGGAAGTGCCTTTGGTGTCCTTGGCTGCTTTGTCTCTCACTACTAATATATCTGTATTAATGATCGAAAGAACATTTCACACGGCTGCCTTATAGGCCACACATTCAACTTATATAAATGAGGCAAATTAGGAGCACTCGGTTCATGGGCTGTCCATTTTCGTTCCAATTAGCACGAGATCAAGATGATTCGTTCTAAGCGCGCCAGCCGGCTTGATTTGCAGCACAAGACCATCGCGGTCAAAACGGCAGGTAAGGATAAACATCTGCTGTTGTTCCAGCAGCTGAATGTGGATCAAGCAGGTCGACGGGTCTGCCCATACGGCACCACAGGCGGAGGGAAGGCCGAAAAAAGGGTCAGGACCGATATGCCAATCATTCATGGAGCATACAACACGGGGACGACCGGTTTCATGAATGAAGGTGAGCTCGCATGCTTGCTCACTGAACGTAAAATGACAACCTGTCCATCCCGGCTCATTAGCAGCTAGGCGATATTGCTGCCCCGAGACCTGCACGGCTGTACTGGAGATCAAGCTTCCATCCGGCAGATGGAGCTTCAAGGCGCTCAGACGCTTCTGCATCCGGTCATAACCGGCATCATCGAAAGGGCAGGGCTCCTGCATGGAAGAAACCAGATGGGTCCAAACGCAATCGAGGATTCCTTGGTGTTCATCCCGGTTCAGCATGGTGTTGGCCGTCGAGACAAAAACGGCGTCATGGTCTGGGATGACAAGGACGAATTGCCCGCCTGCGCCGAAAGCGCAGTAGGCTTGACGCCTGGCTCGCCAGAACTGGTATCCGTACCCGCTTCGTCCTTCCAGCAGAATTCCGGCGCTGGAGTTATCAACGACCTTGGACGTGCTTAACTCTACCCAGCCCTCCGGCAGGATCCGGATTCCGTTCCACAGCCCGTCCTGCAGATAGAGCTGACCGAATTTGGCCAGATCCTCCGTGGTGCAATAGGCTCCGCTGCCGCCCTGGTTAATTCCGAGCGGGCAGGTCTCCCACTCGATATCCTGCATCCCGAGGGGCTGAAACAAGCGGTCATCGAGATAGTCATGCACGGTTGTCCCCGTAACCCGTTGGAGTATGGCGCAGAGCGTATGCGTACCTGTCGTATCGTAGGCAAAGACGGTCCCCGGGGGATGACTCGGTGGCGTATGAAGATACTCGAACACGATATCCCGGGCCTCTTTATTGGTTGATTTTCGGTGGACGGTTTGCATACTCAGCAGATGCCGGATGGTCATATCGGCTGTGTACGGGTGTACGGTCTCCGGCTGCTTATCCGGAAAAAAATGAATGACCTTGTCCTCCAGGGAGATCCGTCCTTCACCGATGGCAATGCCGACGGCTGCCGATGTCAAGCTCTTGCTGACGGAGAAGATCGGATGCCTTAAATCCTTGTGAAAAGGGGAGTAATAACCTTCGGCAGCTACTTTGCCATGCCGAAGCAGCATAAAGCTGTGCAGGTTCATATTCCTTTCCGTCATATCCTCCATAAAGCGGAGAATGGCGGAAGGAGGAATACCGACGTCCTCCGGACGGACTCGAGCCAGTGCAGTCATCATCATCAACCTCTCGTCTGATTGGATGTACCAGGAGTGTAGGGCGGATACCAACGGTCTTGGCCACTGAGCACATGTTCGATGGTAAACCGTTTAGCCTCGGTCTCAGTGAGCTGCCTGGACCACGCAACCCGCAAGGAGGGGGATGCTCCGGGGCCGCGGCTGCCGAATTCGGCATAACGCGATGTTTCTTCACGGTCCGGTTGGTTCCAGTTATGCCAGCCCTGTGGATGAACGGAGCCGTCCATCTCGGATCGGATGAACACCACATTGGCATAAGCACGCCAAGGCCGGCCAAGGTATACGTTCTCAACACCGGGTGCTCCCGAGATTTTGCAATCGATAAAGACATAGCCAAACTCCGCTTCCTCCGGCGTATTGGCTGCGGTCAGGTAACCACCGGACCGCTTGCAGTGGATGGTGCACCGGTCGAATACGGCCGTTGCCGGCCCAAATATAAAATCGACATCGCCCTCGATATAACATTCGGCAAAGAAATGACGTCCGCCGGACACATAGAGCGTATCTTGATCACCTTCAAGTTTTACATACTGAAAGGACACCCGGTCGGCATCGATAAAGGCAGCGACTGCCTGACCCGTCCCAGGACCGGAATCATTGCGGATGGTCAATTGTTCGGCGCTGAAATCATTTGCGCAGATATAGAAGCTTCCGCTGCGAAAGGTCCCGAGGGGTTGTCCATCTTCATCTAAGGTGTGGGCGTTATCCGAATATGTAAGAATCGTTTCTTCAGGTCCTTCACCGATCATACGGATGGCTGGTTTCGATGAAGGAATGTTGATTTTCTCACGGTAAACACCTTTTTTAATTTCGATGATGACAAGACAATCGGACTGTTCGGGAATCGAGTCGATTGCAGATTGCACCGTCACGAAGTCGCCTTGTCCGCTGGGATCTACTGTGATTTTCATCGATGAACACGCTCCTCTATGGATTTTATATCTATGTTATCGAATTGGAGATTCCAATAAAAACATCTCCGATGTTTAAATCGAGTCATTCTTTGCCTTTTTTGCCGGATTTGAAAAAAAACAGCTTCTTAGACTTGTTTTCTAGAGGGAAAGTAAACAGAGAAACAGAGCATAAAATGCAAAAAACGCGATTGATTCAGCATCAAATCCGGAATTTTTATCGTTTATGTTTCTTTATAATGAGGCTTGAGATTAAATCTTCCAAGGATATTGAGGTGAGGCGGTATTGAAGCAAGAGAACAATTGGTCCGTCCGGACGGCGGAAACCATTCTCCGTCAAGCGGACAGCGAGGGACTTCACCCGGAAATTGCCCGCCGGTGGGCGTATGTTCCCGGGATGATGCTCATGGCGGTCGCCCGCACAGGGGACTTTTATAACAAGGACGATTATTTTGATTTCATGAAGCGGCATATGGATCTGTTTGTTCAGGCTGATGGGGACATTCGGGGGTACAGAATCGAAGAATATAATCTGGACCAGATCAACCAGGGGAATAATTTATTTGCGCTAAGTGCCAGATTTCATGACTCCCGTTATGAAAAGGCTTCCCATACGCTAGCCGCCCAGCTGATCAGCCAGCCCAGAACGACGGACGGCGGTTTTTGGCACAAAAAAGTATACCCGTTTCAGATGTGGCTGGATGGGCTCTATATGTCATCGCCGTTTCTGGCCCAGTATGCCAAAACTTATAACCAGCCTGAACTGTTCGACGAGGTAGCTCACCAGCTTCTGCTGGTGGAGCGTAGAACCCGGGATTCCAAGACGGGCCTGCTCTATCACGGATGGGATGAAGCGAAGGAACAGGTATGGGCCGATCCGGAAAGCGGGCGGTCCCCGCATTTTTGGAGCCGGGCCTTGGGCTGGTATGCGATGGCGCTAGTGGACAGTCTTGAATTTTTTCCGGTAGATCATCCGAAGCGAGGTACGATGATTGGCATATTCGAACGCCTAAGCCGAGCGCTGGCACGTTATCAGGAGAAAGAGAGCGGGCTGTGGTTCCAGGTGCTCGATCAGGGCTTCCGGGAAGGCAATTATCTTGAAACCTCCGGCTCCTCCATGTTTATTTACGCTTTGGCCAAGGGCGTTCGGCTCCAGTATCTGGAACAGCCTTCAAGACCTGTTGCGGAGCGGGCTTACGAAGGTTTGATCCAGCGGTTTGTTGAGGCTGGCAAAACCGGCGTGCATCTTCATTCCATATGTCATGGAGCGGGGCTCAGCGATGACCGCAACGGCTCGTATGAATATTACATCAGTGAACAAGTGGTGTCCGACGCCCAGATTGGCGTAGCGCCTTTCATCCTTGCCAGTCTGGAAATGGAGCGGTTAGCAGATTCGTGATAGGAGGAGGAACTAAATGATGCACTCATCGTCATCGCTGCAAGCATTACAGAACAAATCATGGTTGTCGGATCAGGGAGACGGGACGTTCGTGAACCCGGTGCTTCATGCGGATTATTCGGATCCGGATGTGATCCGGGTCGGGGAAGATTTCTATATGACGGCCTCCAGTTTCGGTCATCTGCCGGGACTGCCGATTCTGCACTCGAAGGATTTGATTAACTGGAGGATTATTAATCATGTGCTGCCCCGGATGGAGCTGCCGGGCTATGACGTCCCTCAACATGGGAACGGCGTCTGGGCTCCGGCCCTTCGGTTCCATGACGGCAAGTACTGGGTGTTCTACGGGGATCCGGATGTCGGCATCATGATGAGCACAGCTGCGGACCCGGCAGGCAGCTGGACGCCTCTGCATCTGGTTCAAGAGGGGAAAGGCTTGATCGACCCGTGTCCGTTCTGGGACGATGACGGCCAGGCCTACCTGGTTCACGCGTTTGCCAAAAGTAGATGCGGCATCAAGCATCTGTTAAGAATGTGCCGGATGTCCCCGGACGGAAAGCGCCTCTTGGATGAAGGTCAGATTGTCTTCGACGGGACCGAACGTCATCCGACGATGGAAGGGCCGAAGATGTATAAACGAAATGGTTATTACTATATTTTTGCGCCTGCTGGGGGAGTATCAACGGGGTGGCAGACCGTGCTTCGGTCAACCTCGGTCTTTGGCCCTTATGAAGACAAAATCGTACTGCATCAAGGCGATAGCCCGATTAACGGCCCGCATCAGGGCGGTTGGGTAGAGCTGGATTCGGGAGAATCCTGGTTTATGCATTTTCAAGACAAAGGGGCCTACGGAAGAATTGTTCATCTGCAGCCGATATGCTGGGTGGATGATTGGCCGGAAATGGGTGCCGATACGAATGGAGACGGGATCGGCGAACCGGTTCTGCGTTATCCGAAGCCAAACGTCGGCGGGGAACACAGGATTGAGGCACCGGACGATTCAGACGAGTTCGAAGACGCTCAGCTTGGCCTTCAGTGGCAGTGGCAGGCTAATCCGAATCCGGCCTGGTATGCATTCGAGGAGGAAAGCCATTTGCGATTATTCGCCTTCCCGGTGCCGGAGAACCAGCCTTCGCGCACGATCTACGATGCTCCTCACTTGCTGATGCAGAAATTCCCGGCGGAAGTATTTCATGCGGAAGCCAAACTGGATGGAACGGCGCTAAAGCCTGGTGAACGGGCGGGCTTGATCGTATTCGGACGAACATTCGCTTATGCGGCCATTCAGATGAAGGCGGACGGCTCCGGCATGGAAATCATCCAGGCCCAAGGGAACGGCTCGGAGGAGAATGTGGTGTGGTCCGACGGATTGGATGAAGGGAAGGTAACGATTCGGGTGACCGTTCATCCCGGTGCTCAATGCCGCTTCTATTTTGCTTCTGCCGATGGTCCTTTCTTGCCGTGCGGAGATAGGGAGTTCGAAGCCGAAAAGGGGCACTGGGTCGGTGCCAAGGTCGGATTGTTCGCGGCAAGTACGGAAGAACAAGCGGATAGAGGGTATGTGGATATCGACTGGTTTAGGGTTGGAAGAGGAGAGATATAGAAAGAGAAAGATTACGGGGCTGCTCCAAGACGGTAACAACTTTGGAACAGCCCCGATTCTATCCATGACGCTTGCGGTACTGAAGAGGCGTGGTCCCCGCGATTTTTTTGAAGGTTTTATTAAAGTGGGCAATATGCTCAAATCCGGCTTGCTCGGAGATGAATTGTACGGATTCTCTGCTGTTCACGAGCATTTTCTGTGCTTCGCGAATTCGTACCACCTGCAGGTATTCGCGAAAGTGAAAGCCTGTCAGCTTGGTGAACACTCTGCTGAGATAGGAAGGGCTGATGTAAAACTGCTTGGCGACCTGCTCCAGCGTAAGTCTTTCATGATAATTGGATTTGATGTATTGGGCAATTTCTGAAATTTTCTGATGCATCGGATGCTCATATTCATGGGTTTGAAATTGAAGCGTGGTCTCGATCCGATGAAGGCGGATGAGCAGCTCGTTCATCCATGCGCGAACCAATGAGCTGTAGTGAGTCTGCTCCGTTTGGCATTCTGCGAGCATCGAGAGGAGCAGCCGTTCGATTTCGGGCTGATGCTTCAGCGGAATGCGAACGAGTCTGGACGTCCCATGATCGAGCAGCTTGGCGACGCCGGCATCGCCTTGTTCGATGAAGCTTCTGGAGAAGCTGATCAGCACCCGCTCGAAGGTCAGCTTATCGGAGCTTGCCGTTGAGTGGAGATCATGCGGGTTCACGATCATCATGTCCCCTTTTTTGACGGTAAACACGTTATCGTCCATGAAGTAGACCCGCTCACCGTTAAGCAAGTAATACAGCTCGAAGTAGGGATGCTCATGCGGACGGGGCATGCTGCTGGAACCGTTTCGCGACATGTATTGGATGGAGAAATCATGGTCTCCGATGTGGTACTTGGGCTGCAGCCGGTCATTCATTCCTCATTAACTCCTTAGTTCGCATGGTTGGATTACCACCGATTGTGATCGTAGAAAATTATATATCATGCCTGCAGCCGATCTTCAAGGGCTTTGAACGCAATCGGCAACAATTTTTAAGATGAAAGAAAGTATGAGTTTTCAGAGGAGCAGAAGTTTTTTTAACCCCGGATGGAATAGAGGTCCCGATGGAACGCCATGGCCATGTTATCGAAATGCCTACCGAACAAGGCGGAAGGTATATCGTCCTGCCGGTATAAATCGAATAAGCAATCTTACAAATACGGAGGTACACATGATCAAACAAACAGAAGAAGCGATATGTCCTGACTTGCCAGTGATCCCGGAGTATATCGTAACGATTACGGACTATGGAGCCGTTGGAGACGGCGTATATGACAACACCGAGGCATTTCATCAAGCGATTGAAGCCTGCGTTAAGGCCGGTGGTGGGAAGGTGGTCATCCCTCCCGGGATCTGGCACACCGGTCCATTGACCCTGCAGAGCCGGATTGAGCTTCACGCCTCTGCCGGTGCGCTTGTTGTGTTCAGCAAGCAATTCGAAGCTTATCCGATCCGGATGTCTACTTATGAGGGCCGGCAGATGTTCCGCTGCCAGTCTCCGCTCGATGGAGAAGGGCTGGAGGATATCGCGATTACCGGCAGCGGCATCTTTGACGGAAGCGGCGAAGCCTGGAGGCCGGTTAAGCAAGGGAAGCTGACCGAAAGCCAGTGGGATCGTTTAATTCACAACGGTGGTGTCGTGGATGGCGAGGGACTGTGGTGGCCAACGCCGGCTGCCCGGGACGGGAAGGAGAACTTGGCCCGGATCGAAAAGACAGGCAGCGAGGATCCACATGACTATGCGCCTGTGAGAGACTACCTGAGGCCCAATCTGCTCAGCTTTAGAAAATGCAAGCGGATCCTGCTCAGCGGCCCGACCTTTCAAAACTCCGCAGCCTGGTGCCTGCATCCTTGGGCATCAGAGCAGATTACCATTCAGAACATTACCGTCCGGAATCCATGGTATGCCCAGAACGGGGACGGTCTGGACATCGATTCATGCAAATGCGTAATCGTGGAAAACAGCTCGTTTGATGTAGGAGATGATGCGATTTGTCTGAAGTCCGGTAAAAATGAAGCCGGGCGCCTGCTGGGAAAGCCGAGTGAGCGGATCAGCATCCGGAACTGCACCGTTTATCACGGCCACGGCGGCATCGTGGTCGGCAGTGAAATGTCCGGAGGCATCAAGGATGTATACGTATCCGATTGCACCTTCATCGGCACCGATATCGGCATTCGTTTTAAAAGCTGCCGCGGTCGCGGCGGCGTGGTCGAGAACATCTTCATTGAAAGGATCCGGATGCGGGATATCGACGGGGATGCGATCTCCTTCAATTTATATTACGAAGGGAAAGCCGGCTCCGGCGAGTATCAAACGGAAGTGATGCTGCCCGTTACCGAGGAAACCCCCGTGTTCCGGAATATTGTCATTCAGGATATTGTGTGCAGCGGTGCGCACACTGCGCTGCTCATCAACGGCTTGCCGGAGATGCCGGTGGAGAACTTGACGGTGAAGAGGTCGGCCATCACAAGTCGGGAAGGCATTGTATGCCGAAATGGAAAGAACCTCAGCATTCAGGACATCGTCCTTCGTAATCAGGAAAATCAGCTGCTTCTCTTTCACCAAAGCCGAAATGCTCAGGTGGCGAATGTCAGCGGAGAAGGGGGCTCACAGGATGACCGCCTGCTGGTGGTGACCGGGGAACGGTCCAGGCAAATCGAATGCTCGGGGCTGAAGGCCGATAAGGCTAGGCAGATTATGATTTCTTCTGAAGTGGAACCGGAGGAGGTCGTGATCAAGTAGCTTTGCTGTTGGATTCAATAAGGCTTAGAAAGGAGGTGATCGAATTATAACCGTTGCAAGCATTTCAAAATGATAAGGAGGTACGCAATTGATAGCAGCAAAATGGTTAAAGCAAATGCTTGTCCTCACCATGCTGTTTACAAGTTTTTCCGGCGGAGCCGCTTATGCTGAGGAAAGCCCTGAAACCGTAACCTCGTCCAATTCCTCGCGAACGCCGGCATTTCCGGGTGCCGAAGGCGGTGGAAAGTATACGACTGGCGGCCGGGGCGGCGACGTGTACGAGGTAACGACGCTGGCCGACTCGGGTCCAGGCTCGCTTCGTGATGCGGTCAGTGCTGGAAACCGGACCGTTGTATTTAAAGTCGGCGGCGTCATCGAGCTGAAATCTCCCCTTAAGATTCTCGGAGACAATCTGACGATTGCCGGCCAAACGGCGCCGGGCGATGGAATTACGGTCATCGGGTATCCAACGTCCTTTGATGGAAACAACCTGATCATCCGTTATATGCGATTCCGTCTGGGCGATATGAATGAAACGGAAGCAGACTCTTTTGGCGGACGGTATAAGAAAAACATTATCATCGACCACTCCTCGTTCAGCTGGTCCGTCGACGAAGTGCTCAGCCCTTACGGTAACGAAAATGTCACGGTGCAGTGGTCGATCATAGCAGACGCCATACACATTAGCAAACATGTCAAAGGCAGACACGGCTACGGCGGGATATGGGGCGGCAAGAACACCAGCTTTCATCATAATTTGATCGCCCACAACTCCAGCCGCAACCCGGCGTTTGACAGCACGGCAGGCAATTCCCATGATTTCCGCAATAACGTTGTTTACAACTGGGGATTCTTTGCTTCGTACGGAGGCAAAGGCGCGGTTACCAATATGATCAACAATTATTACAAGCCCGGACCTGAAACGGAAGTGGTTCGGTTTATGAATGCGGAGAGCACCGGGAGCTACTATATTGACGGCAACGTTATGGACGGCAATCCGGAATATACTCAGGATAACTGGTCTGGCGTTCATAAGTATCCGGATTACGTGAAGCTGGAAACTCCCGCTTCCTTTGCCAATCCACTGCCGACCGAATCCGCCGAAGGGGCTTATGCAGCGGTTATGCAAAGCGCCGGAGCCACCCTGCCGAAACGGGATGCCGTCGATGCCAGAATCATCCATGACGTTATTCACCGAACCGGCATGCATATCAACTCTCAGAATGAAGTAGGCGGATATCCGCTAGTAGAGATGGTCAGATCCACGTTAGAAGATGATGATCATGATGGTATGCCGAATGATTGGGAGATCGCTCGCGGGCTGGACCCGAGAGATCCGAGTGACCGCAATCTGGCAAATGAGGAAGGATACACGAATCTGGAGCTGTATTTGAATTCCATGACGGGAAACGGATCAGCTAATCCCTCTGCAGTCATTACCGCTCCGGCAAACAACACGGTGGTCAAAGCCGGATCGAACGTGACGATTGAAGCGTCCGTGTCCGATAAAGACGGAAGCGTATCGAAGGTCGAGTTTTACCGGAACGGAGAGAAGGTTGGAGAGGACGACAGCATGCCGTTCCGCTATGAGTGGACGGACGCTGCGGACGGCACCCATTATTGGGCCGCGAAAGCGATCGACGATACGGGAACGATGGCGTTCTCGACGAGCGTGGTCGTTCATGCGAACACCGAAGGGAGCATCGAGCCTTGGAAGTCGGCCGATATAGGCAGTCCGGGAATACCGGGACACACCCAGCTTGGTGATGCCCTCGGCGAGATGACCGTCAAGGCAGCAGGCGATATCGGCGGAGCGAAGGACGTCTTTCATTTTGCCTATCAGGAGATCGAGGGGGACGCTGAAATTGTGGCCCGGGTTGAATACATTACCCCAACGAACGAGGAAGCAGAAGCCGGCATCATGTTCCGCGAGAGCCTGAAGGAGGATGCTCCATTCGTCTCCCTTGTTGTCCCTTATATTCGTACGGGGAAAAGAGGTGTTACCCTGAGTCGAGCAGAGGAGGGCGGAGAGGTTGCGAGAATTCAGCCGGAGCAGCAATTTCAGCTGCCTTATTGGATCAAGCTTGTCCGCAAGGATAACCAATTCACATCAATGATCTCTCAAGATGGAACCAGCTGGACCACGGTCGGAAACGTCCAAGTCGATTTGCCTAAGCAAGCCTATGTCGGACTCGTGGCGGATGCGGCCAAAGTGAACAATGAGACGTGGAAATACAATACCTCGACATTTACTAACATCAATATATCGGCAGATACAGGCAGCGGCCCGAAAACCGTATATTATGTGAACGATGATTTTGAAAACCTTGAAGCTGGCTCCGTACCTGACGGTTATGGCGTGATCCCGGAGCCTCAGGATGCGGATCATACGGTCACCGTGGAGGAAGTTCCCTTCAATTCTACGGGTAACGATTCAGAAAAGGCGCTAAAGGTATATGATAATGCAGTAGGCAGCACAGGGTTTACAATCAGCTTCCCGCAGCAGTTGGGTACGGTAGTCGTCGAGACGGATTTCATGTCACCGGCCATGCCCGGCACTTCGGTGCTGCTTCAGATTAAGGATGCAGAAGGTACCAAGACGCCGATTGCTCTTGAGGTGCGCAAGCCGCAGTTACCGATTCAGGAGGATGCGTACGCCCTGGTTTACAAGAACAAGAATGGGCAAGACGTAAAGTTAACCGACCTTCCGGCCGCTAACCGCTGGTACAATCTGAAGGTCATTGCCAATGCGGCGGCTAACACCATGGATATTTACGTAGACAACGCACTGGCAGCCGAGCAAGTTGAGTTTAGAGACGATATGCGGACATTAGGGCTAGGTAGCGCATTGTTCGGCAGAACGCCCGGAACCGGCAAGGGAACTTATTACTTCGACAACATCAAGGTATACGTGGAACCGGCAGCCGCACCTAAAGGACTACGGGCGATCCCTGGGAACGGGAAGGTTCAGCTGGATTGGGATAACGCCCAAGGTGCTTTATCGTATACCGTCAAAAGAAGCACGACAAACGGGGGGCCGTACGAGACCGTGGCATCCGATCTGAGTGCTTCCAATCCATCGTATACGGATACAAGCGTAATTAACGAAACCACTTATTATTATGTGGTTACCGGCGTGAGTGATTTAGGAGAAAGCGATCCCTCGAACCAAGTGCGTGTTACGCCATCGGTGAATGCCGTGAAGCCGCAAGCCCCGACGGAGCTCGCGGGACTTAGCCGCAACACACAGGCTGATCTCACCTGGCAGCCGGTGGAGCATGCGGTCACCTATACGGTGAAGCGAAGCGAAAGTCAGGAAGGGCCTTATATTGAGGCAGGACGCGCAGAAGAGCCTTTCTTTAGAGATACGGGGCTTGTAAACGGTAAAGTCTACTATTATACGGTGACGGCGACAAGCGTTGCCGGCGAAAGCGAGGCGTCCGACCCGGTCGAGGTCCGTCCGGTGGCGCCGCTAGAGTCGCCAGCGGATGTTAAAGCGAGTGCCGGCGATGCATCGGCGGTGATCTCGTGGAATGCCTCACCCGATGCTTCGAGTTATCAGATCAAGCGAAGCACCGTTCTCGGCGGCCCATACAAGGTCATTGCCGATCAAGTAAAGGATATCCGCTATGAGGAAAGCGGCTTGGAGAACGGGACGGCCTACTATTATGTTGTTTCCGCACATAACGGCACCGCCTCCAGCGCGAATTCTGAAGCGGTTCGGGTCATTCCATTCCCTGCGAATACCTCGCCGCCTCCGGGTGATCTTCGACTAAACCCGGCCAAAGACCACGTCAAGCTGTCCTGGTCAGCCGTAGAAGGTGCAGCTTCTTATCAAATCAGAAGGTCGGAATCAAGAAGCGAAGCAGGAAGTGTCGTCGCCTCCGATTTGCGGCAGCCCGAATTTATCGATACGGATGTCGTTGCCGGCACAACTTATTATTATTCGGTGCAGTCGGTAAACGAGAACGGGCCGGGCGTCGGAAGCGATCCTCAAGGAGCAACACCTGCTTCCGTCATCGTCGTGGCGAAAGACGGCACAGGCATGTTTACCAGCGTTCAAGCCGCGGTGGACTCCATCCCGGATGGCAATACGGACCGAACGATAATCTATATCCGTAATGGAATCTATGAGGAGCAGGTTACCGTTCCTAAGACGAAGCATGCCGTGAGTTTTATTGGCGAGAGCAAGGAAGATACGGTCATTACCTACACCGGGATAACGGGCACCGGATTCAATGAACGTGCCACCGCCGTCGAATCCGATGATTTTACCGCCGAGAACATCACGTTTGCGAATGGAGCGGGTCCTCAAGGCCCGGCGCCTGCGCTGGACCTTCGGGGAGATCGGGCCTTTTTCAAGCATGTCCGCATGATCGGTTATCAGGATACGTTCTTTGTGAACAATGCCGGGAAACGGGTGTATGTGAAGAACAGTTATATTGAAGGAGCGGTGGATTTTATCTATGGACCTGGAATCGCCGTGTTTGACCAGAGCGTCATTCACAATGTCCGTTCAGGCGGATATATTACCGCTGCCAGCACGCCGGAAAATCAGCCCTACGGATATTTGTTCCTCAACAGCAAGATTACAGGAGCGGACGGAATCGAAGATGTCTACCTCGGGCGACCATGGAGACCCTTTGCCCATGTGCTGTTCATGAACACGGAAATGGAAGGAATCGTGCACGATAAAGGCTGGCATAACTGGGGACGACCGGATAACGAGAAAACCGCCAAATACTATGAATATAACAATACCGGACCTGGTGCGGCAGCCGAAGCCCGCGCGAATTGGTCGAAGCAGCTCACGCCGGAGGAAGCGAATCTGTACACGATTCCAATGATGATGAAGGGATCGGATGGTTGGGATCCGACTAGAATGCCTGTTCTTCCGCAGCCTTACGGGGAAGAAGACGATACACCTCCGCACACATCGTCCAAAATAACACCGGAAACACCGAACGGCCTGAACGGCTGGTATACGGTGCCGGTTACCATTGAATTGAGTGCGGAAGACGACGGTTCAACTGTTACCGAAACCGTCTACAGTTTAGACGGTATCACCTGGACTCCTTACTCGGGGCCGATCGTTCTGGACCGGGAAGCGGCCGCGGCTGCGATATACTATCGCTCCGTCAACGCTGCAGGTCTTGAGGAAAGCATCCGATCCATTGTATTGAATATGGATCTGTCCCCACCGGATATTTACGTAGAAACACCGGTACAGGAGGGAGGATGGAATGTCTCCAGGGATTGGACGCCGATCATTGAAATGAGCGATTCCGTTTCCGGCGTCGACGACAGCCGGACGGTTATCAAGCTGGACGGTAATCCCGTTCAACCCGGTGAAGCCATCCCGCTGTACCAGCTCCCGCTCGGGAGTCATGTCTTAACCGTTGAAGGAGCAGATCTTGCGGGCAATACGTCAGTAGCTGAGATTGAATTTCAGACGGTTACGAGCACCGGCGATATGATCGCTTTGATCGAACGGTTCCTGAGCAGCGGAGAGATTGGGAATGCCGGTATCGCCAACAGTTTGACGAAGAAGCTGGAGAAGGGAAATATGGATAGCTTTGAGAACGAGGTCCGGGCACAGCGGGGCAAACATGTGTCAGAACTGGCGGCGGACATCCTGCTGCGGCATGCCGAGGCATTAAGAGAAGAGATTATATAAGTTCTAAAGCCCTCAAATTTTGAATCAAGCTGGATATCATGATGCTTTTATTCCAGAATCCACAAAACAGGGATGGTGAGATCCCTGTTTTTGTGCTGCTCTGGCTCCCGTAGTTCTCGGATCCTGAACGTTCACATAGTGTTCCATTTCAGTATGACTGCAATCACATGTACGGAGACAGGAGTTTCATATACTTGGGTTGTAAGAGTGAAATAGTTCACAAAGATGGGGTTTAGTCTAAGGAGGTTTGACTATGAGTTCATTCACGCTTCAGAGCCAGGTATCCGATATTGTTACATCCATCCCGCAAACGGCGGATTTATTCCGATCACTCCGGATTGATTTTTGTTGTGGAGGGCAGGTGCCACTGGAAGAAGCAGCTAAACAGCGTAATTTGGAACCTGCCGCCGTACTGGAGAAGGTTCAAACCCTGGAGAACAAGTTTGCCGATTATCAGGAAAGCCGTCCGGCTTCACTGAGGGAATCCGAACTGATTGAATACATCCAGCATAAACATCATGCCTTCTTGCGGGATGAATTACCTGCTTTAACGCCGTATGTGACGAAGTTGGCACGCGTTCATGGAGAGCATCATCCCGAGCTTCTCCGGGTGCAGGAGCTTTTCTCGGATCTGAAAAAAGAACTGCTGGAGCATACGATGGATGAGGACGAGCATGTATTCCCGCTTATCTTGAAATTTGTTGCAGAGCCTAACCACCAAGCTGCAGCGGAGCTTAAGCCGCATGTGTCTGAGCTGGAAGATGAACATGCTCACGCCGGCAGATTGCTTCAAGAGCTCAGGGAAGTAACCGCTGATTTCGAACTTCCGTCGGATGCCTGCGGCACGTATCGGCTGGTCTATCAACGGTTGGCCATGCTTGAAAAGGACACCTTCGAGCATATCCATCTGGAAAACAACATCTTGTTTGAGCGGATTCTCGAAGCGGTATAACATTGGTTAGAACCCCTTCTAAGCTGGGTGATGTATTGCTCGGATGACGATCGAACGTGTAAAATAACGCCCTAACAATAACGCCCTAACCTTATGGTTAAGGCGTTATTGTTTTGTCATGATTAGCGTGCAGACTCCTTCCCCGGGAGGGAGAAGAGGTCAAATAAAATTCACTTAACTATTCCCTGTATTCAGTCGATAAATATATCAGTTGGAATTATTCGACACAGGAGGGTGCATATGGATTATTCGAAATTGGGAAAACAATTCATAGGCGGGGTATGGCGAGACGGTAAAAGCGGTAAAACGCTGCCTGACATCAATCCATATAATGATGAGGTCATTACGGCTTTTCAAATCGCGAGTGTTGCAGACATTGATGATGCCTATCAGGCTGCCTACCAAGCTAAGCTGGAATGGGATAAGGTTAACCCTTACCGTAAACGCGACATCCTTGAAAATGCTGTTAAATATATGGAGTCGCATGAGGAAGATATTACGTCCATTATTGTTCAGGAGCTGGGTGGAACGCGTCTGAAGGCGGCATTCGAGATCGGTCTTGTGAAAAATATGATTAAGGAAGCGGCAACGTTTCCCCTAAGAATGGAGGGAAAGATTTTACCATCCACTGAAGATGGCAAGGAGAACCGACTGTATCGGATCCCGGCTGGCGTGGTTGGGGTAATCAGTCCATTTAACTTTCCTTTCTTCTTGTCCATGAAGTCCGTCGCCCCGGCATTAGGTGCCGGCAACGGCGTCGTGCTGAAGCCGCATGAGGATTCGCCGATTACGGGTGGAACGCTGATCGGCAAGATTTTCGAAGAAGCGGGTATACCGAAGGGCCTGTTGAATGTAGTGGTGACAGATATCAAGGAGATTGGCGATGCGTTCGTTGAGCATCCGATTCCGAGAATCATTTCATTCACGGGTTCGACTAAGGTTGGAAGCCATATTGGCCAGCTGGCCGTCAAGCACTTCAAAAAGCCGCTGCTGGAGCTCGGCGGGAACAGCGCGTTCATTATACTGGAAGATGCTGATATCGGTTACGCGGTACAAGCGGCAACGTTCAGCAGATTCACGCATCAAGGCCAGATCTGTATGTCGGCCAACCGGATTCTTGTACAGAAGCCGATCTATCAGGAATTTGTAGATAAATATAAAGAGAAGGTCTCCACCCTTACAACAGGTGATCCGAGCGATCCGCAGACCATTATCGGGCCCGTCATCAACCATCGACAGGCAGAAACGCTGGAGAAGCTGATTGAGAAGGGGATTGAGCAAGGTGCAGTTCCACTGGTACGGGGTAAAATCACCGGCAGAATGGTGGAGCCTACCGTCCTCGTCAATGTCAAACCGGATATGGAGGTAGCGCAAGAGGAATTGTTCGGCCCGGTAGTATGTATCATCCCGTTCGAAACGGAAGAGGAAGGAATCGCGATCGCCAACGATACACGATTTGGGCTTAGCGGGGCTATTCACACCTCCAATCTTGAACGCGGGGTAGAGCTGGCGAAGAAGGTCCATACAGGTATGATCCATGTGAACGATGTCACGATTAACGACGAGCCGATTGTAGCATTTGGCGGAGAGAAGCAGTCGGGATTGGGTCGTCTGAATGGGGAGTGGAGCCTGGATGAATTTACGACCATGAAATGGATATCGGTTCATTACGGACAAAGGAAATTTCCGTATTAAGGGTTGGGGGAGATAGGCATGAATAATGTGACTGAAGAGCAAACACAGCATGAGTTGATCAGCGCCTTTGTAAAGGTTGCTCCATTGCTGAAAAGCCTTACGAATGATGACATCACAATTGGCATTTATGATACGGAGAAGCTTATCATCAACATTCCGGGAAGAACCTTTTCGCTGAATGTCAAGCCTGGGGACCCGCTAGTGGAGGGGGATATCGTAACCGATGCCATCCGCAATAATAAAGCTTTATCGGCTGTCGTTCCGAAAGAGCTGTTTGGATTTCCGCTAGCTGCACGCGCGATCCCCCTTCACGACGAGCAGGGCAGGGTTATCGGCGGTGTAGGTATGGGGACAAGTCTTGAAAAAGCGAATGCGCTGTTTGAGATGGCCGAGAGTTTCTCGGCAATTGTCGAACAGACCACCGCGTCCATTGAAGACATCAGCCAATCGATTGCTCACCTTACCGAACGTGTAACTGATGTAACGAACCAAATGACGGATGTCAGCTCCAGCGCGCAGCAGATTGGAAAGATTTCCAGCGTTGTTAAGGAGATTTCGGATCAGAGCAACATGTTAGGGCTTAATGCTTCTATCGAAGCAGCAAGAGCTGGGGAAGTCGGAAGAGGCTTCTCGGTCGTTGCCGATGAGATTCGGAAGCTTGCGACAAGCTCCAAAGAGAACGTGGACCAGATTAATGGCATTACGAAGAATATTCAAGAATTTTTGCAGCACTTAAATCATGCTTTTTCCGATATCCACACGCTAACCGATACCCAGTCAAGGGCGATTCAGGAATTCTCAGCAACGATCCATGAGATTAGTATCAAAGCAGAGGAGTTAGCGCAGGTAGCTGAAGAAAGCCTGTATGCAAAAGAAAACAAGCAATAGAAACTCAGAATACTCTGTGTAACTTAATTTTATACAGGCCGATAGAGCAGAAAAGAGCAGAAATACTGGTATTATCCCCTCATGGTAGACAGTGAAAAAAGAGGACATGTTACAATGAACTCAAATACTGGATACCGGAGGGGATTTTTGTTATGTCAGCGAAGAAAGGCCAAACCTTTAATCGATATAGCGAAGAAACGAAGAAAGAAGCCGTTCGTCTGCGAGTGGAAGAAGGTTGGGCGTACAGTCGGATCATGAAGAAGTTTGGGATTAAGAGCGAGAGCCAGATTATCACATGGGTTCGTAAAAGCCAAAATGGAGAGAGTTTCGAGGATTACCGTGGACGTTGGACGAAGAAGCATTTTAGTAGTGCAGAAGAAGAAAATGCTTATCTGAAAGCACAGGTAGAATATCTAAAAAAGCTCAATCCAAATTTGCACGGAGAGGAAAGTTGGATTTCGAAGCCCGGTGCCAGTCCGTTCGAGAAATAAGCAAGTGGGCACCTGTGGTTTGGCTGTGTAAAATTGCTGAAATTTCGCGTGCAGGTTACTACAAATGGAAGAAACATGCTGCCCTCAGAGAGAAACGAGCAGACCGGGATGCGGATCTGAAAGCACATATTTTAAGCATTCATCGGCTTCGTCCTTATTTCGGCTACAAACGTATGCGAACCGCGTTAGGCAAAGAAGGCCTTGTAGTGAATCACAAAAAGGTACGCCGCTTAATGAGAGAACTTCAGATTCGTTCCGTGATTCGCAAGAAACGTCCATTTGCTGGCCGGAAACCGTCCGTTCTGTTCCGTAATGTCCTAAATCGGGAATTCTCAGCGACAACTCCTGTGCAGAAGCTCGTGACGGATATTACGTATGTCCGGATTGGGCATGATTTTGCTTATCTCTCCGTGGTGATGGATCTGTACAACAATGAAATTGTAGCGTGGGAACTCTCTGAGCGAAATGACTTAAAACTCGTTACAGACACAGTGAAGAAACTGAAATGTGGACCTTCCTTGCTCCACTCGGACCAAGGGTTTCAGTATACAACACAAACCTATGCCAAGTTACTTGAAGAGAAGAAGCTTACAGGAAGCCATTCCCGGCGTGGAAACTGCTATGACAATGCTTGTATTGAGTCGTTCTTCTCCCACTTAAAGACAGAGAAACTGTATTTGGAGAGACCTCAAAATCTGGAGCAAGCCAGGAGCCAAATTACGGAGTATATTTCGTTTTACAACATGGAACGTTTCCAAAACAAACTGGGCGACCTCTCCCCGATTGAGTTTCGGGAAAAAGTCGCCGCTTAATAAAATCTCTTTTTTAATGTCTACTTGACGGGGCTATGACCATACATCTATGATGTATTTCTGCTTTTTATTAGATATGCTGTGGCAATGCACCATGATGCCGATGAGCTCAAAAGATATCCAGTTCATATCTAATGTTGATATGCTTTTTAAACTAATCGCTAGGGTATTTTCGCTTCGCTGCTTGGTTTATCATTATGTAATGGGTAATTTTGAAAGCGGTAACATTCGGCGTGTCAAAGATCCGTATAGCTCCACGAATCCATTTGAAGAAAGGTACAGTGAAGAGGATGACGAAGACAAGCAAAACCATATTGTTTCAAGGTGACTCCATAACGGACGGGAATTGGGGGCGCGACAACGATCCTAATCATATTCATGGACATGGCTACGTATATCTTATTGCTGCTGAGCTGGGCTATGAACTAGCGGAAAGCCAGCCACAGTTCATCAATCGAGGAATCAGCGGCCATCGCGTCTCGGATTTGTACGCGCGTTGGAATGAAGATGCGATTAGCCTGCGACCTGACCTGATCAGTATGTTGGTTGGCGTTAACGACGCAGGCCGGATCATCGAAGGCTCGCCAAGCGGAGCTACCGACAGGTTCGAAAAAGCATATCGTCACATACTGGAGGAAACGAAAGAAGTGCTTCCACAGACGGGACTGGTGTTATGTGAGCCATTCGTACTGAAAACGGGCACCACCGTGCAACACTGGGACGAATGGCGTCAGCGGTTGAATGAATATAGCCTAGTTGTCCGGCAATTGGCTCAAGAGTTTGAAACGTTGTTTGTTCCCCTGCAAGAAGCGTTTGATCATGCGGCAGAACGAGTAGGCGCAGAGTATTGGATATGGGATGGCATTCATCCCACGACAGCCGGGCATCAATTGATTTCACGTGAATGGCTGAGTGTCGTGCAGAATAGTCCATTCGCTATAAGTTGAACAGATACATAAAGTGATCTAGCTCGAAAGTCCACAGATAATCAAATCAGTCATGTTCTCAGCTGCAACTCTTTCACCGAAAGGCTGGAAGGGTTTTTTCTTGCACTGAAGTGGCCTCAATTGTGGGTTGGCAGATCAATCTATAAATATATTTATACAACTAGTATAATAATCTAATTTGTCTTATTAAAAGACGGCTTGTAGAATAATCTCTGTAAACAGCCAACAACAAAAGGAGGAAGTACAATGGAGAAAAGCATACTAATTGTCGTTACCAATCATTCAGATATACAAGACGGAAGAAAAACGGGCATCTGGTTAGCAGAATTCGCTGAAGCTTATATTGAGTTTATAAAGAAGGGCTATCAGGTTACAGTGGCGAGTCCGCTCGGCGGACAAAGTCCAGTAGATCCAAACAGCGTGAATGAGGATACCCCGAAAGAGATATGGGAAGCAGCAGTACATCTGGAAAACACGGTTCGTATCCGTGATGTTTCTGCCCATAATTTCGATGCTATTTTCCTGCCGGGTGGTCATGGAACGATGTATGACTTGCCGGACGAACAAATGCTGCATCAATTAGTCCGTAATTTTTATGAAGCTGGAAAAATAGTCGCTGCAGTGTGTCATGGACCTGCTGGATTGACAGGAGTCACATTATCGGATGGACAGCCCCTAGTTGCTGGAAAACGGGTGAATGCTTTCACAGACAGGGAAGAGGCGGAAACTGGACTTAGCGAAATTCTTCCTTTTCTACTTGAAAGCAAGCTTCGGGAATTGGGAGCCGTTTTCGTGGCGGCGCCTAACTGGACTACCCATCATGAAGTTGACGGGAATTTGATAACAGGCCAGAATCCTCAGTCTACCCTGGCTGTAACCAAAGCTGTTATTGAAAAACTCGGATAAGGAGCACGGAGGCTGCTGTTTGTATAAAACAGTGACCTCCATGCTTTTCTTTTGTGTAGAATGATTAGGAAGTCTATCATTGTAGTAAACAAACCGGTATCAAAAAAAGCGCAGCATGGACCGACATTGCGCTGATATTAGGGACACCACGATTGAGTCCATATGCAAAGGGGTAGGAATATAATGGTGGATTTTGAATGGTACCGAAGCTTTATCAGTATCTATAAACATAGATCCGTATCGGAAGCCGCCAAAACTCGGTTAATGACTCAGCCCGCAATGAGCCAGCATCTTGCCGCATTGGAAGCCGAACTGGGTGAATCATTGTTTACAAGAACCTCTAGAAAGATGGTTCCCACCGAAAAAGGTAAAGAACTCTATACTCAAGTGGTTCCGTTGATCGAAGCCTTGGAAGAAGCAACGCAAACATTCATGATGAACACTTCTGTAACAGCTCCCGTCATCCGAATTGGGACAGCCCACGAATATTTTCGGGAGAAGCTAGCTCCCCATTTGGGGGAGTTCCCCTTTCGAATGATTGCTCATTTTGGCGTCGCCTCACATATTTTGGAGTTATTATTGGAAGAAAAGGTCGACATACTTATAACGTCCCAAAAAATATTGGCTCCCGGCATTGAATATATCCATTATGTTCAAGAAGAGTTTGTGCTGGTTGCACCCTATAATTTTAAAGAAATCGACTTCGAAGATCCCGACCGGTTCGAAGCCTGGCTGTGCGCTCAAGATTGGATCAGCTATGGCAGTGATTTACCGATCATACGCAGATTATGGAGAGAACACTTCAAGAAAAGACCACATATGCAAATCATGCACGTTCTGCCGGACCTTCATTCCATATTAGCCGCCATAGAACACGGTTCGGGAATAAGTGTCCTCCCCACTTATATGCTGGAAAAGTCAATACACAACCGTCAGGTAAAGATCATTTATCCTTCCTTCAAGGTAAGCAACGAGCTGTATCTGGCTTATCCTATCAAATTTCGAAACCTTCCTATAGTGAAAGCGATGATTGAAGCATTTCGAAAAAACTTTCTGAACCGCTGATTCGAAACGGAATCCAGTGGTTTTTTTGTTGTGTCCATGGAAATAATTGTTGACTATTACAAAATGCCATGCTATATTCTTTTCGTCATTAATCGTAATTATTACGATTAACATTCTGGTCAAGCCAACTACCATAATTAGGAGTAGAGGGGAGTCCACAGAAACGTGATGAAGCAGATGATCGATTTTGTGAAATGCAATCCAACACAGAATATGACGATTCTAATTAACACGATGCTTCCACGTGATGAACATAAACGTATTGCTTCTAAAATTATGTCTTATGACAACGTTTATGCTGAACAAGTTGGTTTTATCGAGCCAACCATGAACCAGGAAGCTGATGCGTTTTTACAAATGGCAGGGGGTGAATTTTGCGGTAATGCTTGTATGGCCTTAGCCGCATTTCTGGCGAATGAACATGGTTTGGAACATTACGAAACGAATGAAATAAGGTTAGAGGTTTCAGGAGCAGAGCGACTAGTGACATGCCTGGTAACCAAAAATAGGGAGGATTTTCAATGTCGAGTCGATATGCCGCTTCCTGAGAAGATTGAACAAACGGTACTTCATGATGATCGTTTCCCGATCGATATGGTTGTCGTCAAATACAAGGACTTTATTCATTTCGTGATTGAAGTAGAACGCATAGACACAGATATGAAGAACAACATGTTATCCTTGGCCAAACTCATCGGACCCTTTCTAGACACAAGCATGCTTGGGATTCTGTTGTACAACAATACGACGCATCATCTAACACCGCTTATATACGTCCAGGCATTGAATAGTGCGGTGTGGGAAAGAGGGTGCGGCTCCGGTACGGCTTCCATAGGCGCTTACTTAGCATGGAAGAATAAACGCAATATCGAAACCTATATCCATCAGCCCGGCGGGACGATGCTTGTAAAGGCACTCTATGAGCAGGACCGGCTGACCCGTCTGGAAATCGAAGGCTCTGTTGGAATCGTAGCACAAGGCACAGCGTTCATTGATACGGAAGTTAACCTATCTGCAGGGGAGAGTATTCATGAAGTTAGCAGAGTTTGAGAAATCATTAGATGATTATTTAACCAGGTTTGAGTACTTTGCTGACCGATTCGATTACACACCTCGTCACCAATCCGAGTTGGAG